>CAZVZH010000283.1:0-5159 GCA_964630705.1 uncultured Saprospiraceae bacterium | reverse complement strand
CGAGCCGGTTTTCCCCCGCCCACTGCCCGAGCTGGCCGCCGCGGTGGAGCTGCGCAGCCGTGAGGCCCAGGGGCACAAACTGCCCGTCGTACGAGTGGCAGCCTTTGCACTGGTTGAGGTTGGGTATCTGAAACTTCACGGAGCGCCGTTTGCCCCCGGCATCAGTCCAGGCCACGGGCAGTTCGGCTCCGGCCACTTCCAGCAGCGCCTCCGTTTGCTGCTCGTCCCACACGTAGGTCAGCGCTTTCCAGCCGCCGGTTTCGCGCAGCAGCAGCCGGGTTTCCAAAATACGGCGCCCTTTTTCCGGATGGCGCGCATCTGCCGGATAGTAAAAATTTTTAATCAAAACGGCCCCTTCGGGAAACTCGAACGCGCCAACCCCCCGGTATCCCATGCGCCCGCCGGGCGGCAAGGCTACGAACCGGGATTTTTCAGCATAATCGCTGAACAAAGCCGCGTTGACCGAATAGGGAAACACGTGTTCCGCCGGCCGCAAATCGGACAGGGGCCCCGTGAAAAAACCGTACTCCGACAAGCGGGTTTTCGGGCCGACCGGCGCTGCCGGACGGCTGAACGCCGCCAAGGTCAGCAACCCAACCGCCAGCGCGGCGGCGGCGCGCACCCCTCTACTCGGGCCGCGGTAATGCAGGAATCGTACAAACATAGGGTTGTGGGTCTTTGCTGATGCCTTTGAATTTTTGTCCGGCTTTGAGGTCGGCAAAACTGCCGTTGGTATTTTGCCCGAGGCACACCGGCGGCAGGCCCGCCGCAGCCCCGGGGTCGCGAATGCCGTCGTACAAAATGTGCGGCGCGCGACGCCCGAATTTCAGCCAAAACAAAAAGCCGAGTTTGTTTTTCCAGGTGGGCATGCGTTTGCCGGTGGAATACGTGTTGCCGTGCACCGACACAGCGGAGGGGTAGGGAATATACGCCGTGTCCTGCACCGGATTTTCAGTGATGAAATAGCTGACGATAGCCGTGGAGGCGGTTTTGTTGCCGAGAATGGCATTTTCGGCAATCTCCACCTCGCGGGTGGCGAGCACCATGACGCCGGTGCCGGGCGGCACTTTGCCCACGATGTTGCCCCTGGGAGCGAAGTTTTTATAATTGTTGCGCAACACCTGGTTTTTCCAAACCAGTACGCGGCCGCCCTGTTTTTTGGGCAAATCGGGCAAGTCGAAAATCAGGATGCCGCCGGTGTTTTCGGTGGCCGTGTTGTTCCACACCCAGGCGTTGGTCGTATTTTCAATTTCGATGCCGGCCACGTTGTGCCGCGCCAGGCAGTTGCTGACCCACACGCTGTCGGATTGCCCGACGTAAATGCCCGCGTCGGAAGCGCCGATAGCCGTGCAGCGCTCGATGCGCACCTGCCGGCACTGCACGGGGTAAAGGGCGTAGGCGCCGTTCGACTTTTTGGGTTTGCCGGTCCACTGGGCCTTGAGGTCGCGCAGGATCAGGCCCTGCACCTGCTGGGCTTTGACGAGGTCGCCGCGACTGTCCTCGATGGTAAAATGCTCCAGTGTGATGTTGGCGGCGTTGGTCAGTTTGATGCCCTCGGCGCCTTGTTGCTGGCCTTTGAACGAGAGCACCGTGCGGTCGACGCCGGCGCCGCGGATGGTGATGTTTCGTTTGTCGTCGAGCCAGAGGGTGTTGTTCAGCTGTATGCGCCCGGCGGGCAGTTCGATCACGTCGCCGTCGGCAGCGAGGATGAGCTGGGTTTGCAGCTGTTTTTCCAGAGCGGGTTGGGCCTGGAGGGCGGCGGTTGTTGCCAGAGAAAACAGGCAAAAAACGAGTGTGTTTTTCATGTTTAAAATTTCAAAATCAAGTGGGTTGCCGTGTGCGTTCCATCCGAAACGCGGACGAGAAACCGGCCGGGCCAATGGGCTGGAACCGCTACGGATTCGGTAAACACCGCCCCGGTTTTTTCCCGGGAAAACGTGTGCAACAGTCGGCCGTCCAGGTCCAACACGTCAATTTTTATCGTTCCCAAAAATGCATTTTCCAGTGAAATCAGCAGCGGCGCTCCGGAAAGCGACGGGTTGGGGGTAATGCGGAGCAAGCTGTTTTGACCAGGCGCCGATGTCCCGGAGGTCGAGCAAACGCCTGGATTGTCGAAGGTCAAGGTTTGAACAATGGTCGTATCGGCCTTGTCCCGCAGGGTCAGCACGACGGGGCCGGGCTGGCCTGCGCTGCCTGGAGGCAGGAAATAGATTTGTTGGGTGTTGTAGCTGCCTTCGTTTTGAATGCCGGTTCCCTGCTGCGTCACCGTGCCCAGGTTAGAGGCCAGGTGAAAGCCGGGGGAAGGTTGCTGGGCGTTGGACAGCTGAGCCGTAAAGTAAAAAACCACGCGGTCGTCGGAGGGGTCGTTGGGCGTTTCGGAGCTGTAGCACCAGGAATCCAGTTGAAAAATATCGATTGTCGCGGGCACCTCGGAGGAGCAGTGCGGGACCGGGTCGGCAAAAATCCATTCGCTGAGTGCGGGATCGAGCAGGTCGTGGATCACCTTGGCCCGCTGGATGCCGTCGCCGGCCGAGCCCGGGGGGAAGCGCAGTACCTGGATCTGGTTGTACCAAAAGGTGTCGAGCGGCAGGCTGTCGAGCGGGTTGGTCAGGTAATACCGGTCGGAAAGGCCGCCGGGGTTGGCGATGTGCATACGCAGCACCCGGATGTCGTCGGTGGCGTCGGCGGGCGTGCCATTGTCTTCGCAACCGACCGACTGGTGGAGCACCCGGATATGGGGCGGTGGGGTTGGATATTCATTCGCCAGCCAGTAGAGTTGGTTGTAGCCGCCCACATCTTTCGTCCGCTTGCCGAAAACGATATCCAATTTGCCGTCGCCGTCCACGTCGCTGGGCGTCACAGCGAAAAAATGGCCGTAAGTATTCGGATCGTCGTGGATGAGTGCAGGAGGGGCAAAAGCGCCGTTGCCCAGGCCGCGGAGGTAGGTCAGTTTGGTCCAGTAGTTGTCGCTGATGACCACATCCGGCAAGCCGTCGAGGTTGGCATCAAACACCGTGAAATACGGCGTGCCGTAGGAAGCATTCTGATTGATTGTCAGCAGCACGGTTTCCGGTGCGAAACCCGAGCCGAGGTTGCGAAACCAGGCGCACTTGGTATACGACCAATCGAGGGTGGTGTAAATATAATCGAGCCGGCCGTCGGCGTCCAGGTCGGTGAGCATGAACTGGTTGACGCGTTGCGGGTTGGGCAAACTGCTGGAAAACGCGGGTTTGAGCACGAATTGCCCGCCGCCCTGGTTTTCATACAGGCGAGCCGGGTTGTTATTAAAAAAGGTAAGCCACATGTCGGGCAAGCCATCTTCGTTGGGGTCGAGCGGGAAAGCGCCCGAGCACAGTTGGATGCCGGTCTCGACCAAGTGTCCGGTAAACTGGCCTTTGCCGTCGTTTTCAAACCAGTAAAACCGTGCATTTGGGGCCACAGCATCCGTGCCGTTGGCGGCGAACAGGTCGAGATCGCCGTCGTTGTCGAGGTCGGCGCCGGCTACTTGTTTGCAGGAGGTCACCAGGCCGGGCAGCCGGACGGGCGCGGCAAACTGCCCATTGCCCAGGGCGCGCCGCCAGGCGATGGAATCGCCGGAAGGCAGGGCGATGTCTTTGAGGCCGTCGCCGTCGAGGTCGCCGGAAAAATGCTTGCTGCCAGGCGCCGTAGCGCTGCGGCGTTCGGCAAACTGGCCGTTCCCCAGGTTTTCAAAAACGTAGCCTCCGGTGTACAGGTCCTCGTCGCCATCGTTTTCATGGTCGGCGGAAATAATTTGCTTTGGAAGGCTGAGCAGTCGGGTAATGTTGACGGAGCCGGAAAACATGCCCGGGGCCTGGCTGCGCAACCAGCCGGTACCGGATGTACTGCCGATCAACAAATCGCCATTACCGTCAGAGTCCAGATCGGCCCATTTGGCGTAAGCGTGTTGAATGAGATAAATGTTGTGGTTTTTGGGCGCCGGGTCGAACAGGCCGGTGGCGGGGTCGAAGGCGTAGTAACGGGCACGAGTGGCGATACTGGTTTGGGTGTTTCCGGCGAACAGATCGATAAAACCGTCGCGATTGAGGTCGCCGAGCGCCAGCTGGCTGCTCCTGTAGTTGGGCAAGGTCTGGATGAGCTGGCGCTGGCCGCTGCTGTCGAATTCGTACCAGTAAATACTGTTTTCGACGGCGAGGAGCAAATCCGTTTTGCCATTATTATTGAAATCCTGTGCGAGGATAGCGCTGGCATTTACGGTTGAAAGGTGTACGGTGTCGAAAGCGGCATTGCCCTGGTTTTTAAACCACACGCAGCGGTTGTTCCAGTTGGCAAAAAAATCGTGGCGGCCGTCGTAGTCGAAATCGCCGGTAGCGGCAAAGACGCTGGTATTGCTGGCGTTCCGGATGGTTTGGCGGGCAGCAAAGGCGCCGTTACCCAGGTTTTTTTGCCAGTAAATTTTGCCGCTGTCGAGTATGACGGCGTCTTTCCGGCCGTCACCGTCGAGGTCAGCGAGGGTGCCAAGGGAGGCGGTGAACACGCTGACGGCGGGGGCGTACTGTCCGTTGCCCAGGTTTTTGCGCCAATATAGGTCGGCCGCCAGGTCAGGCAGGCTGTCTTCGTCGAAGTCGAAAAATTGCGCGCCATAAAACCCGACCGAGTTGCGCAAATTAAGGGCGATCAGTTCGCGACCGATGGAAAAACTGCCATTGCCATCGAGGTTTTCATACCAAACCAAGCTGTTCGAATGGGTATTGAGCACATCCAGGTCGCCATCCTGATCGATATCCGCTGCCGAAATTTCGAGCAGGTTGCCATTGGTGCTTTGATCAATAAGCGTTGGAACGGTACCGAATTGGGCAGTTGATGTTTGGACGGCGAGCAGGGGTAAGAGCAGGAGCAGGGTATATCTTTTCATGTGCAGTTTTGAATGATAAATTGATGTCTTGTTGTGACCTGAATTCTTGGTTTGGCCGGATGAAACCCTGCGGTAGAGACGCGATGCATCGCGTCTCTACGGGTGCACGGCCGAATAAAACCCCACGGTAGAGACGCGATGCATCGCGTCTCCACGGGTGTGCGGCCAGATAAAATCCCGTGGTAGAGACGCGATGCATGGCGTCGCTACGGCCCGAAAAAACGATAAATTTAACAATTTGCAGGATTGTTCAAAATTTATTTGG
>CAZVZH010000282.1:0-5181 GCA_964630705.1 uncultured Saprospiraceae bacterium | reverse complement strand
GCCGAAGCCAAGCACGGCCAGGGTTTGTTCGAAACTGCCCGCGCCGGAGCCTCCGCGCCCCAGCAGCTGCGCTACGCCGGACGCGAGTATCCAGCCGAGAAACATCGACGGCGCACAGAAAAATACATTGTACCGGTAATAATCATCCAGCGGAATATCCAGCCAGGGTTTGAACGGTTGGCCGCCGCCGAAAATCAAAAAAATATACACGAAGGTGTACAGCAGAGCCGTGATGCCAACTGCCAACAAAGAAAAACGCAACATGCGGGAGTCGGCGATCAGCTGGCGAAAAGCCGTTTCCGGCCGAACGACTGTGTTCCAATAATAAGCGCTGAAGGTCATGGGTTAGGTGTTAGAAATTTTCACCGAAAACTACCGCGAATTTTCGGACGGCGCAGGCTTTAACGACCCATTTTTTTAGCCCAAATCAACCTGTCGAGCCGGTATCAGAGTGGGATAGCTTCCGCCGGTTCAGCAGGTATACCAGGTCCACAAAACCGCCGCCGGCCGCGCCACCTCGCCCTTGCGCGCCAGCGAGCTGAGGTACAGCACGGCGTAGCCTTGTGCTCCGGTCGATTGGAAAATAAAATCCGGGCGGCCGTCGCCGTCCAAGTCGCCGGCCCAGGCCAGTTGGATAGGATCGTCGCCCACGGTTTTCGAAAACTCGGAGGGGTACACCTGCTGGCGTTCGCCGTTCGGTCCCAGCAGGTACCACTTTTCTACCGCACGGCCTTCGCCGGGGTGGGACACCTCTATCCGGTATTTTTTTAAAGCAGCAGTAACTTCTTGCGGGGTTTTGGGGCCTTGTTCCATCACAAAACACTCCGCGCAAAACCCGTCGATGCCATCGCGGGTTTTCCAGGGTTTTCGTGTGCCGAAAATATAAACGGGTTCGCTGGGCGGGTCGGTGAGCAGGACGAGCTGCCTGCTGTAATAATCGTATTCGCCCTTTTCATTGGTCATGTCTTCCACGGCATAGCGCGGCTGGATTTTTTTCAGGGTAAACCGGCCCTCTGCCTCCGGGTACAAGCCGTACCAGCGCCAGTCCGGGTCGAATTCAGGGTGGTTGGTGGCGCCGGCATTGCCGCCGGTGGTGCGCAGGCGGAACTGGTCGTTTAGTTCGGGTTTGGGATGATAATCGCTTTTCCAACCCAATAGTAGCGAATCGGCCAGGAAGCCGCTGAACATGTAGCCGGTTTTACCTTGGTAGCGCACCTGCCACCAATAGCCGGTATGGCCGGCGGGGTACCAGTTCGGCCGTTCGGGGTAAAGCACACCAATGGTGTCGCGGCGGGCCGGTGGGTCGTATTGCACGAAGCCGTACTGTGGGTTGGTGTCGCGCGTGAGCACCTGCACCCGGGCGCCGAAGGGCGCGACGGCCAGCGCCGTACTGTTTTGGTCGGGCGCAGCGCGGAGTTTCAGGCCGTTGCTGGAAAGGACGAAGTGCGGGTTTTGGGCCTGGAGCAGGGTAGGGAGGAGCAGGGCGAGCAGGATAAGTCGGGCCATGTTTTTTTATGGTTGGTTAAACTGTTTTTTTAACGTCTGGCTCACCATTGGTCAGGTGTGGCGGTTAAAATTTTTTGCGGTGCGTGTCAGGTTCTCGTTCGCTGGTAATTTGCCCGGTTTGGTTTTCATTTTGCTACGCCTGGGCGGCAAAAAATATTCCGGCGTTCGGGGCGGCTGTAGGTTTGCAGCATAAACCTCTAGAAGCTGCTTTTCAAACAAACGACCCAGTCCTCTCAAATTAAATGAAAGCCATCCATTTTTTTTACGCCGGTTTGGTCATCGACGCTTTGCTGCTGCTCCTTTGCCTGTCCAATCTGACCATGCTTTCGGGTGCAGCCGCGGGCGGCGATGCCGGCCAGGCGCCGGGTTTGACGGCCTTCGGGCGCCTGGCTGTGTGGGTCCTACCGGTGCTGTTGTTGCTGCTGATCGGCGGCGCATATTTGTTGAAAAATGCCGGCAAAATGCTGGCAGCCAATATCTTGCTGTGGATTCCGGCCTTGCCGATGGCGGCGGGTATTTTGTTGTGGGGCGGACTGGCGCTGCTGTTTTTGATCGCAGGTAAATGACCGAGGGCCGCTACCGTTTCGCTTGTTTTTTAAAATGCCAAAACCATGACGCGCTACCTCCTCGGTCCCGAACTCCTTTGGCTGCTGGCTTACGCCGCCGCCAGCCTCGTCGCCCGGGCCAACGTGCCGCCGACGAAGGCGCTGGATAAATTTATCGAAAACTGCTGGTTCTGGATTCCCCTGTTCGCGCTCGCCTGCTTTGCCCTGTGGTGGGTACCGGGCGTGGAGAAGCGCTGGCTGCTGCTGCGCGTGTGGATTGCCTGCCTGGTGGGCGGGCATTTGGCTATGGAAAAAGTGTTCCGGGCGTACAGCGCGCAAGGGCCGGGCATCGGAACGGCTTACATCCTGGGCATGATTTTTCTGTTCGTGCTGCTCGTCGCGGGCAGTATTTTTGTCAAACTAAAATTTTAAACCATGACATCCGGATTCCTGGGCATTGCCCTGCATTTTATTCGCAGCACCTTTCGCCACCAAAAGGAAAAGCCGGTCAGGCGCGCTCCGGCCGCAGCCTCCCCGGGCCGTGTCAAGGACAGCAGCCAGGTTTCCTTTACCCGGGAAGACCGCTGTGGCTACGCGCATTACGAGGGCCCGGAAGGCAAACTGAAGTTGTACTGGGAATTTGGCGGCGGCGATGTGATTCAGATCATTAGTGCGCCGACGCCGGAGGAATGGACGGCCCAAACAAATATTCCGCTGGCCGACCGTATTCCGATTTTATCGTTCATTGGCAGCGAGGCCATCCGGCAAGGCAACGGCGGGCGGGGCTGGTTCGAGGTGGGAGAAAATAGTATCCTGATCCGGTCTTGAGTGAAAGGTTACTCATGCCGTTTCAACCAATCATCTACGGCCTCGGTAAGCTTGAACTGGATCGGCTGCGAAGCCCCTTGCTGTGGCGTATGCAAGGCATCGCTTAATTCGCGCAGCTCAGCCCTGAAATCGCCGCCCGGAACAGCGGAAAATTGAAAGTCGATCGCCCGCAGGCATTCCTGCAAACTGTATTCCTGGAAATACCAATCCGCCAGGTATTCACCGGATTGAATCCGTTTTCGGATTTGAGCGGCCCTGCGCCGGAGGTCTTTTTTAATGGGTTCGACATAAATTTCAGGGTCGGGGACCCGGTTGCATTCCAGGAACCAATACGCGGTGGAACACCGATCCTTGTCTTTCGCCATGTTATACACCTGCCTTGCCCAGTTAGGTCGCGATTTCACATCGGCAAGGGCTTCTTCCCGCACTTTCGGGTCTTGAACCAAGGCGGTCATCGGCAGTACATCTTCCAAAAGCTCCTCTTTTCTGCCATTTCCCAAGGGGATACCCAGCATGCCCAATAACAGCCCAAACGTCATGACACAGCTGACGCCGAAGCCGATTTTCATGGGCAGCTGCACCCAAACCGGCGGCATGCCTTCGCCCAATTTTTCCTGAATATTCAGCCAAAACACCGGGGCCAGCATTAACACCGGCAGCCAAAAGGACACTTGCGCCTGCGCCAGCCAGCGTAAAAACTGCGGCAGTTCGCCCGGGTGCCATTCGGATTTGAACAGCGAGCCGAACAAAACGGTCAGTGCGAAAGCGAGCCAGCCGAAAAAAATCAGTCCGCCGCGGAAACCGCCGAGCGCAGGCAGCCAGTCTAACCGGTGCGCTGCAGCGAGGTTCCAGGTCAGCAGGCCGGACAAGATGAAAAAGCCGCCGCCAAAAATCAGGAGCATTAAAGAATAGCCTACGCCATAGTCGCCGCGGGGCGCAGGGGAAGCGGTGTAATACAGCAAACCGGCCATAAAGGCGACGGTTATGACGAGGAGGAGATTGCTTGCCATATTCGTTTTCAATGTTTTAGTGAAATTTGGCGCCTGGCTACCGAGTGCGTTCGTGAATTGCTTTTAGAGCATGCTGGCGCAGTGCGGGGGAGGGTCCAAATGATTTTTTGTTTAGGCGAAAGGTAGTTTGTCGGTTCAAAATTTCATACGGTTGGCAATGAATTTGTTTTTTTGACGACCGGCTTGAAAAAATCGCGATCGACCTACGCAAACGCATACAAAATTCAACCTATGGAACACCGCACCAAGGATACCTACCGCACCCAACTCTATGAGTTTATCCGAGATGTACTGGTCGAGTGCCCCGCTTGTGCCGGCCGGGCGGTGGTGTATACCCGGGGCTATACTGTTTTTCAACAGGAGGCCAACGATGTGCGGCTGGTGTGCGGCCAATGCGGCCACAACAAAGCGCTCGACCGGCGCGTCACCCGCAATATCGTCCTGAAAATCGGCGCGCCCATCGACCCGTTTTTCCACCTGCCGCTTTGGCTAAAAATGGAACTGGGCGAGCACCTGCTCTGGGCCTACAACCTCGACCACCTCGATTTTCTGGCCCGCCACGTGGGCGCTCAACTGCGCGAACGCAACGGCTTTCGGCATCAGGTGAAAAGTATCGGCGCCCGGCTGCCGCGCTGGATGACGGCGGCCAAACGGCGGGAAGCGGTGCTGCGGGCAATCGGGAAATTGCGGGAGCGGGGGTAACCTTTTCAAATTGGACTTTTGACTTCAAGGAAACGCCCCTTGCGAGATGTCGCAACAAGTCAAAAGTCCAATTTGAAAAGTCCAATTTGAAAAGGTTTCAGCCGCTCTGGTTTTGGAATGATCCTACATGTTCTGCCCAAAAGTCAACAAATTCAAGTCCGGATCGAGCAGCGAAAACTCCCGCTGCCCCCAGGGCTTGGTTGCCAGCTGCCCGTTGGGGTGGATGGCAACATTCCGGTCGAGCAGTGCCTGGTAAAGGCCGGCGATATCGTCGGTGCGGAGGTATGCCTGGCCGTAGTTGGCCGCCGGATCGAGGTTTTTGAACTCGAAAAAATGAATTTCGATGGCGTCTTTTTCGAAGATCAAATAGTCGCCGTAGTCGCCCGTCAGGGTAAAGCCCAATTGGTTTTGGTAGTAGTTTTTGGTGGCGTCCGGGTCGCGCATGGGGAGTTTGGGGTGGATGGATGTTAGCATTGGATGCTCGATTTAATGGGCGAAAATTACGCCTTGAAAGATAGGATTCAGGCGAATCAAGGGCTAAAATTTAGATTTGGGATTAGCAAGAGAAAAGCTAAATCCGCGGCAATCTG
>CAZVZH010000281.1:0-5235 GCA_964630705.1 uncultured Saprospiraceae bacterium | reverse complement strand
CCAGAAACCCTCTAACCAGAAACCCTCTAACCTTCTAACCAGAAACCCTCTAACCAGAAGCCCTCTAACCTTCTAACCAGAAACCTGTAACCTAAAAAGAAAGTATGCTGTCAGAGTGGGCAAAACAATTCGCAACCACTTTGTCACTTCTAAAAAAACATTCTTCTCATGCATCAAGGAATTATCGGCGCTTTTATCCCCATCGTGTTGGGCCTGGGCGCATTTATGATGGTATTCGGCCTGCGCTATTTGGAAAACAAGGAAAATATGGCGCTCATTGAAAAAGGTATGGAAATCAAACGCCGCCAACGCCAGACCGACCCTTCCCGTACCCTTAAAAACAGCCTGATGTTCATCGGCGCCGGCTTGGGACTGCTCCTGGCCCTCGTCATCAGCAATGCGGCTAACCTGCAGGAAGGCGAACGCGTAGGCATCTTTTTTGCGCTGATTGCCATATTCGGCGGGCTGGGCATGCTCGGCGCTTACTTATTCGAACGGCGCAACCCGCCTGCTGAATAAAGGCAAAATGTAAGAGGTAAAATCTAAAAGGCAAAAGGGGCTGTTCCGTAAAGGGATGGCCCTTTTTTTCGTAGATCAAACAGGTTTTTAGAAAAAATCAGCCGATGAATTGAAAGTTTAGAAAAAAGGGAACATTTTTGTGAGTGATTACTCAGTCATATGTCTAAAAAAGAAAAAATCCTGGATGCGGCGCTGCAGCTTTTTGCTGAAAACGGCTACGACCGCACGCCGACCAGCCGGATAGCCCGGGAGGCTGGCGTGTCGGAGGGACTGATTTTTTTGCATTTCACCAACAAGGCAGGTTTGCTCCAAGCGATCATCGAAATGGGGAAGGCCCAGGTAGACGCATCCATGCAGCCATACCGGCGGGAAACCAGTCCGCGGGAGGCCATTTTGCAACACATCCGGGAGTCGTTTCGCCTGATTCGTGCGCACGCGGGCTTTTGGCGGCTGGTGCACCAGGTGCGGCACCAGCCGGCGGTGCAGGCTGGCGCAGCGGCTGAAATCGAGCAGTTTAATCAGGGCGTGGCGGAGCAGTTGAGCGTGCCGTTCCGGTTGTTGGGCGCCGCGCAACCGGAGGCGGAAGCCCTGCTGTTGTTTGCCCTGATCGACGGGGTGGCTACCCAGTACGTGCAGGCGCCGGAGCAGTATCCTTTGGATCAAGTTGAACACTATATTCTTCAAAAATATGCACACGACAACTTCCTGGGTCAACCCTGAACTCTTTCCTTTTGAATCCAAATTCATGGAAATCGAAGGCCACCGCCTGCACTACGTCGACGAAGGCGCGGGCGTGCCCGTCCTTTTTTCGCACGGCACCCCCGAATGGTCGTTCGGCTACCGGGAGCAGATCAAAAACCTGCGCGGGCAATACCGCTGCATCGCCGCCGATTTGCTCGGCTTCGGGCTTTCTGACAAGCCCGCCGACGCCGACTATTCCGTAGCGGCGCATGCCCGCCGTTTGCAGGCATTAATTGAAAAACTGGGTTTGCGCGAATTCCACCTGGTCGGCAATGATTTCGGCTTGTCCATCGGTTTCGAATTTGCCTTGCGCCACCCCGACCGGGTGCTGACGCTCAGCCTGTTCAACGGCTGGATGTGGCCGCTCGACACCGACCCGCACTACGCCCGCCCGGCCCGCTGGATGCGCAGCTGGCTGGGGCGCTGGCTCTATTTACAATGGAATTTTCCCGTAAACGCGATTATGGTCCTCGCTTTCGGCGATAAGAAACTGCTGACCCCGGAAATACACCGCCATTACAAACGAGCCCTGCCCAATCCGGCCAGCCGGGTGGCGGCCTATGCGTTTACCGACGAACTGCTCGCCGCTGGTCCGTTTTGGGCCCGCCAATGGGCCGAACTGCCGCGCCTGGCCGACAAGCCTTGCTGCATATTTTGGGGAATGAAAGACAGTTTTGTGCCGCCGTACGAATTGGAGAAATGGGTGGCGGCCCTGCCCAAGGCCCGCGTAATCCGCTTCGAAAACGCTGGACATTTCGTGCAGGAAGAAGCGCCGGAGCAAATGACTGAGGCGCTGCGCGTGCTGTTTCAAACAAAAAAAACGAGCGCCTGACTTACGTCGGGCGCTCGAAAACCTCCGTGTTATTGCTCTGCTATGGTATACAACTGAGCGGTTTTTCCGGGGATTTCCGGGCCCTCACCTGCACTTCTGGCAGCGAACGGACCCGCATGTTTTCATCTAGCGGGTAAATGGAAATTTCGGGTAAGTGGATTGGCTTGAGTTCGGTAGTTTCCGGGGCCGGGGTTTCGAGTTGCCGGGCTACTGCGCGGTCCATCCAAAGCAACAATGCGGCGAAGCCCAGGGCAAACATTCCGGCAAAAACGAGCGGGTTTTTGGCAATCTTTTTCATATAGTTATTGGATAAACAGCTAAGTTTGTTTTAGGTGTTCTGCCGGCTTTCCCGGCGCTGTTCGGTAGGCCAATAGACAGCCTGGCCGGGAACGCGGTTGCAGAGGGACGCATCCAGTCGCTCCGTTTCGGGATGAGGGGCGCGTCTTAACAGCCGAACAGCCTGAATTTTTGGACGAAGCCCAATTGTTTTTTCGGGGCCAAATGTTTTTTAACATTTTATAATTCGATAGCCGCTGCGGGCGTTTGCTAAAAGCCTGACCGGAGGGCGGGTAAGCGCCCGTTTGCCGCAAATTTCACCTACCACAACGTCTTACATTTCAACCAAACGACAAATACCGCTATGCACCGTTCGTTAATCCTGCTGCTGCTCCTCTTCATGGCCGGCAGCCTCGCCGCTCAACAATCCAACAAAAGCAAATCCAAAGACCGCTACCGCGAAAAAGACCAACCCAGCCGGCAGGAAGTCGCCACCTCGGTCGACCGCTATGGCGTCCTTCGCGCCCACGCCGAGCAGCAACTGCGCCCCGTGGTGTTCACCGTGTCCGATGTGTTGCTGCGCGATGGCCTCAGTGGCCCGGCGGCCAGCCGGGTGCTGGCCTACAGTTTGCTTGCCGGCTACGAAACTACCGCCCGCTACCAGTCGAGGGTGTCGTCGTTGCACGATGCCCTGCGCGGCATGCCGATGATGCTGAGTTTTACCCCCGGCGATTCGGTTTTTTATCCCTACGCTTCGCTGTTCGCCATTTTGGAGGCTGGCCGCCAACTGACGCCCTCGGGTTACCTGATCGCCTCCAACCAGAACATGCTGCAGCAGTATTTCCGCCAACAGGGTTTGCAGGAGGCATACATCCGGCATTCCGAAACGGCGGCGCGCGATATTGCCCGCCTGGTGGTCGACTACGCCAATGCCGATGGCTCGGCCCGCCTGGCGAGCTATCCGCCCTACCCGGCCGAATCCGCACCCGAACGCTGGGCGCCGCCGGGCAACCTGGCGCCGCAAGACCCCTACTGGAGTTACCTGCGCCCGTTTTTCCTTGAAACTGCCCAGCAATTTGCCAGTGCCAGCCCTGTGCCGGCGGCGCTGCAGGCCGATAGCCCTTTTGCCGGGCTGGCCCGCGAGGTGTACGACCAGAGCCGCAGCCTGGTGCCGGAGCAAACCGCAGTTGCCCAATTTTGGGCCGGCGACCCCGCCGCTTATCCGCAAGCCGGCCTGGGCCGGCTGACCCCGGCGGCCCACTGGCTGAACATCGGCGGTTTGTTGTGCGCGCAGCAAAAGCTGTCGTTTATCCAGTCGCTCAAAGTACAGACCATCCTGGCCCTTACGCTGGCCGACGCTGAAATTGCCTGCTGGTCCGACAAGTACCGCCAGCAGCGCATCCGGCCGCAGGCGGCGATCAACCGCTTGTTCGATCCCAACTGGCGGCCGGTGCTGGCCGAACCGGCCTATCCCGCCGGGCTCAGCCAGCAAGCCGTGCTCGGCGCTGCGGCGGCCGAACTGCTCACGCGCATGTTGGGCGACAACCTGCCGCTCACCGACAACACCGAGCAAGCCTACGGAGTCAATCCGCGCCAGTACCCCTCCGTGCGCATAGCCGCAGAAGAAGCCGCATGGTCGCGTTTGTTCGCCGGCTTGCAATTTCGCGACGGCATTCTGGCCGGCCAGGACACCGGCCGGAAAGTGGCCAACTGGGCCTTGAGCAAATGGCCGGCGGGATTGTAGGTCACGGGTAAAAAATTAGGAAAACGGTGAACCTTTGTCGGCTCGCCGTTTTTATTTTGCAGGCAATCAAACTTTCTTCCCGATCATGGCATCTACCCTGGCTGCGTCTACCGAAAAAACCCGTTTTGAAAAAATACCCACCCAGATATACGACACCTCGACAGCGGCCTCCCGGATGGTCGCACGCGAAATAGCGGCGCTCATCCGGGCCAAGGCTGAAAAAGGCGAGACCTGCGTGTTGGGTCTGGCGACCGGTTCCACGCCCACGAGCGTGTATGGCGAGCTGGTGCGCTTGCACCAGGAGGACGGCCTGAGTTTTAAAAATGTCGTGACGTTCAACCTCGACGAATATTACCCCATGCAGCCCGATGCCTTGCAGAGCTACGTGCGGTTTATGCAAGAGTATTTGTTCGACCTGGTCGACATCGACCCGGCCAATGTGCACATCCCCGACGGTACGGTGCCGAAAGACCAAACGGCGCGGTTTTGCGCCGAGTACGAAGCCAAAATCGAGGCGCTGGGCGGCCTCGACCTGCAAATTCTGGGTATCGGTCGCACGGGGCACATCGGGTTCAACGAGCCTGGCTCCGGCGAAAATTCCCGCACCCGCCTGATTACCCTCGACCACATCACAATCACCGACGCCGCCAGCGATTTTTTTGGAGAAGAAAACGTGCCGCGCAAGGCCATCACCATGGGCGTGGGCACCATTCTGGCTGCCCGCCGCGTCATCCTTATGGCCTGGGGCGAAGGCAAAGCCAATATCATCCGCGAAGCCGTGGAAGGCCCCGTTTCCGATCATGTGCCGGCTACGTATTTGCAAAAACACCCGAACGCTACGGTTATCCTCGACACCGCTTCGGCCGCCGAACTTACCCGGGTAAAAACCCCCTGGCTCGTCGGTCAGGTGCAGTGGAACGAGGTATCGATCAAAAAAGCCGTCATCTGGCTCGCCTTGCAACTGAAAACGCCCATCCTCAAACTAACCAACCGCGACTATATGGACAACGGCATGGGCGACATCGTCACCGAGTTCGACAGCGCCTACCACATCAACATCAAAGTGTTCAACGAACTCCAGCGCACCATCACCGGCTGGCCCGGCGGCTAACCCAACGCCGAC
>CAZVZH010000280.1:0-5262 GCA_964630705.1 uncultured Saprospiraceae bacterium | reverse complement strand
CCTCTAACCAGAAACCCTCTAACCAGAAACCCTCTAACCAGAAACCTAAAAAGGATACCCCACCGCCAGGTTAAAATTGCTGATATCCCGCCAGGAAGCCCCCGTCCAGTCGACCCAGTGGCCCTCGGTTGGGGTAGTGTAGGGCCGGCGGAGTTTGAGTCCCCAGTCGAAACGAAACACAAAATAATCAAAATCGAAGCGCAAACCGAAGCCGGTCCCGATCGCAATATTTTTGTACGAATCCCATCGCAGCTGGGCGAGGGGCCGGTTGGGGTCCGGATGCAAGGTCCAAATATTACCGCCATCGACAAAAACAGCGCCTTTTACCCACCAAAAGAGGGGGAAGCGCAGTTCGCCGTTGAACTCAAACCGGAAATCGGCGGCTTGAAAAAACGGCTGTATGCCTCGTGCGGCGCAATCGCAGCTGGTATCGATGGCCACATAGCCGCCCGGCCCGAGTTCGCGGATGCGCCAGGCGCGAATACTGGAGGGGCCGCCCACGAAAAATTGTTTGACAAACGGCACGCTGCGCGTATCGGCGTACGACTGGGCGATGCCGGCGCTCAGGCGCAGGATGCCGGTAAGGTTGCTTTTAAAATCGCGGGTATAGCTGCCGTTCACATCCAGACTCAGGTATTTGGAAAATTCGAGGTCGGCGATGGTCCAGGTTTGTTTGCCAAAAGGAAGCGCCCACAGCCGGTTGAGCACCAGTTCTTCCAAGCCCGACACTTCGGTGTTGAGCCGGAAAAACCAACGTTCGCCGAAAGCATTTGCCCGGCTCGAGTAGGTGTAGGTAAACGCCCGCAGGAGAAATCCGGTGAACAGTTGGTTGCCGAAACTGCGCTTGAGAAATTCGTTTTGATTAAAAATTTCTTCAAAACGCTCCGTCAGCCGGGGGCGCAGAATATCGACGCCGATGTTGTCGAAATCGAAGCTGTGCTCCGAGCCTCTGCGCAGGGTGTAGCCAAACGAGCCGTTGAACAGGTTGTAGGTGTAAAAACCGCGGAGGTCGAGGAAGTTGTAGTTCAGGCCGATCCTGGTGCGCCCGTTTTGCCGGAGGTCGGCGTAAAAATTATCGCTCAGAATATGCCAACGGTTCAGGCTCCGCCACATCCCGAGGTAGTCGAAGTAGCGCGGGAAAACCAGTTCGTTTTGAAACTTAAACTCCTGGGAAAAAATCAGGCTGGGCCGTTCGGGCGCCAGGTTGAACTCCAGGCTGTACGCCAGGTCGGTGCGCACGTTTTCGGCGCCGTGCAGCAGGTTGCGGTTGATCGCCCAGGTGCTGGCCGAAATGCCCAGCAATCGCCCGCTCAGGGCGCTCCCGGAGTTGGTGGAGGAGTTGAGGTCGACGTCGCCGCCAACAGCCAGCCGTTTGTTCAGGGAAAAGGAAATACTGATGTTGAGCAATTGAGGGTTCAGGCTGTCCTGCAAAGGCCGAATGGTCACAAAGCGGAAGATTCCCAAACCATTGAGGTTGCGGGCGGTCAGGTCGATGTCGTCTTGGCGGTACAATTGACCCGGGTGAATCGCGATCACCTTAGCCAGGCGCGAGGGCCGCATTTCAAATTCGGGAGAGGAGGTGATAAAGTAAATGCCATCGATGGTGGATTCGTTGCGGATCCCAATGACATCGGGCACCAGATCGGAAAAAACAGTTACGTTCCCGATCCGGTAAGTTTGGTGCAGCGTGGAATCGTCGGGAGGAAGCACTTCAACGCTGACCTTGGCTTGCGCGCCCGTGCTGTCGCCGTTAAACTCGACAAAATTGGGGATGAAGTACGCGTAGCCGCGATTTTTCAGTTCGCGGGTGATGCGCTGTTTTTCCGCTTCGAACACCCGGCTGTCGAGCGGGTTGCCCGGTTTGAGCAGGGAGGCCCCGGCGCGCTCCTGCAAAATCCGGTGGATGTTGCTGTCGCGGCTTGCAAATGACACCGATTGGATTCGATACTGCGGGCCCAGTTCGAGCAGATACCGCAAATCGGCGTGCATGGCCTGGTAACCGGTGTCGCGCTGCAGGCGAAACAAGCCCAGGAAGCGCTTATTGTGAAATTTAACGGAGTACGTGCATTCGGCCTCAAAGTACCCCCGTTGCCGCATGTAGTTTTTCAGGTTGGTCGCCGTGCGGATCGACAGTTGCTCATCGAAGTAGCTGGGCGGCTCGGCAATTTTTTTCATGATCCAGCGCGATAGCTTGGAGTTCCGGTTGCGGTATTTGAAGTAAAACCACAAGCGGGCAGGGGTGCCGAAAGCCAGGATGCTGCGTTCGTTCGGTTTTTGCCGGTACAGGCTGCCGAGTTCGTACAACAGCGGGGTGCGCTGGTCGAGGGGCAGGGGTTTTTCGGTTTTGAGCTCGATAGCGTTTTTGCTGAGCAGCGGCCCGCCTTTTTCTTTCTCCAGATGCTTCGTAACATTGCAGGCGCTGAAGCCGGCGGCGGCCACAAAACAAAACACCAACCGATAAAGGCCGGATAGCCGGGCGGCGGCGCAGGCCGGGTTTTTATATCTAAAATTCCGCACTAAAAATCGCATACGAATCTGCCATCGACTAATTCAGGTTCAAGTCTGGCGCATCTCAAACTCTGCTTATGTTATCGGCCAGCCAGCAAAAATTTTTGACCGCCCTTCAAGTAAAAAAGTACCGGCAAAAGTATCGAAAATTCACGGTGGAAGGCAGCAAATTAGCCGCAGAACTACTGGGCCAAAACCGCGCTGTTCCCCATGCCGTGTATGCTACCGAACGTTGGGCTGCAGCGTATGCTGCCTTGCTGTCGCCATTTCAACCCATTTTCAACACGGTAACCGAAGCCGAACTCAAAAAAATATCGGCGCTCCAAACGCCGCAAGAAGTGCTGGCCGTAGCCGAAATGCCAGCGCCCGGCCCCATGCCCGAATCGGGTCTGGCTTTTTTTCTCGACGGCATCCGCGACCCCGGCAACCTCGGCGCCATCCTGCGTATCGCCGATTGGTTCGGCATGCCGGCAGTCTATTGTTCGCCCGATTGCGTAGATGCTTTTGCGCCAAAAGTCGTTCAAGCCAGCATGGGGGCTATCCTGCGACTACCTTTGTTCGAAATGGAACTCGACGACATCTTGTCCACCTATCCCCAATTGCCTGTACTCGGCGCCAGCATGGATGGCGCCAATGCCCTGGAAGCCAATTTCCCAACCCACGGTCTGATCGTGATCGGCAACGAAGGCGGCGGCATACGCCCGGCAACGGAACGGCGGCTGACCAGCCGGCTGACCATCCCGCGCGCGCGCGGAAGCCGCATGGAGTCGCTCAACGCCAGCGTGGCAGCGGGCATCCTGGCGGCGCTTGCATTTTCAAATCTGCCTTCGAAAAAGTAATTTCGCCTGCGGATAAAACACTCAAAAACACGTCATTTTCAAACAAAAACAGTCAAAACAGTATGATGACCATTCGAAAATTTTTCCCGCTGATTCTCCTGGGCGTTTTCCTGCTCCTGGTATTCAACATGTGCGGTTCCTACAATACAGCCGTACAAAAAGACGAGGGCGTTAAGGCCGCCTGGTCGCAGGTGGAAAACCAGTACCAGCGCCGCTCCGACCTCATTCCCAACCTCGTCAACACCGTGCAGGGCTATGCCGACTTCGAGCGGCAAACGCTGGAAGCCGTCATTCAGGCCCGCGCCAATGCCACCAAAGTCACCGTCGACCCCAACAACATCAGCCCGGAAAGCATTCAGCAGTTCGAACAAAGTCAGGGCGCCCTCAGCGGCGCGCTGGGCCGCCTGCTCGTAACGGTAGAGCGCTACCCCGATCTGAAAGCCAACGAGAATTTCCGCGACCTGCAAACCCAGCTCGAAGGCACCGAAAACCGCATCGGCGAAGCCCGCAGGGTGTTCAATACCTCTGTCAACGACTACAACGCCTACATCCGCCGTTTTCCGACCAACCTGTTTACCGGCATTTTCGGCTTTTCACCCAAAGGGTATTTTCAGGCCACACCCGGCTCGGAGAAAGCGCCGGAAGTGAAATTTTCCAAATAAAACCATGCTGTTCACCAAAGAAGAAGAAGCCGGTATCCTCCAGGCTATTCGCCAGGCCGAACAGGCTACCAGCGGCGAAATCCGCGTGTTCGTAGAGGCATTTTGCGACCGCGATCACCCGCTGGAACGCGCCGCCGAAATTTTTCACCTCAATGAAATGTACCACACCAAGGCGCGCAACGCCGTGCTGATTTATGTGGCTGAAAAATCACGCATGTTCGCCATTTGGGGCGATGCCGGCATCCATGAAAAAGTAGGCTACCAATTTTGGGACGCCGAAAAGCAACTCATGCAAACCTATCTCCGTAGAGGGCAGGCAGCCGAAGGGATCAGCCTGGTCATTACCCAGATCGGCGAGCAGCTGAAGCACTTTTTCCCGGCCAACCCAGCCGACAACGAAAATGAACTTCCCGATGCGATCATTTACGGTTAAATGCTGCTGGCTGTTCCTCCTGCTCGGCGCACTGGCGTTCCCGCTGGCCGCCCAGGATGACGCGGACTTGTTTCCGCCCAAGCCCGAGCCGGCGGTGTACGTGCACGACTACGCCAACTGGCTGTCGGTCGCTGAAAAGTCCGCGCTGGAGCAAAAACTGCGCGCCTACGACGACAGCACGTCCACCCAAGTGGTAGTCATGATCCGGCCCGATATCGGCGGCTACGACCGCTCTTCCTACGCTTTTGAACTTGGCAACCGGTGGGGCATCGGCCGCAAGAGTAAAAACAACGGGGTGGTTGTGCTCATCAAAACCGAAGCGCCCGACCGCGGGGTGTTTATCGCCACGGGCTACGGGGTGGAAGGCGCGCTTCCGGACGTCACTGCCGGCCGCATTATCCGCAATACGATGGTTCCGCTGTTTCGCGAAAACCGCTACTACGACGGCGTTGAGGCCGGCCTGAATCAAATCATCGCAGCGCTTTCCGGCGAGTTTAAAATAGACGAAGCGGACGAGCGCAAGCCCTCCGGCAGGGCTGTGGCTATTCTAATCATCGCCTTTATCGTCATTATCGCCCTGATCATTTTCTTTATCGCGCTGGCCGTGCGCAAGGGAACGGCCTATACCAGTGCCGGGCCGCGGCGTGTCCGGCGCCGCCACGACGATTGGTGGGGTGGCGGCTGGGGTGGCGGCTTCGGCGGCGGCGGCGGCGGTTTCGGCGGCGGCGGCGGTGGTTTTGGCGGCGGCGGCGGCTTTGGCGGCGGTGGATTTGGCGGCGGTGGGGCTGGCGGAGGCTGGTAAAGTTCCCTTGCCTTCAAT
>CAZVZH010000279.1:0-5273 GCA_964630705.1 uncultured Saprospiraceae bacterium | reverse complement strand
CCGTCGGCCAGGTACTTCATTTGAAAGCGCAGCGTACCTTTTTTCTGAAGCACGAGCAGCAGTTTATTGCCGTCGAGCAGTTCCCAGCGGCCTTCGTCGCGCAGGCTGTAGCCGTCGCTGGGCAGGTAAAACAACAGGCTGCGGTCTTCTTTGAGCAAATAGCTGCCCCAGGTTTGGCCGTGGCACTGTTCGGTCAGGTAGTCGAGGTGTCGGAATTGGTAGCGCCGGCTCCGGCCCGAGCGGTCGGGCTCCACCGAGCACAGGCGCCACAAGCCGCCGGGGGTGTTTTCCTGCACGATACCGCCCCGGCTGCCCGGCACCACACCTTCGCTGAGCAAGCCCGTGATGCGGGCGGTGTCGGTGGAAAGCGCCCAGTTGAGTGTGCTGTCGGCGGTTATTTCGCCGCCGAAATAGTTGTAGCCGCGCAGTTCGGTAAAATCGAAAGCGTCGCGTTTTTGCCAGAGGCCCTCGCGCAGACCGTCTTCGTAGGCGCCGGTCCAGATGTACCCGTTGCGGTCTTGCTCCAGCCACGGACCCGTTTTGAAGGCATAACGGGCGTATCGGAGGCGCACCGTTTCTTCGTAATCTTCCGGGTTGAAACTGACCAGGGTGTCGACCGCCTGGTATTCCGGGTCGGATTCGAACAGGCCCCGGGCCAGAAAACGGGTGTGTTCCAGGCTGTCGAATTGCTGGTACAACCACAGCGTGTCGGCCAGGCGGAGGTACTCCTCGGCAACGGCGCCGTTGGGGTAGTAGCGCCGCACGGCCACCAGCGACTGGTCGGCGGGGCTGCGAATTTGGTCGACCGCGCTGTTGTATTGCCAGAGTGTGGAACCCCAAAAATTAAAGGGGACGGTGTCGTGCAGGATGTTTTCCTGGGCATTCAGCCCGGTCAGGCTCTTCAGGAGCAGTAAAACGGCAGGGATACGGCGCATGATACAGGTATTAAAGATGATCGAGTATTTGGAAAAAGCAGGCGGTTGGGGAACGCAATATTCGCGAGAAACTTTTTTTTCAAAAGGGCGGTTTCCCCGTTTGAAATAATATTCTTTCAAAATCTCTAATTTTGCCGCTTCACGAAACAATCAACGGCGAGGATGGAATACAATCCGCGAGAAATTGAACCCAAATGGCAAGCCTGGTGGAGAGAGCAGCGCACCTACCAGGTGCAGAACGATGCGTCGAAGCCCAAATTTTACATCCTGAACATGTTCCCCTATCCCTCCGGGGCTGGGCTGCACGTGGGGCACCCGCTGGGCTATATCGCCAGCGATATCGTGGCCCGGTACAAACGCCTCAAGGGCTTTAACGTGCTCAACCCCATGGGCTACGACTCCTTCGGCCTGCCCGCCGAACAGTACGCCATCCAAACCGGTATCCACCCGGCAATTTCCACCGAACAAAACATCCGCCGCTACCGCGAACAGCTCGACAACATCGGTTTTTGTTTCGACTGGGACCGCGAGGTGCGCACCAGCGACCCGGCTTTTTACCGCTGGACGCAGTGGATTTTCATGCAACTGTTTGAACACTACTACGACCTCGACGCCGACAAAGCCCTGCCCGTCGCCCAGCTCCTCAGCCGTTTCGAACAAGCGGGCAACGCCGGCTTGCGCGCCGTATGCGACGAGGATACGCCCGTTTTTACCGCAGCCGAATGGCGCGACATGCCGGAAAAAAACCGCCAGCAACTCCTGCTGAAGTACCGCCTCACTTTTCCGGAAGAATCCTTCGTCAACTGGTGCCCGGCCATGGGTACCGTGCTGTCGAACGATGAGGTGAAAGACGGCGTCAGCGAGCGCGGCGGCTACCCCGTCGAGCGGAAACTGATGAAGCAATGGAGCATGCGCATCACCGCTTACGCCGACCGCCTGCTCGAGGGGCTGAACACCATCGACTGGTCGGACTCCATCAAAGAACAACAGCGCAACTGGATCGGCCGCTCGCAAGGCGCCGCCGTGCGCTTCGCCGTCGACGGCCATCCCGGCCTGCACATCGAGGTGTTCACCACGCGGGTCGACACCATCTACGGCGCCACCTTCATGGTGCTGGCGCCCGAGCACGAATTGGTAGCCCAGCTGGCTACCGCCGAACGCCGCGCCGAAGTAGACAGCTACGTCAAATGGGCCGCTTCCCGCTCCGACCTCGAACGCATGTCGGAGGTCAAACGCGTGACCGGCGCCAACACCGGCGCTTTTGCCATCAACCCCTTCAGCGGCGAAAAAATCCCCATTTTCATCGCCGACTACGTGCTGGCCGGCTACGGCACCGGCGCCGTCATGGCCGTGCCCAGCGGCGATCAGCGCGACTGGAACTTCGCCACGCATTTCCAACTGCCCATCGTCCCCATTCTCGACAGCCAGCAAAACCTCGACGAAGCCGCCGACCCCACCAAGGAAGGTCGCTACATCAATTCGGGCATCATCAACGGGCTGGAGTACGCCGAAGCGGTACCCAAACTCATCCAATGGCTCGAAGAAAAAGGCTTGGGCAAAGGCAAAGTGCAGTACAAACTGCGCAATGCCGTGTTCAGCCGCCAGCGCTACTGGGGCGAGCCGGTGCCCGTGTACTGGAAAGACGATGTGCCCTACCTGATCCGGGAAGAAGACCTGCCGCTGGTGCTGCCCAAAGTGGACAAATACTTGCCCACCGAAACCGGCGAACCGCCCCTGGCCCGCGCCGAAGGCTGGAAATACTTCCCCGAACCCGACGGCCCCGGCTATGAGTACGAACTGAGCACCATGCCCGGCTGGGCCGGTTCCTCCTGGTACTGGTATCGCTACATGGACCCCCACAACGAACAAGCCTTTTGCAGTCCTGAAGCCGTCCGGTATTGGCAGGCGGTCGACTGGTACATCGGCGGTTCGGAGCACGCCGTGGGGCACCTGTTGTACAGCCGCTTCTGGAATCATTTTTTGTACGACCTCGGCCTGGTACCGGAGCGGGAGTTTGCCAAAAAGCTGACCAACCAGGGCATGATCCAGGGCCAGTCGAGCCTGGTGCACCGCGCCAAAGAGTGTTTCTATGAAGCGTATGTCTGGATCAAAGTGCTGGAGCCGTTTTTTTCCGAAATGGGCCCTATGCGCATCCCGAAATCCAAGCTCGAAGAAGCCAATACCTACGATTTTGCTTTCGAAACCAACGACCTGGTCATCGAGGTTGTCTCCTGGAAAAACAGCGATAAAATCGAAACGATCCGCCGCTCCTCGGAAGCCGACGGCAAACGCCTGCTGGTGCTGTTCAACGAAGAACTGGCCGACACGATCAACAAACCGGAGATCACTGCCGGGAAAATCCGCCGCGCCCTGGAAAGCCGCGACCGGTTTTTTATGACCGAGGAGCCGCCGCATTCGGAGCTGTTGTTCGTGTCGCACAACCTCACGCAAAAGTACCCGCGGGAGTGTTTTTCCGAACTGCACGTCGACATCAACCTGGTCGACGACCAGGTGCTCGACCTCGACGGCGCCCGGCTGCTGCCGATGTTCCAGCAAGCCAATTTTAAAGTAGACGCCTCCGGCAAATTTTACTGCAGTACGGAGGTGGAAAAAATGTCGAAATCGAAGTACAACGTCGTCAACCCCGACGACATGGTGGCGCAGTACGGCGCCGACTGCTTCCGCATGTACGAAATGTTTCTCGGACCGGTGGAAGTGGCCAAACCCTGGGACACCAAGGGCATCACCGGCGTGTACAGCTTTCTGCGCCGCTTCTGGGGCCTGTTTGTCGGCGAAGACGGCAGCTGGCTGCCTTCCCGGGAGGCGCCCAACCGCGACGAGTTGCGCACCCTGCACAACTGCATCAAAAAAGTAACCGACGATATCGAGCGCTTCTCGATGAACACCTGCGTCAGCCATTTCATGATCCTGACCAACGAGCTGCGCGCGCTCAAATCGTCCAAACAAGCTATCCTGGAGCCGGCAGTCGTCTTGCTTGCGCCCTTCGCCCCGCACATCGCCGAGGAACTCTGGCGCCGCCTGGGCAACACCGGCAGCGTGTGCGACGCCAGCTGGCCGGCGCTCGAGGAGGCCTACCTGGCCACCGACACCATCCGCTATCCGGTGCAGATCAACGGCAAGGTGCGCGGCGATTTTGAAGTGGCTGCCTCCGCTCCGCCTGCCGAGGTGGAAGCCCTGGCCCTCGCGCAGGATTTTGTGCTGCGCCACCTCGACGGCAAGCCGGTCAAAAAGATTATTGTGGTGCCGGGCCGGATTGTCAATATTGTAGTTTGAGGGGGGCATAAAAAAACCGGACCCGGCATCGCTCCGGGTCCGGCCATTCCTTCATTTTCTTTCGCTGTGTTCAGGCGGTTAGAGGACGAACAGCGTCACCGGTTCGCTCCAGTCGCCTATGCGGTTGTTGGTGCCCAGCGGGCGCGCGCGCAGCCAGTACCGTTTTTCAGGCGCCAGCCCCTGGAGGAGGAAGGAGGCGCCCTTGCTGTACTGGCCGTTGTGCCAGGTGGCGCCGGCGTCGTCCGACCATTCGAGGGCAAATTTGACGGCGCCGTCGATCCGGCGGCATTTGCCGCTGACGGTGCCGCTGTTTTTGCCGCGGCTCACGAAGGCGATCTCGGCAGCGCCCAGCGGCGCGAACGAGCGCCGGCCCTGGCCGGGACGCGGGCTAAAGCCGGCTTCGTAAACAAGGGTTTCGTCGGCTGCTTCGGTGGCCTGGAGTTGCACCTGCAGGGCAATTTTCTCCAGCACGGCCAGCAGATCGACCCGGCGGGCGTCGCGCGCCACACGCTCGGCTTTGCTGCCCGATACCGCCCGGGTCTCGGCCTCGCTCAGCGCCTCGATGGCTTGGGCCAGGGCTTCGACCAGTGGCGGATTGGCCAGGAGCCGCGCGCTGGCCGTCAGGCTGGCTTTCACCAGAGCCGCGAACGCGAGCAGGTCGGAAATAGCGCTCCGGGTAAATTCCCGGGAGATTGCGAATTTTTCCATTTGTAAAACGCAGTTGAAATCGGTTAAAAAATCCGGACAACGAAGGCCTGATCGCGCCGGTGGACCTGGAAATTTCCGGGAGCAAAAGTGGATGCCGGCAAATGGCTTGTCAAGGAAAATTCCGGACTTTAACCGAACTTAATGAGTTTAAGCAAACGTTTTTGTAATTCGCTGGCTTTTAACGTGTTAAATTAACTTTTCCCTTTGTTAAATATCGGCGCCATAGGTTTTTTTAACAGTAGTCAGCCGGCGTTTTTCGGAGAAGCCTGGCCATGTCGGGTGTTGGGAAGGCCAAAGTTTTTGAAACCATGGGCTTGGCGGGCGTTGGGAAGGCCA
>CAZVZH010000278.1:0-5283 GCA_964630705.1 uncultured Saprospiraceae bacterium | reverse complement strand
GGTTCGGCAGTACAAAACAGCCCGAATTGCAAAATGTACAGTAGTTTGATCTGGCGCTCCACTTTTTGTATAAAATCTATGTTTTCAAATAGTTTTTATAGATTTTTAAAGAAAGATATTTTGGTATAGATTTTTAGGTTTGAAAACTATTTTTCAAAAAACGTTCGGGTGATTTATTGGTTTTTTAAAAATAGATCTCGTTTATCAAAAAACTATTTTTTCTATTCAAAATTGATCGAAAAAAATATGCTCTTACTGTATAGTTGCGGGCCGGCGCAAAGCGAAGGTTTGCACAGGTCCGTTGTTGTTCGAAACGACCACCTGAAGCGCTCCGTTCCGGCCGCGCAACGCGAGTAAATCGCGCACCTCGCCGGAGGCGTAAAAGCCGCTTTGCCGGTTGGGCATCCACTGGAATTTTCCGCGACCGTCGCCCAGGAACAAGGCGCCGATGCCCGCGTCGCAGCGGCCGGTTTCGACTTCAATGCCGTATTTGTTTCCGGCGAGCAGGATGTCGGGGTTGCCGTCGCCGTTAAAATCCTGCACCTCGATGCCCTGGCTGGGCGAAAGTTGGGCTTGCACGGGCAGGATGTGCTGGACGAACTTCCCGTTTTTGTTTTCCCACCAGCTGGTGGCCAGGGTAAACACTTCGAGCACCTGTCCGGCCTGGAGTTCGTTCCGGGGGTAAATTTCATCGATGGCGGCTTTGCCGTAGTCACGGGCGTAGATGTACCGTTTTTTCAGCGGGGGCAATTGTTTGATCAGGGCGTCCTGGCGCATGAGCGGCAGTTCGCGGCCGTCTTCAAAATGCGCCAGTATGGGGTCGATGCTGCCGTTGCCGTCGAAATCGCGGGCATAGCAGCGCAGGGGTTCGGTTGTCGAAGCAGTCAGGCGGGTGTTGAGCCCGAAGTTGCCGGCCAGGATGTCGAGGTCGCCGTCTTTGTCCAAGTCGCTGACAACGAGGCGGTTCCACAGGCCGTTCGAGGTTTGCAGGCCGAAGGTTTCCGTGCTGTTTTTGAGTTTTCCCTGGCTCAGTTTGTACACCTGGATGGGCATCCATTCGCCGGTGACGAGCAGTTCGGGTTTGCGGTCGCCGTCGATATCGGCCCAGAGCAGATCGGTTACCATTCCGCAATGTTGAAACTCGGGCGCCACTTCGGCGGTCACGTCGGTAAAATGGCTGCGGTCGTTGCGCAGCACCGCGCTTTTGGGGGCCTGGGGCCATTTTCCGGGGCTGACCCGACCGCCGATAAAGAGGTCGAGGTCGCCGTCGCCGTCGAAGTCGAATGCCGCAGCCCGGCCGCCGACGTTGTTGCTTTGTTTGGGGAAAGCATTAGCGGTTTTGACGAAAGCGCCTTTGCCGTCGCTGTTGATATACAGGCGGTTCTGCCAGGCCAGGTCGGCGAGTTTGGGTTCGGCCTCAGCGCCGCCGCTGATCACGAGCAGGTCTTGGTCGCCATCGCCGTCGGCATCGAAAAAGAGGGCGCCGTGGTCTTCATAAGCCTTGTCTTGTTCCCAAATCGCCTCCGAGACGCTGCGGAAGCGGCCGTCGGCTTGTTGGATGTACAGGGCCGAGCGTTCGCCGAAGGCGTTGCCGATGAAAAAGTCGTCGAGGCCGTCGCCGTTCACATCGCCTTTGGCGAGCAGGGGGCCGAGGTCGGATTCTTTCCAGGGCTGGAGGAAAAAAGCGTCGAAGTCGAGGTAGTTATTTTCGCGGTGCTGGAAGTTGATGCCGGCGTTTCCGGCCACAGTTTGGAAAAGCGAGGGCGGGGGCGAGGGGCGGCCGGTGTCGCGGCCGTTGGCTTCGGCTTGCTTGAGCGTAAGTCGTTGATTGGCAGGGATGTTGGTCAGGGTAGTGGTTTGGCCGTCGGGCCAGCGCACGAGGAGTTCGTCGACGGTTTTCGCATTGCCCAGCCCGAAGTGGAGCAGGTGTTCCACCGAGGAAAAAATGCCGCGGCTGGGGCTGAGTTCGAGGAATTGTTGCTGGCCGCCGGCGCGCAGGCTGACTTTGGCGCCCACCGCCCGGATATTTTGGCCCTGGCCGGTGAGCTGAACTTGCAGGTAGTTGCTGGCCGGCATGGAGCGGCTGAGGTTTTCGTAGAGGAAAGGCTGATCGACGAGGTTGTTCATCACCCAGTCGAGGTCGCCGTCGCGGTCGAAATCGGCATAGGCCGCGCCGTTCGACCAGGTGGCGGGCATGGTGAGCCAATTGCCGTTCATGTTTTCGAAAGTCCAGTCGCCGCGGTTGCGGAACACATAGTTGCGGATTTTGTAGGAGGGGATGAGTTTGAGCAGATCTTTGATGTCGGGAAACTGCGCCTTCAGGTCGCCCGTACGGATGTTGGCGAAGGTAAAATTGACGAAGTCCATGTCAGTCACTTCGCGCAGGTAGCCGTTGGTAATGCCCAGATCCTTGTAGCCGTCATTGTCGAGGTCCATAAACAGGCTGCTCCACGACCAGTCGGTTTTGTACACACCGGCAATACAGCCGACGTCGCTGAAGGTGCCGTTGCCGTTGTTGTGCTGGAGCACGTTGCGCACGTACGATTCGAAGTAGCCGTGTTCTTTGAGGGTGTTGTATTTGTTTTGGGAGTTGGTGTTGAGGGTAGATTTTTGGCGGAATTGTTTTTCGGGCAACATATCCACCCCGACGAGGTCGACCAACTGGTCGTTGTCGAAGTCGGCAATATCGACGCCCATGGTATGCTGGGTGGTGTGAGAGAGGTACTGGGCCAGGCTTTCGGTGAAAGTGCCGTTGCGGTTGTTGATGTAGAGGAAGTCAGGCTGGATAAAGTCGTTGCCCACGTACACGTCGGGGTAGTGGTCGCCGTTAAAATCGGAGACCGTGACGCTAAGGCCGTAGGCAAAGTTTTGAATGCCAGCTTGTTGGGAGATGTCGGTAAACGTTCCGTTGCCATTATTGCGGTAAAGCCGGTCGGAGTCGAGCGGTGTTTTGGGCGAAAGGGTGGGGTGGTAGGTTCCGGTTTTTTCGTCGAGGCGGGCTTCGATTTTACTGGTAAAAGCGAACGACTGCGGGTAGTTGAGGATGTACACGTCGAGGTCGCCGTCGAGGTCAAAGTCGAAGAAATTGGCGCCGGTGGTGCGGGTTTCGACGTCGAGGCCGTACTCGGCGGCACGTTCGGTGAACGTCACCCCACCCCGGCCCTCCCCAACGGGGGAGGGAGTCGGTCCGTTGTTGACAAACAGCCGGTTTTTGCACTGTTCGGGCGGGAAGGGTCCGGCTCGGCCGACGTAAAAATCCATCCAGCCGTCGGCGTTGATGTCGACGGCGGTCACGGAGGTTTCGAAGCCGTCGGCCGATTCCAGGCCGCTGCCGTCGGTAGCGTCTTTGAACTTGAAATTGCCCTGATTGAGGAACAGTTTGTTTTTGCCGCTGCAATTAACGAAGTACAGGTCGGGCAGGCCGTCGTTGTTCACGTCGGCTGCCGCCACGCCGCCCCCGTTGTAGATATTGATGTTGTTGGTGGGGTTGCTGTCGTGCGATTCTTCGATTTCATTGACAAAATCGAGGCCGGTGCTTTCGGCCCGGTGCAGTTTCAGGCGCGGATTTTCGGCTTCGAGGGTTGGTTCGGCGCCGCTGACGGTCGAGCTCACAGCAGAAGTGCCGGCATTTTTGCAGGAAAACGGCAGCGCCAGCAGAAAAAGCCCCAGCAAAGCGGCGGAGTAACGAAAGGTGGAGGTGCAAAAAGTCATGATGGTATGCGCAGTTTGGAAAGCCGCTGGAAAGTCAAAATGGCTAGCCCCGCCTTAGCGGGGTAAGTTGTAAAATTTAAAAGGTAAAAGGTAGATTTCGATGGGGGGAGTTACAAGGTATTGGGGGAGGGGCATCCCTATCCTGAATCTACCTTTTACCTTTTAAATTTTACATCTTACATTTTACATTTTTGCGGCACGCAAAGGTAGGTCCTCTACACCTATTAATATAAGGCGTACCGTACATTTGCCGCCATGGCGGCATGGCTTTCTTCTTTTCGCTCCTGGTTGGTACAGCCGGTCGATGGCCGGGTGATCGGTTTGTTCCGGTTGATCTTCGGTTTGTTTATGGCCTGGTATGCCTTGTATTACTACCGGATCGGCTTTATTCCCCAGGGCTTGTTGCAACCGCAGGTGTTGTTCCGCTACGATTACCTGGAGTGGATTCCCACCTTTTCGGCGCCGGCGATGTACCTGATTTTGGCGCTGATGGGCCTTTCGGGCTTGTTGATAGCAGCCGGGCTGTTTTTTCGCTGGGCTTGCTGGATGTTTTCGTTTTGCCTGGCCTTTTTTCTTTTTCAGGAAAAAAGCTACTACAACAACCACATCTACCTGTTCATCTTGCTGCCGCTGTTGCTCAGCGCCACCGATGCCGACCGTTTTTTTTTCACTGCGGAAAAAAATTCCGCATTCCGCATTCCGCATTCCGCATTTGGCTGTTCCCCGCTGGCAACAATTTATCCTGCAGCTGCAAATCCTGATCGTGTACTTTTTTGCCGGGGTAGTAAAATGGAAAGCCGACTGGCTGCTGCGTATGGAGCCGATGCAGTCGATGATTGGGCAGTTTCCGGAAAAACACTGGATGGCGCCTTTGTTGAAACACGATTTCAACATATACCTGTTTACCTACGGCGGTTTTCTGCTCGACATCCTGTCGCCGCTGCTGCTGTTGTACAAGCCGGTGCGCAACTGGGCCTGGATACCGTTCGCGCTGTTTCACCTGGCGAACTCCCAAATTTTCGACGACATCAGCATCTTCCCTTTCGTGATGCTGGGGTCTATGCTGTTGTTTTTTGAAACCCGGGAAATACCGGTGTTGCGCAACCAGGCGGTGTCGGAACAGGGCGGCGCCAAAGCCGGCAAACGCCGGAAGGAACCGGCAAACCCTGCCGCCACAGCAGTTGCCGCGCCGACGCCCCCCTGGAAAGCCCGCCTGCTCACCGGCTATTTCGTTTTTCAGCTCTTGTTTCCACTGCGGGGCTTTCTCCTGCCCAACCCTTTGGATTATACCACTATCGGCAACCGCTTTGCCTGGCGGGTAAAAGCCGATACCCGGCAGCCGCACGAGATGCGTTTCACGGTGGAGCATGCCGCCAGCGGACAGTCGAGCCAGGTGGATATCGGTACCTACCTGAATCCCATGCAAATCCGAACCATGGCCAGCGACCCGCGTGCTGCGCGCGATTTTGCCCGGTTTTTAAAAGCGGACCTGGCCCAGCGGGGCGTGCCGGATGTGGTGGTGAAAGCGCGGATTCAAATGGGGTACAACGGCCGGGCGCCGCAGTTTTTTGT
>CAZVZH010000277.1:3286-5329 GCA_964630705.1 uncultured Saprospiraceae bacterium | reverse complement strand
CCGTACTGCCGCCCCCCGTTCGGCATGGGGCACAGCACGGGGTTCGGCGATACCAACCCGGCATCCTGCATACGTAGCCGAGGCTCGGCGGCACCGGAGTCATTTAAAAAATCCGGTATGGCTTATGTTTCACTCGGCTACCGGCAGCACGGTCGACTGCTTTACTTCCGTCATCACAAAGTGGCTTTGCACCCGGCCGATATGCTCCAGCACGGCCAGTTTTTCCTTGATAAAATATTGGTAGGCATCCATGTCGGCTACGGCGATTTTGAGCAGGTAGTCGTACTCCCCGGTCACGTGGTGGCACTCGAGCACCTCGGGCAGGCCGACCACCGAGGCTTCGAAGCGCAGGAGGAAATCGCGGTTGTGCTCCTTGAGCAGCACGTCGCAAAACACCAGCAGCGGCAAGCCGATCCGGCGCCGGTCGAGCAGGGCCGCATACTGGCGGATGTAGCCCTCCCGCTCCAGGCGTTTGATGCGCTCGTACACGGGCGTAGCGCTGAGGTTGGTTTGGGCGGCGATTTCCTTGGTGGTCAGAAAAGCGTTTTCCTGCAGCAGTTGCAGAATGGCGCGGTCGGTGCTGTCGAGCGGGTTAGATTTTTTTTCCATTAAAGCCGGCTTTTGTACTTGCATTTAGAATACAAACAGGCAAAAGTATTCCTTTAAAGATATTTTATCTAAATTAAAATTTTGTATTGGATCAAATAACTATAAACGCCAATTTTGTAAGAAAAGGAGCGCTCAGTCGGCTATTATTCCGGCGCGCCTTTTTCCCGAAAATCCGACCACGCCAAGCATTAAAAATACACGCGCCATGAAAAGAAAATTCCAACCCGAAACCCTGATGATGTCACACGGCTACCGGCCCGAATGGTCGGAAGGGGCTGTAAAGTGTCCGATTTTTCAAACTTCCACCTTTGTGTTCCGCACGGCCGAGGAGGGCAAATCCTTTTTCGAACTGGCATACGGCCTGCGCGAACAAGGCGCCCGCGAAAAGCCGGGCCTGATCTACAGCCGCCTGAACAACCCCGACATGCAAATCCTGGAGGAGCGCCTCTGCTTGTGGGACGGCGCCGAGGCCTGCGCGGTGTTCGAGAGCGGCATGTCGGCCATTTCCACCGCCTTGTTCGAGTTTTTGCAACCTGGCGACCTGCTCTTGTACAGCAACCCGCTCTACGGCGGCACCAGCCACTTTGTGCACCACCTGCTCACCAAGTTCGGCATTCAGGTGCTGGGCTTTCACCCCGGCGCCACCCGTGCCGAACTGGAGCGCCTGATCGAAGCCTCCGGCAAACAAGACCGCCTGGCGATGATTTACCTCGAAACGCCGGCCAACCCCACCAACGACCTCGTAGACATCGCCATGTGCCGCGCTGTAGCCGACCACTATGCCAGCGCCGAACGCCGCCCCCTGGTAGCCGTCGACAACACCTACCTGGGGCCGCTCTGGCAACATCCGCTGCTCCACGGCGCCGACCTCGTGCTCTACTCCGCCACGAAGTACATCGGAGGCCACAGCGACGTGATCGCCGGCGCCTGCCTGGGTTCGGCCGAGCTGATCGGCCGCGTCAAAACCCTGCGCACCTTTCTGGGCAACATGATCGCCCCGCACACCGGCTGGCTACTCCTCCGCAGCCTCGAAACGCTCAAACTCCGCATGGAAAAACAAGCGGAAAACGCGCAACTGATCGCCCGGCGCCTGGCCGGCCACCCGAAAGTAGCCCGGGTGCACTACCTGGGCCTGCTCGAGCCGGCCGACGGGGAAGCCTATGAAATTTACCGGCGGCAATGCACCTCGCCGGGGGCCATGGTTTCCTTCGAACTGAACGGCGGGGAAGCCGAAGCCTTCGCATTTTTAAACCACCTGAAACTGGTCAAACTGGCCGTCAGCCTGGGCAGCACCGAATCGCTGGCCCAACACCCGGCGTCGATGACCCACGCCGGTGTCGATCCGGCGGAAAAAGTAGCCTTTGGCATCACCGAGGCGCTGGTGCGGCTGTCGGTGGGTGTGGAAAATCCGGAGGATTTGTGGTGGGATTTGGA
>CAZVZH010000277.1:0-3186 GCA_964630705.1 uncultured Saprospiraceae bacterium | reverse complement strand
CCCAAATCCGTATTTTTACCCGCCGCACCAACCAACCGTCCGCCTGAAAATGACCGAACTGCTTAATCAAAACCCGGAACAAAAAGCAAGAGACCTGATCGACCAAATGCTGGCTGAGGCCGGCTGGCTCGTCCAATCCAGACAAAACGTCAACCTCTCCGCCGCCAGAGGTATCGCCATACGCGAATACCCTACCGACGTGGGGCCGGCCGATTACGTACTCTTCGTCGACCGCAAACCCCTCGGCATCATCGAAGCCAAACGCGAGGAAGCCGGCGAATACCTCACCGCCGTCGAAGACCAGGCGCGCCGCTACGCCGAAGCCCAACTCAAGTACAACCTCAACCGCGAACCCCTGCCCTTCGTGTACGAAAGCACCGGCGCCATCACCCGATTCACCGACTACCGCGACCCCAAACCCCGCTCCCGCCCCCTCTTCCACTTTCACAAACCCGAAACCCTGGCCGACTGGCACAGCAAACCCGACACCCTCCGCGCCCGCCTGCGCCGCTTGCCCCCACTGCCCGAAACCGGCCTGCGCCCCGCCCAGATCAGCGCCATCCGAAGCCTCGAAACCTCTTTCAAAAACAACCACCCAAAAGCCCTCATCCAGATGGCTACCGGCGCCGGCAAAACTTTTACCGCCTGCACCTTCGTCTACCGCCTGCTCAAACACGCCGGCGCCGACCGCATCCTCTTTCTCGTCGACACCAAAAACCTCGGCGAACAAGCCGAACAGGAATTTCTCAAATTCCAGCCCACCGACGACAACCGCAAATTCACCGAGCTCTACAACGTGCAGCGCCTCAGCTCCAGCTACATCGCCTCCGACAGCCAGGTGTGCATCTCCACCATCCAGCGCCTCTACGCCATCCTCAAAGGCGAAGCGCTCGACGAAACCGCCGAGGAGGAAAACCCCAACGAACAAAGCTGGCAGGCCCTCAAAAAAGAACCCATGCCGGTGGTGTACAACCCCAAAAACCCCATCGAGCAGTTCGATTTCATCATCATCGACGAGTGCCACCGCTCCATTTACAAGCTCTGGAAACAGGTGCTCGACTACTACGACGCCTTCCTCATCGGCCTCACCGCCACGCCGGGCAAAAATACCCTCGGCTTTTTCAACGAAAACCTCGTGAGCGAGTACACCTACGAAGAGTCGGTGGTCGACGGCGTGAACGTGCTCTACGACGTGTTCACCATCGAAACGGAGATCACCAAATCCGGCGCCAAAATCGAAGCCAAAACCTTCGTCGACAAACGCGAAAAACAAAGCCGCCGCCAACGCTGGGAACAACTCGACGACGATTACGAGTACGCCGCCAGCCAACTCGACCGCGACGTAGTGAACCCCAGCCAGATCCGCACCGTCATCCGCGCCTTCAAAGCCAAACTGCCCGAAATGTTCCCCGACCGCTTCGACGAAAACGGCGACTTCGAAGTGCCCAAAACCCTCGTGTTCGCCAAAACCGACAGCCACGCCGACGATATCATCCAGATCATCCGCGAAGAATTTGCCGAAGGCAACGACTTCTGCAAAAAAATAACCTACAAAGCCGCCGACGACCCCAAAACCGTGCTCGGCCGCTTCCGCAACGAGTGGGCGCCCCGCATCGCCGTCACCGTCGACATGATCGCCACCGGCACCGACGTCAAACCCCTCGAAATCCTGCTCTTTATGCGCGACGTGCGCAGCATCAACTACTTCGAACAAATGAAAGGCCGCGGCACCCGCACCATCGACTTCGACAGCCTCCGCCGCGTCACCAGCACCGCCCGCCACACCAAAACCCACTTCGTCATCGTCGACGCCGTGGGCGCCATCAAATCCAAAAAAACCGACAGCCGCCCCCTCGAACGCCAACCCTCGGTGCCGCTCAAAGACCTGCTCGAAGCCGTCAGCATGGGCGCACAGGACGAAGACCTGTTTTGCTCCCTGGCCAACCGCCTGCTCCGCCTCGACAAACAACTCACGCCTGCCGAAAAAGAAAAACTCGGCGAACTTACCGGCGGTAAAACCCTCAACGCCCTGGTCAAAAACCTGCTCGACGCCTACGACCCCGACGTGCTCGACAGCCACACCCAAACGCTGACCGACCAAACGCCCCTGCCCGACCGCACACCCGAACTCGAACAAACCCTGCGCCGCCAGGCCCGCGACCAACTCGCCGCCCGCGCCGCCCAACCCTTCACCGGCGCCCTCAACGCCTGGCTCGAAACCACCCGCAAAGCCCACGAACAGATCATCGACCGGCACAACACCGACACCCTTCTGCGCGCCGAGTGGGACCGCTTCAGCCAGGACAAAGCCGCCGCCCTCGTGCGCGATTTCCAGGCTTACCTCGCCGCGCACAAAGACGAAATCGTCGCCCTCCGCATCTTCTACGACCAGCCCTACCGCCGCCGCGAACTGACCTTCAAGATGGTGAAGGAACTGCTCGAACGCCTCCGCGCCGAAGCCCCCGCCCTGGCCCCCCACTACCTCTGGGAAGCCTACGCCCAACTCGAAACCGCCGCCAGCAGCCCCAAAAACGAACTGGTAGCCCTGGTGTCGCTCGTGCGCCGCGCCATCGGCATCGACGCCCAACTCACCCCCTACTCCAAAACCGTGGATAAAAACTTCCAGCAGTGGACCTTCGCCAAACAAGCCGGCCCCCTCAAATTCTCCGAAGCCCAAATGCACTGGCTCCGCCTCATCAAAGACCACATCGCCGCCAGCTTCCACCTCGAACTCGACGACCTCGACTTCACGCCCTTCGACGCCCTCGGCGGCAGAGGCAAAATGTGGCAACTCTTCGGCGCGGATATGAACACTATTATTGATGAACTTAATGAGGTTTTGGCAGCATGAGACAGGATTGGATTGAAATTGAATTGGGGGAGGTATGCGAAAAAGCGCAAAAGGTTAAACGAGACGATTTGCCCCTCGATAGTTCATTTATATACTTGGATATAGGCGGAATTGACAATCGGACAAATAGAATTGTGGAGCATAAGACTTTTACTTGGGCAGAAGCGCCTTCAAGAGCTCAGCAAATTGTGAAAGTAAATGACATACTTTTTTCAACAGTTAGAACTTACCTGAAGAATATTGCCCAAGTAGCAAGACCAGAATATGACGGTCAAATCTGTTCGTCCGGATTTACTGTGATTAGAGGTAAAAAAGGGATGCTTCATCCCAGCTAT
>CAZVZH010000276.1:0-5343 GCA_964630705.1 uncultured Saprospiraceae bacterium | reverse complement strand
CGGCGTTTTTGATCACCTCTTCCTCGTGTTCCACCACCACAACGGTGTTGCCCAGGTCGCGCAATACTTTCAGCACCTTCACCAGCCGGCCGGTATCGCGCGGGTGCAGGCCTACGGAAGGCTCGTCGAGCAGGTACATCGAGGCGGTGAGGTTGCTGCCCAGGGTGCGGGTGAGGTGGATGCGTTGGGTTTCGCCGCCCGAGAGGGTATTGGAAATCCGGTCGAGCGAGAGGTAGCCCAGGCCCAGGTCGACCATGAAACGCAGCCGGCCGTGCACTTCGAGCAGCAGGCGCCGGGCGATCTGGCGGTCGTGCTCTGACCAGTCGATGTTTTCAAAAAAAGCCAGCAGCTCGTCGATCGGGATGTCGGTCAGTTCGGCAATATTTTTCCCCGCGATGCGCACGCACAGCGCCTCGCTGCGCAGGCGGCCGCCGTCGCACTCGGGGCAGACGGTGCGGCCCCGGTAGCGGGCGAGGGTCACCCGGTTTTGGATTTTATAAGTTTTGCTTTCCATTTCCTGGAAAAAAGCGTTGAGCCCGTCGAAGTACTGGTTGCCCGTCCAGAGCAACTTCTGTTCGGCCTTGCTCAACGCCTCAAAGGGCTGGTGCACCGGAAAGCCGAAGCGATGGGCGTTTTTCAAAAACTGGCTCAGCCACTCGCCGTACTTGTCGCCTTTCCAGGGGGCGATGGCGCCGTCGTACACCGATTTGGTGGGGTCGGGCACTACCTTGTCGGGGTCGATGCCGAGGATGCGGCCGTAGCCCTCGCACTTGGGGCAGGCGCCGTAGGGGTTGTTGTAGTTGAAAAGTTGGGGGCTGGGTTCGGGAAACTGGATGCCGTCGAGCTCGAAGCGGTTGTTGAATTTTTCGAGCCGCTCCTCGCCCACCAGTTGCACCCAGCATTCGCCCTCGCTTTCGTAAAAAGCGGTGTTGACCGAGTCGGCCAGCCGCATCCACTCGCTGTCGTCGGCAAACTGCACCGAAAAGCGGTCGATCAGCACAGTCAGGCCTTTTTCCCGGAAAGTATAGGCTTTTTCTTTGAGTTTCAGGCCGGCGGGCGGGTCGCTCAGCAGGTCTTCAATGCGCAGGATGTCGCTCTTCCAAAACACGCGGGTATAGCCTTTTTGCAACAAAAGGTTTAATTCCTGCTCGAGGCTGCGCTCCTTGTATTTTTGAAGCATGGGAATGAGCAGCAAGCCGCGGGCGCCCTCGGGCTGGCTTTTCAAAAAATCAATTACGTCGCTCACCTCGTGTTTTTTCACCACCCGACCGCTCACCGGCGAATAAAATTTGCCCACCCGGGCAAACAGCAGCCGGATAAAATCGTACACCTCCGTCATGCTGCCTACCGTGGAGCGGGCGTTGCCCGTCGTTACCCGCTGTTCGATGGCGATAGCCGGGCAGATGCCCCGAATATAGTCGACATCGGGTTTTTTCATACGCCCAAGGAACTGGCGGGCATAACTCGACAAACTTTCCACATAGCGCCGCTGGCCCTCCGCATAGAGCGTATCCATCGTGATGCTCGACTTTCCAGAGCCGGAAACGCCGGTCACTACGACGAGTTGGTTCTTTGGAATTTGCAAATCCACATTTTGTAAATTATTGACCCGGGCGCCTTTGATCGAAATAAAACGCGGGTCCACCAGGTCTGTATCCAGGGCGGTCCGCTCGGCAGGGGCGGTATTTTTATCGTTTGTCATGCGGGAGTGTGTAAGCAGGCAAAGTTCGGGAAAAACTGGCTTTTTAAAAAATTTGTTTGAAAAACAAAACGGAGGGCCGAATGCGGAATGCGGAATGCGGAATACGGAATTTTTTGATTCCGGGTAGGCCAAATTCTGGTTGCTTTTGAAATGTATATTCCCCTGTCCGGAATCAAAAAATTCCGCATTCCGTATTCCGCATTCCGCATTCGGGCATGGTGATGTTTTTCAGCATGGGCAATGACTTTCCCCAGCCTTTAACCCGATTTCCGCCCGTAGGTTGCGCCTTCATTCCCAATTGTTCATGTAAGTTTTTGCGTATGACTACCCAGGTAAAATATGTCTACCGATTCGGCGCTTCCGAAACGGAAGGCTCGGCATCCATGAAAAACCTGCTCGGCGGCAAAGGCGCCAACCTGGCCGAAATGTGCCGTCTCGGCATCACCGTTCCCCCCGGTTTCACCATCACTACCGAAGCTTGCACCGCCTATACCCAACAGGGGCGCGCTGCGGTATTGGATTTGTTAAAAAATGAAGTGACCGAAGGCGTGGCGTTTCTCGAAAAAGAAATGGGCAAAACCTTTGGCAACGCCCTCGACCCGCTCCTGCTCTCCGTGCGCTCGGGCGCCCGCGCTTCCATGCCGGGCATGATGGATACCATCCTCAACCTCGGCCTCAACGACGAAGCCGTTGAGGGCCTGGCCCGCAAAACTGGCAACCCGCGCTTTGCATGGGACTCCTACCGCCGGTTTATTCAAATGTACGGCGACGTGGTCATGGGCCTCAAGCCCGTCTCCAAGGAAGACCACGACCCCTTCGAAGTCATTATCGACGTGCTCAAAGAAGAAAAAGGCGTGCAGCTCGATACCGACCTCGACACCGAAGCGCTGCAGGAACTCGTCCTGCGCTTTAAAGCGCTCATCCGCGCGCGCCTCGGCCGCGATTTCCCGACCGACCCCTGGGAGCAGCTCTGGGGCTCGGTATTTGCCGTTTTCGCCAGCTGGAACAACGAACGCGCCCGGGTATACCGCGAACTCAACGAAATCCCCGAATCCTGGGGCACCGCCGTCAACGTGCAGGCCATGGTGTTTGGCAACCTCGGCAATACCAGCGCCACCGGCGTGGCCTTCACCCGCGACGCCGGTACCGGCGAAGACCTGTTCAACGGCGAATTCCTCGTCAACGCCCAGGGCGAAGACGTAGTCGCCGGCATCCGCACCCCACAGCAAGTGACGCTCGAAGGCTCGCGCCGCTGGGCCCAACTGGCCCGCATCGACGAAGCCGAACGCCAGGCCAAATACCCCTCGCTCGAAGAGCTCATGCCCGAGGTGTACCGCCAACTGATTGAAGCCGAAACCAAACTGGAAAACCACTACGCCGATATGCAAGACGTGGAGTTTACCATCCAGGAAGGCAAGCTCTGGATGCTTCAAACCCGCAACGGCAAACGTACCGGAGCGGCCATGGTGCGCATCGCCATGGAAATGTTGCGCCAGGGCATGATCGATGAAAAAACAGCGCTCCAACGCGTTAGCCCCGACCGCCTCGACGAACTCCTCCACCCGGTGTTCGACCAAAAAGCATTGGAGCAAGCCCACCTGATCGCCCGGGGGTTGCCGGCTTCGCCCGGCGCCGCCACCGGCCAAATCGTCTTTTTTGCCGACGAGGCCGAAGACTGGGCAAAAAAAGGTCGCTCGGTTATCCTCGTACGGCTCGAAACCTCACCCGAAGACCTGCGCGGCATGAGCGTCGCCCGGGGCATCCTCACCGCCCGCGGCGGCATGACCTCCCACGCTGCTGTGGTCGCCCGGGGTATGGGCAAATGTTGCGTTTCGGGCGCCGGCGCGGTGCAAGTCGACTACAAAAATCGCGTGATGACGGTCGACGGCCGGCGCTACCGCGAAGGCGACTGGATTTCGCTCAACGGTACCACCGGCGAAGTGCTCGAAGGCCAGTTGCCCACCATCGACGCCGAGCTCAGCGGCGACTTCGGTGCGCTCATGCAGCTGACCGAAAAGTACCGCCGCCTGGCCGTCCGTGCCAACGCCGACACCCCGGAAGAAGCCGCCATCGCCCGCCGGTTCGGCGCTACGGGCATCGGCCTGTGCCGCACCGAGCACATGTTTTTCGAAGGCGACCGCATCCTGGCGGTGCGCGAAATGATCCTGGCGGAAACGGAAGCCGAACGCCGGCTGGCTTTGGCGAAAATTTTGCCTATGCAGCGCGGCGATTTCGAAGGCTTGTTCCGCGAAATGGACGGCCTGCCCGTGGTCATCCGCCTGCTCGACCCGCCCCTGCACGAGTTTGTGCCCCACGACCCGGAAAGCCAGCAGGAACTGGCCGACACGCTCGGCGTCAAAGCCAGCCGCATCAAAGCCCGCGTCGACGAGCTGCACGAGTTTAACCCCATGATGGGGCACCGCGGTTGCCGACTGGGGATCAGCTTTCCCGAAATCACAGAAATGCAAACCCGCGCCATCCTCGAAGCGGCCTTGCACGCCCAAGAGCGCGGCGGACATCCGAAGGCAGAGATCATGGTTCCGCTCGTAGGCTCGGTACGCGAATTCAATTTGCAAGCTGACGTGATTCGCAAGACTGCCGAAACGGTATTTGCCGAACAAGGCAAAAGCATCCCCTTCCTGGTCGGCACCATGATCGAAACGCCGCGCGCCGCGCTGGTGGCTGATAGCATCGGCCGGCAAGCCGAGTTTTTTTCCTTTGGCACCAACGACCTGACGCAAATGACCATGGGGTTCTCCCGCGACGACATCGGCAAATTTTTGCCCGACTACCTTAAAAAAGGCGTCTATGAACGCGACCCCTTCCAGTCGATCGACCAAAAAGGCGTGGGTATCCTGGTGGAAATGGCTGTGGAAAAAGGCCGCGCCAGCCGTCCCGGCATCGAGCTGGGTATTTGCGGCGAACACGGCGGCGACCCTGCTTCTGTGCACTTTTTCCACCGGACCGGGCTCGACTATGTGAGCTGCTCGCCGTTCCGGGTGCCAATTGCGCGTTTGGCGGCGGCACAGGCGGCCCTGACAGGGAAGTGAGCGAAAAAGTTAACCAGCTAATGGTTGCCCTTCCGCGGGCCAGTCGACCTGCGGAAGGGCTTTTTTATCTGGATGGCGCCGGGCATCAACCCATCATTCCCGCACTACCTTCAGCGGTTCGCTTTGCCAGCCCAGCCCTTGAATTTGTAAAATGTATATGCCGGCAGGGTATTGGCTCAGGTCAAATTCTTTTGCCCATTCGCTGCCCGTACCAACTACCGGCTCCCGGGCCAGCAATTGTCCGGTCCAATTTCGGATCGTTAGCCAGCCGGCAGCCGGCGCCGATTTCCCACGCAGCCACAGGCTGTTGCGCGTGGGGTTGGGCGATGCCTGCAAACCCAATTCCAAAACCGGCGTGTGCACGGCATCGGGCAGGTGGATCACCTGATTCGGACCGGAGAGAATCCAAAGTTCCGGATCGATCACCACGGAGTCGATTTCAAACGGTAAAAAAACCGAGTACCAGCCCGTGCCGTTGGCGCCCGGATGCACCACCACCGTGGTATCCTGGTCGGAGCCGTACACCCGCACCGGCACCGGAATGTCGAACACCGGCACCGATGCCGGCGCCGAGGGCGTTTGTTCCATCCA
>CAZVZH010000275.1:0-5407 GCA_964630705.1 uncultured Saprospiraceae bacterium | reverse complement strand
AATTGCCGGCCAGGTACAGCCGGTCCATGGCGGGGGTATTGGCTGGAATGCCGGTAATGCGAAGAGTAAGTTGGGCCGTGAGCAGTGCCGGAAGCAGCAGCCCGAGCAGGGGGAACCATTTTTTCATAATCGAGGAAGTAGGCGGAGACTTCTAAATCGTCTCACGGATTTAGTGGCTGTAAAGGTACATCCGCTTTTTAGGCTCTCGAAAAAGTCTATTACCGATAGTGTCGCCGCCGGACTCTGTGCAATTGGCTACCCTTGCCCACCGGTTTTTTCAGCCAATTTATACCTACATACCCAATAGAGGCCTGGTTGTGCTAAGTTCCTGATCTGTTGGCGGCGCATTTCTGGTCGGTTCGGAAAGGTTAAAAAAATCCTAAGCAATATACCTGTTTGCGACCTGCAGCGCCTGCGCTGCCGTCTACCGCCTGTTGCCGCCCGGCATGTTATTTTAAAACAAAACCACCCAGCTATGTACCGTTTGTCTGCCATCGCCCTGCTGCTGCTCGCCGCGTTGTCGGCCTGCCGCACCCCCGAAATCAACCTCGACCCCACGCTCACCGCCGAGGCCATGCCCGTAAAAGGCCGTAACGGGCTGCAAATCGGCCAGGTCATTCGCTACGGCCCTTACCGAACCGACAAGGTGCGTCGCGGCTGGACGCAAGGCTACAATATTCCTTTCCTGCTCCGGTTTCAGGGCGCCAAAGAAAAACTGCGGTTTACGCAGTTTGGCCCCGAAAATGTACAAATGGAAGTATCCTGCGTGAGTAAATTCAAAAGCACGGAGCTGCCCCTGGTGCGCGATTTTTTCGGTATCCCGATCGACTACCAAAACTTTTTCGCCGGCAACATTCGCCTGCCCGGGGCCGCAACCGGTTGGGATTTTATCCTGCATAACCCGAACGGCGATTTCCTGCGCGAGCAAGCCTCCGCGGGATTTGCCCAAAACGGCGCCCGCCGTATCGACATCCAGGCCGTGCGCGGCCTGAAAGGCCAGCCCGAATGGATGCGACAACTGGCGGTGTACGGCCACGAATTTCGCATCGGCGGTAAAGTCGTCGCTACCGTTTCCACCGTCAACAAAGGGGCCGTTTGGATCGACCCGCAGCTCGACGCCGAAACCAGCACGGTGATCGCCGCCGTGGCTACCGGCCTGCTGTTGCGCACGGATGTGGAGGAAACTGCCAATGCCCAGGTCGGGCGCTGACTATCAGGTGTTTAACGTTGGTTTTCCGCCGGGCAGAGCGTTTTTTCTGACCCCGCGCTTTTTTCGAAACGCAGCAAAATTTGTAATTCCCGGTTGTGGCAACTATGTTTGTGCCCGTTATGACCAAGTTTGCTGTAAACACGATGTGTAGCTGTTGTTGCTGTTGTCTTCGGGCTCCGGAGGGAACAAGCAGGCTATACACCTGAACAGCGGCGACGTCGCTACCTGCTTGTAGTCAACAGCCCTTCGGAAGCATATCTTCCGAAGGGCTGTTGGTTTTTAGGCCTCCACCCAACGCATTCGCCTGTATGACCAACCTGTTCGATCAACTCGAAAATTTACGCGCCGCGCTTTCCGGCGGCGACCTCGCGCAAAACCTGGCTTTTTTGGCCGGGAAGTTTCCGGCCCGCGTCAGTTTTTCTACCAGTTTCGGCCTGGAAGACCAAGCGATTTGCCACCTGATTTTTTCTGAATGCCTGCCCATCCGGGTGTTCACGCTCGATACCGGCCGGCTTTTTCCAGAAACCTACTCTACCTGGTCGCGCACCCTGGAGCGCTACCAAGTGGCTATCGAAACCTTTACACCACAGGCCGGCGCTTTGCAGGCGTTTATTTCCGAAAAAGGGCCCAACAGTTTTTACAGCTCGGTGGAAAACCGCAAAACCTGCTGCCACATCCGGAAAGTGGAACCGCTCGACCGCGCCCTGGCCGGGCAAGCCCTGTGGATCACAGGCATCCGCGCCGAACAGTCGGGCAACCGCCAAAACATGGAAGCCCTGGAATGGGACGCCGGCCGCGGGCTCCTCAAATACCACCCTTTGTTCGACTGGACGTTCGAACAAACCCACGCCTTCATCCGCCATCACAACGTACCCTACAACAACCTGCACGACCAGGGCTTCGTCAGCATCGGCTGCGCGCCCTGCACCCGGGCCATCGGCCCCGGCGACGATTTCCGCGCCGGCCGTTGGTGGTGGGAGAACGCCGGCAGCAAGGAGTGCGGCCTGCACCAACACACGTCATCAAGAATGATAAAATAATCGGTATGAAAAGTTATCCATTGCAACACCTCGACGAGCTGGAGGCCGAGGCGATCCATATCCTGCGGGAAGTGGCCGGCCAGTTCGAACGCCCTGCCCTGTTGTTTTCAGGCGGTAAAGATTCGATCACCCTGGTTCGGCTGGCCGAAAAAGCCTTCCGCCCCGGCGCCTTCCCGTTTCCGCTTTTGCACATCGACACCGGGCATAATTTCCCGGAGGTCATCGACTTTCGCGACCGGCTTGCCGCCCGCCTGGGCGAACGCCTGGTTGTCCGCCAGGTCGAAGAAACTATCCGTCGCCGCCAGCTCCGCGAACCCGGCGGGAAATACCCCAGCCGCAACGCGCTGCAAACCTACACCCTGCTCGACACCATCGAGGAGTTTGGTTTCGACGCCCTCATCGGCGGCGCCCGGCGCGACGAGGAAAAAGCCCGGGCCAAGGAGCGCATTTTCAGCCACCGCGACGAGTTCGGTCAATGGAACCCCCGCGGCCAACGCCCCGAACTCTGGAATATTTACAACGGTAAAATCGCGCCCGGCGAAAACATCCGCGTTTTCCCAATCTCCAACTGGACTGAGCTCGACGTCTGGCACTACATCCGCCGGGAAAACCTCGAATTGCCCTCGATCTACGCCACGCACCGGCGTTCCTGCGTGCGCCTCGACTCGGGACAGCTACTCGCCGTCACCCCGTTTATCCGCCTCGACCCGGCCGATACGGTCGTGGAGGCCCGCGTGCGTTTTCGCACCGTCGGCGACGCCACCTGCACGGCCGCCGTGCCGAGCGAAGCCGCGACCGTCGATGATATCATCGCCGATTTGCTGCATTCGCGCGAATCGGAGCGCGGCGCTACCCGCATCGACGACCGGGTGTCGGAAGCCGCCATGGAAGACCGGAAAGTAAACGGCTATTTTTAAACCACCGCTCACTACAACTACCCTGCTATGCACCTCCTTCGCCTGATCACCTGCGGCAGTGTCGACGACGGCAAAAGCACCCTCATTGGGCGCCTGCTCTTCGACAGCCATGCCGTTTCGCCCGACGTGCTCGAAGCTATCGAACGCCAGTCGGGCCCCGCCGCCGCCCCCAACCTGGCTCTGCTCACCGACGGCCTGCGCTCCGAACGCGAACAAGGCATCACCATCGACGTCGCTTATAAATATTTCACCACCAACCGCCGTAAGTTTATTCTGGCCGATGCGCCCGGCCATATTCAGTATACCCGCAACATGGTAAGCGGCGCCTCCAACGCCGACGCCGCCCTGATCCTCGTCGACGCCCGCAACGGCGTGATCGAACAAACCCGCCGCCACACGGCCATTGCTGCCCTGCTGGGTATTCCGCACCTGATAGTTTGTATCAACAAAATGGACCTGGCGGCTTACCGCTCTGGAGTGTTCGACAACATTGTCGTGGAGTTTGAAAAATTTGCCGGGTCGTTACATTTTTCCACCCGCCATTTCCTGCCCATGAGCGCCCTGACCGGCGAAAATGTGGTGCGCAGGGCCGAAAACATGCCCTGGTACCTCGGCCCGGCTCTGCTCGAATACCTGGAAAACCTGGAGCACGGCGCCGACCGGCACAGCCCCGCCCGTTTTCAGGTGCAATACGTCATCCGGCCGCAAAGCGCCGACCTGCACGACTACCGGGGCTACGCTGGCCAGGTGCAATCGGGCGCTTACCGCCAGGGCGACCGGGTGCGGGTTTTTCCATCCGGTATCAGCACGACCATTTCAGCCATCGAAGTGCACCAACAGCAGGTTGAACACGCCCAAGCGCCCCAACCAGCTGTTTTCCACCTGACTGATCAGATCGACATCAGCCGGGGGGCTTCCATCGTGCCGGAAGACCACTTGCCCCAGTGGAGCCAGGATCTGACCGCCATGCTTTGCGTCACCGCCGATCAGCCGCTGCGGCGCGGCGACCGGCTCCTGCTCCAACACCACAGCGCCACGGTTAAAGCCATCGTGCAGGGCATCGACTACAAACTAGACATCCGTCAACTGGATAAAATCCCCAATCCCGAAGCCCTGAACGCCAACGATCTGGGTCTGGTCCGCCTCCGTACCAGCGCTCCACTCGCTTTCGACCCCTACCTGGAAAACCGCAAAACAGGCGCTTTCATCCTGATCCACGAACAACAGCGGCAAACGGTGGCTGCCGGCATGCTGCAACCCGCCGATAGCGATGACTTCGCCTGACCCGAAACCGGCCCCACCGCAAGACCCCATAGAAAACCTGGGCGCACGCAACTGGCGGCGGCTGGCGACGGTTTTGGTCATGGCGTTCGGCATGGTGCTGGCGCTTCAACTGGCTTTCGGTTCCGGGGTACACGAACGACTGACCGACCGGTTCTGGTTGTTTCTGACCATCGGGTTTTTGGCCCAGCTGGTCGACGGCGTGTTGGGCATGGGCTACGGCGTTACCGCTGCCATCGGCCTGATTGCGCTGAACGTGCCGGCAGCGACCATGTCGTCGTCAATTCATACCGCCGAAATTTTCGCCGCCGGCGCATCGGGGTACAGCCACTACCGCTTCGGCAATGTGCGCCGCGATTTGTTCCGGGCCCTGGTGATACCGGGCATTTTGGGCGCAGTGGGGGGCGCCTGGTTGTTGATCTGGCTCGACGGACAGGGCTCCATGCTGGTCAAACCCATCCTGGCGGCCTATGCCATGCTATTGGGCCTGCGCATCTTGTGGCGCACCTTCGTGCCGACCCCGCCTACCGCCGCCGGTACGCGCCAGCTGATCTGGCTGGCCGGGCTCGGCGGCTTCCTCGATGCTTTCGGCGGAGGCGGCTGGGGGCCGCTCGTGACCGGTACACTCATCAGCAAAGGGAATACGCCGCGGTACGTGATCGGTTCGGTCAGCCTGTCCGAATTTTTCATCACCCTGGCCAGCGCCTTTACCTTTGTTTCGTTTCTCGGCCTGAGCCATTGGCCGGTCATCCTGGCCCTCGCCCTGGGCGGAGTGGTGGCGGCGCCCGTGGGAGCGCTACTCGCCGGCCGGTTGCCGCGCCGGACCATGGGCGTAGCTGTCGGGCTGATGATCATTTTTTGGAGCATCCTGATTTTGATCAAAACGTTCCGGTAAATACCCGCTACAATTCCCCCGCCGGCATTTGCCCGGCTTTCAGCGCCGCCACTTGCGCCGCCGA
>CAZVZH010000274.1:0-5508 GCA_964630705.1 uncultured Saprospiraceae bacterium | reverse complement strand
AGCGGTGTTCTGCCCGTTGTTCCAGGCATAGGTATAAGGCGACTGACCGCCGGTAGCCAAAACCGTGGCGCTGCCGTCGGCGTCGCCGTTGCAACTGGGCGGAGTAAAACTCAAAAAGAGGTTTACCGGCCCTTGTGAAAACCCCGGAAAGGCCAACAAGAGCAGGGCGCCCAGCAACATTTGGCGCACCGGCAGCATATTCAGAATGGTTTCAAATTTGATCATAACATCGCGGTTCATGGACGTGTACCGTTTCAAAATAAGGTCCCGGCAGTTATTTTTTACTGTTTACCGGAAACGGAATGGGGATTTGCTCGCCGTCGATATCAATGCCGATAATCTCTACCCGGCGCTGCAAGGATGCCCCCAGGCTGTACACCGATAGCCGCCGGTTTTTCGGGTTATCGCTGATCTCCTTGGGCGCCATCGACGAGCCAAAGGGCAGCGGCGGCATTTTCAACTGGCCATTGCCGGTAAAGCGGTCATAGTTAAATTCGTCGTGCTCCTGGAAGTGTTTCATCACGCTGTTCACCCGGCGGCCGGTGAGGGCGAGGTTGTAGGCCGGGCTGGCCAGGGGCGAAGCGAAACCCCTGATTTGCAGGGTGATCTGATCGCCCCGGTCGAGGAAGGTGTACAGTATTTCTGAAAACTTAAACAGGCGGTCCCAACCGGCTTTCACACTGTCTTCAAAAAAGTGCTCCAGCGCCAGGGAGTCTTGCGCGCGCTGCGCCCCGCTCAAGGGCGCAATGTAGGTGTCGACAAACTCCTTTTTCTTTTGATAAAAACTGAAGTACGTTTCCCGGTACTGCTGCCTGGTCGTATTGACAGCTTTGGTGTGCGGGCCCGGTTCGTCGTTGTCGAAATACAGCACGATGGGCAGGTAACGGCGCGGGTCGAGCGGGCGGAGGTACAGGTTGCGCACGATGGTGCGGAACGGAATTTTTTCCAAATCCTCGGTATTGATCACCGAGGAATCGCGGGTATAGCCCTCTTTGCTGGCCACTACAAAATAGCGGGTATCGTAATGGATGATCGTATGGTAATCGTTGTCGGCCGGACCGGTAAACACCGAATCCATCAAGCGGCGGCCCGATTTAATTTCATACAGCGCAATGGTTACATCGTACAAAGAGTCGCCGGTCAAATCGTCGAACACATACACGTCCAGGTTAAAACCTTTGATCAGGCGCAACACCTGCCGCAGCGTGGTATCGCCGGTAAGCCCCACGGTCGATATTTCTGCCGAATCGCTGGTGTAGCCCAGCTTGGCGCCCCGCAGCGCATAATTATGCTCGAACAAGAGGGTGTCGTAAGTTTGGATGTGCTGATCGTCGGCCAGGATGTCCTGCGCCGAAGCCAAGCCGGCGCCGTCGGGGCCGCGGTCGAGCTGGCCGTTGGGCAGCTTGCGCGACACCGTTTTGAAGGTCAGCGTAGCCCCGGGCAGCGGAGCAAGGGTATCGCCGCCGAGCACTTCCATGACTTCCACCAGCAAATTGACTTTCGCCGGGCGCAGGCAACGCTCGATGGTCAGCTGCTGGTCCCAGATTTTCCTGGGCGTATCGAAGCGGAAGGTGTCCGGGTAAAAACCGGGTTTCACGGTGATCAGCAGGTACGATTTGCCGGGCAGCATGGGCAGCGGATGCGTGGCCCCGGGCAGGGTCAGGCGGCTGATTTCCACCGGGCCGGCGGCGGTTTCCTCGTACAAGGTGATGCTGGCGTTGTTGAGCGCCACGCCGACTTCTTCATTGCAGATATACAGGATCGGGCGGCGGTATTTGAACACATCGTAGCAGCACTCTTCCTCCGAAAAATTCTCCGCCCCGTAGCGGTTGGAGGAAAAAAAGGCGATTTGCGCCACGTGCGGCAGTTGGTACAAGCTGTAAAATACATCGTTGGCGCTGGAGTTGATCTCCTCGGGCAAGTGCTCCGGCTCCGACCAGCCGCCGGCCTGGTAGCTGGCGCTGTAAACATCGAAGCCGCCCAGACTGGGGCGGCGGCCGTTCGAACTAAAAAACAAGGTTTGGGTGCTGTCTTCAAAAAAAGGCGTCACGTCGTCGTCTCCGGTATTCAGCGCAAACAAGTTGACCGGCTCGGAAAAAGTGTCGGCTTCAATGCGGGCGTACCAGATGTCCTTGCCCCCGCGCCCCCCAGGACGGTTGCTCACAAAAAACAAGGTTTCGTGCTGCGCCCCGGGAAGCCGGCACACATGCGGCTGGGTGGTACTGATGCCGGGCAGGTTGATGCCTGCTGGTAATTGTTCCGCAGGGCCCCAGTTATCAGCCTGGCGTTGGCGGCGATACAAGTCGAAGCGGATTGGCTTGTCTTTTTCATACGCGCCAATGGCGTAGTACAGGACGGTTTTATCGGAGTTGAAACAGACGTAGGCCGTATGCTTGTTCGATTCGTTAAAACTGCTGGGCCGGATGTCGAGGCTGCTGTCGGTGCGCACCCGGGCTTCCAGCACCTGGATCAACAGCCGGCTGGAATCGCCCTTGTACGGTTTGCTGTATGAAGAGTAGTAAAAGGCGCCGTCTTTGTCCCAAAAATTGGCGTATTCCGCATAGCCGGTATTGAGCTCCTTGCCCACCGGGTCGAGGTTGATCGTATCGCGGTGTTCCATCGCCCAATTGCAGGCGGCGATGCCTTTTTTAACCGTATCGGAATCTTGTTGGAGCCCCGCCTGTTCGTACAAGGCTTTGGCGGTCAGGTAGTCGCTGAGCAGGTACTTCACCTTGGCTTGCCGCAGCAGGCTGGCGGCGTCATCCTTCAGGAGCTCGTGGCGGCGCATGTACTCGAAGATTTCCTCCGCCTTGAAATAGTTGGTGTAAGCAATGGCAGCGTCGGCCATGCCTTCCAGGGCCACGACATTCAGGCTGTCGTTGTCCAGCATGTGCTGGTAATATTTCATCGCCTGAAAATAGTTGCCCTCGGCCATGCTTTTTTTGGCCTTGTTTTCCAGAGCGTTCATGGATGGGCCCCGATGGACGTTGGCCCCGATTTTATCCGGAATTCCCTGCTGTTGCGCCTGCGCCAGCGGAAGCGCAGCCAGGAGCAAAAACGGGAGCAGTGCGAGTGTAGATTTTAGCATAAGTTTGGTCGGATGGTGCTCAATCGATCGGGCACTGTTGGTACACAGGTTTGTTTTTATACAGCCGGTAAATCAGGGAAACTTCCGGCCCGCCCCGGTAATTGGTGGCCACGGTGAAATCGGAAAAATTCACGTCGTACGACAAGCCCAGCGACCAAGTCCGGTAAAAGAACTCCAGCTGGGCAACGAAGGCGTCGGTGTACCGCTGGCGAAAACTGGCGCTCACCTGGATAGCCAGCTCTTCGTACATGTTGGTGTTCAGCATGATGCGCGCGCCGGCGCCGTAAAGCAACTCCCGGTAAGTGCCTTGCTCCTGAAACATGACCTGGCCCAAGAGGTCGAAGTTGTCGGTCATTTGTACCAGGCCAATGCCGTAAAAGGCTTTTCGGACAGCCAGGCGCACGTCCTTGGAGTTGGTCCAGAAATCGTGATTCGGCCGGTTGACGTGGTGAAACGCCCCGCCGAAATCGAAACGGCTGCGGTTGCGCGCCGCCTGGTAGCGGTAGTTCAGGCCAACGCCCAGATCGAAATACTGGAGGTTGGTGCTGAACAGGGAACCGTCTTCCATGGTGGGCGCTCCGGGGTTGTACAGGCAGTCGACAAATTGCGCGTCGAACGACCACTGGTGCGTATTGAAGGCGCGTTGCCCGAAAGCAGGGGTGATGCCCAACGAGAGAAAGCTTTTTTTCGAAACCGGCTGCACGTAGCTGATCGGGATACCGATTTGCATCGAGGTCAGTTCGAGACTGCCCTGGCGGTCGTAGTTGATCAGCAAACCGGCCGTGAAGTATTTGTTGTACACTTCCCTCCAGGGGTAAACCTTGTTTTCCACACCGGCAGAAAACGTGGTGTACGGCACCCGTACCGCCCGCCACTGGCTGCGGTAGTTGCCGACAAAACGCACATCGCCGCCGAAAATGCCGGTGAGCCCCGGGTTCAGGTTGATCGGCGCGTTGTAAAACTGGGAAAAGTGAATATCCTGGGCCGGGAGCGCCGCCGCCGAAACGGCTAGTACAACCAGCAAAAGCATGGGGCGTAGCAAGGGCGTCCTCTTCACAAGTGCTTAGTTTTTGTGATGCAGAAAAATGACGATTGTAACGGTCTCCAGGAAAGGAGCGGGGGGGCATTAATAATCTTGAAGCGGATGTTAAAACAAAAAACGTACCAGTACCTCGGTGCTTTTCAGTTGTCGCAGGTAAACGCAGTGGGAGTAAAACGAAGTGGGAGGGAGATTGGCCCGGGGAATTCCCTTTCCTGGGAGAAACGACCTGTCACGAGATGAGAAACTGCTGTAAAGGTAATGTTTTAGACTTGGGGACCAAATCGCACGCCGGAAAAAACACAAAAAGGTTTGTCGCGCGTTTGACAAACCTTTTTGAAATAAAACTACCATGCAGGGGTATTCGCCTAGGCCAGTTGTTTCAACAAGCCCTGCAAATCCGTTTTTTCCCGAACGATTTCGAGCACCTGGCTCACCGGTATGCGCTCCTGCTGCATGCTGTCGCGCTCGCGGATGGTCACGCTGTCGTCTTCCAGCGTTTCGAAATCGACGGTAATGCAGTAGGGCGTGCCCACGGCGTCTTGCCGGCGGTAGCGGCGGCCGATGGCGTCTTTTTCGTCGTACTGGCAGGGGAAGTAGAGTTTGAGCTGATCGAAAATTTCCCGGGCTTTGCCCACCAGCTCTTCTTTGTTGCGCACGATGGGCAGCACGGCGCATTTGACGGGCGCCAGCGCAGCCGGCAGGCGCAGCACGGTGCGGCTGCTGTCTTCGCCTTGCGCGTCGGGCACGGTTTCTTCCACCAGGGCATTGGACAACATGGCCAGGAACATGCGGTCGACGCCGACGGAGGTTTCCACTACATACGGCACATAGGTTTCGTTTAGTTCCGGGTCGAAATACTGGAGTTTCCGGCCGGAAAGGTCCTGGTGTGCCCCCAGGTCGAAATCCGTGCGGGAGTGCACGCCTTCCAGTTCCTTGAAACCAAACGGAAATTCGAATTCGATATCCAGTGCGGCATTGGCATAATGGGCCAGCGCCTCGTGCGGTTTGAAGCGCAGCTTTTCGGCCGGCGTGACGGCGCGGTGCCAGGCCATACGTTTTGTTTTCCAGTATTCATACCACTCCATTTCGGAGCCGGGGCGTACGAAGTATTGCATTTCCATTTGCTCAAACTCCCGCATCCGGAAAATGAATTGCCGGGCTACAATTTCGTTGCGGAACGCTTTGCCGATCTGCGCAATGCCGAAAGGCACTTTCTGACGGGTGGTTTTTTGCACGTTCAGAAAGTTGACGAAAATGCCCTGGGCGGTTTCCGGCCGGAGGTAAAGTTTGCCCTCTTCGCCGGCAATATTCGACATTTGGGTACTGAACATGAGGTTGAACTGGCGCACGTCGGTCCAGTTGCGCGAGCCGCTTTCGG
>CAZVZH010000273.1:0-5518 GCA_964630705.1 uncultured Saprospiraceae bacterium | reverse complement strand
TTCAAACTCCAAACTTCAAACTTCAAACTAAAAAAACATGGAAGAAAGCACACATCCCATCCGGCCCGAAGACCTGGACCAAGCTGCCCGGGAGGCCGAGCGCCGCCAAAAAATCGCCAAGGAAAAAATTATCAGCGACTGGCTGCCGCGCTACACCGGCATGCCGCTCGAGAAGTTTGGGAAGTACATCCTGTTGGTCAATTTTGGCAATTACGTGCGCATGTTTTCCGAGCAGCAGGGTGTTGAAATGTTTGGGCTCGACAAACCCATGCAGGCGGCCACCTCGGGCGATATCACCATCATCAACTTTGGTATCGGCAGCCCGAACGCCGGGTTGATCGTAGACCTGCTCGAGATCATTCACCCTGCCGCGGTGTTGTTTCTGGGCAAATGCGGCGGCGTGCGCACCGGTAAAAACCAGATCGGCGACCTCATCCTGCCCATCGCTGCCATCCGGGGCGAAGGTACCAGCAACGACTACCTGCCCCCGGAGGTGCCCGCCCTGCCCGCTTTTGCCCTGCAAAAAGCGATTTCCACGACCATCCGCGAGTACGAGCGCGACTACTGGACCGGCGTGGTGTACACCACCAACAAACGTGTTTGGGAGCACCGGGAGGACTTTCGGCGCCGCCTGCGCGACCTCCGCTGCCATGCTATCGATATGGAAACGGCCACCATCTTTGTGGCAGCCTTTAAAAACCGCATGCCGGCCGGCGCCCTGCTGCTCGTCAGCGATATGCCCATGACCCACGACGGCATAAAAACCGAAGCCAGCGATAAACAGGTGACCGCCAACTTCGCACAAATCCACCTGAATATCGGCGTCGATTCGCTCAAACAGCTCATCAACCGGGGCGCTACGGTGAAACACCTGCGGTTTGAAGACTAAGCCCATGGAAAGTCAAAATGTAAAATGTAAAATTTAAAAGTCAAAAGGTAGATTCGAAGGAGGGATGATCGTCCCTCAAATGATTGGTATTGCAGCTACGACGCTAACCACCTTTTGACTTTTGACTTTTACATTTTGACTTTAAAAAAAAGGTCAGGCCCCAGCGCAGACAGAGGGTCTGGCCAGGGCCTGGTAATTACTTCCATGAGATTAGATCATCCGAAGGGATTAAAGCAAGCGGCGCAATTGCCGCATAATATACCGCCAGTCCGGCATCGAAAAGTATCCACCAAAAAAGCAGCCCTCTCTCACTCAACTGGCCCAGAATTTTCAAATAAATCAGGAAGGCGGAGGCCATCCGAACCGCGTAAAAAACAACAGAAATTGTGCCAAAAGCGGTTGTTAGCAGGATGGGCAACAAAAAATAATGTAAAATTTGAGAAAAAGCCAGCAGGCCCAGCAGCAGCTGGTGCCGGCGGCGGTATTTTTTCCCGGCGCTCAGGTGCCGGCGCTTTTGCCGCAGCCAGGCCGCCCAACTGGCGGGGGCATCCGAAAAGACGAAGGTTTCCGGCGCCAGGCAACAGCGGGTGTTTCCACGCCGGGCGGCGGCGTTGACCAACAAATCATCGTCGCCGGAAACCAGTTTGGCGTGGCCGCTAAAGCCCCCGACCCGGTCGAACAGGGGGCGCTGCCAGGCCAGATTTCTGCCTACGCCCATGTACGGCCAGCCGGCGAGCGCGCAGGAAAAGTACTGCATGGCCGTTTGTACCGTTTCGAAACGCGCCCAGCGGTTGAGCAAGCCAGGCGCCGGGCGGAGCGGGCCATAGCCTAACGTGATTTCGGCGTTTTCGCCCAACCCGGCCGCCATGCCGGCGAGCCAGTTCGGGCCGGCCGGCCGGCAGTCGGCATCGGTAAAAACCAGCGACTCGAACCGCGCCGCCCGGATGCCTTGCTCCAGCGCGGCTTTTTTTCCGGGCCGTGTTTTTGGGCCGGTTTTCAACACCCGAAGTTGCGGAAACTGCTGTTGCAAGCGTTGGAGTGTTTCCGGCGTATCGTCGGTGGAGTCGTCGTCGATCACCAGTACCTCGAAACAAGGGTAGGCTTGGCGGAGCAGAGCTGGCAGGTTGGCCCGGAGCCGGGGCGCTTCGTTGCGCGCGCAAACGAGTACCGAAACCGGCGGCCGTTCCAGATAGGCGGTCCTGGGGGCGCGGTAAAAAGCCAGGCGGGCATACAGCGCCCACCAGGCCGCCAGCTGAACAGCGGTGGCAGCGGCAAACAGCAGAAAAACCGGTGTAACCCAAAAGTCGTTCATGGCCGAAGGGTAAAGATGCGGGCGATTTTATGTTCGCCCGGAGGGTTTTGCCCGAAATTCCGGAACTTGCGCGCCAACCCACCCGACATGCACTTGATCATCGCTATCGACGGACATTCTTCCTGCGGAAAAAGTACCCTGGCCAAAGGCTTGGCGCAAGCCTTGCACTACGCCTACCTCGATACAGGCGCCATGTACCGCGCCGTCACCTTATATTTTTTGGAAAACAGCGTCGATTACTACGACCCTGCCGCTGTGGAGAAGGCTCTGGCTGAAATCGAAATTCACTTCGAGCGTATCGAGGGTAAAAACCACACTTTTCTGAACGGCCGCGACGTGGAGCGCGATATCCGCGAGATGCGCGTGAGCGAGCACGTCAGCCCGGTTTCCACCATTTCGGCGGTGCGCCGCGCCATGGTGGCCCAGCAAAAAGCCATGGGCAAGCGCCGCGGGATAGTGGCCGACGGTCGCGACATTGGCACCGTGGTGTTTCCCGACGCCGAGCTCAAGATTTTCCTCACCGCCGAGCTCGACGTGCGTACCAGCCGCCGCCACCTCGAACTCGCCGCGCGCGGGATCGATGCCGACTGGGAACAAATTCAGGCAAACTTGCTCGAACGCGACCGCATCGACTCCAGCCGGGCCGACAGTCCGCTGCGCCAGGCCGCCGACGCCGTGGTGATCGACAACACCCTGCTTTCGGAAGAAGAACAACTCAGCCGCGCCCTGGCCCTGGCGGATGAACGCCGCCGTTTGCCGCGGGCGCACCAGCCCTGAAAATCTGTGCGGCAAGGGTTTGTTTTTTCTCCAATTGCCGCGGCTGAAGTCGGCAAAACCCCGTATTTTCACCGTATGAACAACGATGCGTTTCCTCGCGGACTATTTTTCCTGGCCGGCGCCGCCACCGGCTTCGCCTTGGGCATGTACCTGGCTTCCGACAAGGGCAGCGCCCTGCGCGAACAACTCAGCGGCTACTGGGACCAACTGGTGGATACCCTCGGCGACCGGGCCGAAGAAAAAATGCAGGAACTGCTCGCCCGCCTCGACGAGTTGTTGGAAAACGGCGCCTTGTTGCTCGAAAACCTGGAAGCGGAAGTGGATCAGGAAATCGAGGAAACCGGCGGCGAGTTGCGCGAATTTGCGGAAGACGCCGAGCACTCGTTCGAGTCGGGAATGGACCGCGCCCGCGCCCGCTTGCAACAGAAATTTGTTCAGGCCGGCCTGCAATCCTGAACGTTCCCCAAGCACTCAACCCATACATTATGAAAGATACCGAACAACTTTTCGAAGCGGCCGGCGAAACTGCCGAGTTTGCCAAACAATATGTGCAACTACAACTGGATTATTTCCGCCTGGAAACTGCCGAGCGGGTAGCCAAGGTGGGGTCGACACTCATCGCCGGGCTGGTGCTGGCGGCCCTGGGCATGATCGCCTTGTTGTTGCTTACCCTGGCTGCCGGTTTTTATCTGGGTCAGCAATGGGGCTCCAATGCCCAGGCTTTTTTGGCTTTGGCCGGCGCTTATGTTGTACTGGCGCTGATTGTCCTGGTTTTCAAGGAGCGTTGGCTCACCAACCCCATCCTGAGCGCCATGATCCGCGCATTTTTTAAGTAAGGAACGATCAAAGAAGTATGAAAAATAAGATCGACAATTTAGACGCCTTGCTGGCAGAAAAAGCCCGGGTGCGCGCCCAGCTCCGAATCGTGGAAAATGAGTTGTCGGCCAGCGCCCGCAAGACCCGCGAAGGCCTTAAGGTTTTTGTTGAAGACAAGCTGTCGCTGTCCAACCAACTCGGGCAGTTGTTCCAGGGCGGCGCCCGGCAAGCCCTGGGCAGTTCGGCGATCAGCGCTGCAGGCCGGGCGGTGGGCATGAGTTCGTGGTGGACGGGCGTGCTGACGATGCTGGGTCCGGTGCTGGTTAATTATATTCAAAAACAGTTTAAAAACCGGAAAGCGCGCCGGCAGGATGCTGCGCCGGCCAATGGCGACAAGCCGAAGGCGGCGCCAGCGAAGGCGAAAAAACGCGGGCTGTTCAAACGCAAATCCAAACCTGCCGCCGAGCCGGAGGAGCCTGCTTCCGAATAGGCCTCCGTTGTCCGCATTTTCCCGTATGAATACCGCCATTTTGCCCCGCCAGATCCGGCGGGAATACTCCCGGCATTTGCACCGCCACGTTGATGTCGACGTGTACCTGCCGCACGATTACCGCGAGCATCCGGAGCGCCGGTACCCGCTGTTGTTGTTCAACGACGGGCAAGAGCTGCCGGCAGCCAACTTGGCGCTTACCCTCGAGACGCTTTATTTTTTAAACGCCTTGCCGCCGCTGATTGTCGCCGGGGTGCATGCCGGGCCGGGCCGTCAGCACGAATACGGCACCATCCGGCAGCCCGACTACAAGGGCCGGGGCGAGAAAGCGCCGCGTTACCGCGATTATATTCTGAACGAATTGCTGCCTTTGTTGCGCAAAAAATGGCGGCTTTCCGACGCGCCGGCCGACAATGTGTTTGCCGGTTTTTCGCTCGGGGGCTTGTCGGCGCTCGACATCGCCTGGGCGCACCCGGAGGTGTTTGGCAGCGCCGGGGTATTCTCGGGCTCGCTGTGGTGGCGCTGGTCCGACGTGGACCCTTCCAACCCCGATGCCGACCGGATCATGCACGATGTGATGGCGAAAACGCCTGCGGAACGGCCGCAGGATCAGCGCTTTTGGTTTCAGGCAGGCACGCTCGATGAAACCGAAGACCGAAACAACAACGGCATCATCGACGCCATCGACGACACCTTGCAGCTGCTGGAAGTGTTGCGCCAGCGCGGATTTCCGGAGGCCCAGCTCGAGTATTACGAAATGGACGGCGGTACGCACGATGCGGCTACCTGGGGGCGCGCCATGCCGCGGTTTTTGTATTGGGCATTTTCGCGGGGGACTGCCCTGGTTTTCTAGTATTCGCTTTTAGACATATTCTTAACTATCTTCACTGTTTTCTAAATACTATTCACCATGCTTGCTAAACTATTTCTCGAACTGACCGAATACGCTTTTTTCCGCAGGCTGGTGTGGAAACCCATTTACGAACTGCTGGCGCGCATCCTGCCCTTGCGGGAGTGGCAATTTATGAATTATGGCTATGTACCCATGCCGGAAGAGCCCCCGCTCCAACTCGAACCTGAGGACGAACTGCAGCGCTATCCGCTCCAATTGTACCATTACCTGGCAGCGCAAACCGAGATTCAGGGCAAACAACTCCTGGAAGTAGGCAGCGGCCGGGGCGGCGGCGCCTACTATCTGGCCCGTTACCTGATGCCGGCGCGCATGGTGGGTATG
>CAZVZH010000272.1:0-5523 GCA_964630705.1 uncultured Saprospiraceae bacterium | reverse complement strand
AAAATCGCTGGGAAAGGCTTTAATGCAGTGGCGCCAGAAGGGGAGGAGATGCCCCGGCAGCGTAGAAATTTGGCAGAAAAAACGAGGAAAGAGAAAAAATTTATTGCACTAAATTCTGTACCAATGAAAATTAAAAAAAAGTGCAACTAATTGATTTTAAATGACTTAAATAGGGATATACAGGAGCATTTTTTTAACGTCTCATTAACCACCCTTAAAAACAGCTTGGCTGCGCCCGTTGTTTGCCCCTTAAACGTTAAAAAACCGCGCTCTTAGTATCCGCAACAATCAGCACCCGACAAACGACCGGTACCAACCGACAAACGCTTTGGATGAAACTCCCATTGGACGACCCGCACGCTATGCAGGCTTTGCTGCGCCCGGAAACACCGCTGGAAGAGCGCCTGCTCGGCTTACCGGAATTCCAGCGCGGACTGCTTTGGGGAGAGCCCCGTTTCGGCCATCCGGAAGGTAAAGTCATCCTGCACATCCGGGAAGTGCTGGACAATATCGACCGGATCGCCGACCTGACGCCCGAGTGGCGCGAACAACTGCGCCTCGTCGCCTTCGTGCACGACACCTTCAAATATGCGGAAGACCGCTCTACACCACGCGACTGGGACCGCCACCATGGCCTTCTGGCTCGGCGATTTTTGGAGCCTTTCGGGGTTGATCCCGTGGTGTTGGATATATTGGAAACCCATGACGATGCCTATTATGCCTGGCTGGCTCAAAAAAACGAGACCTTCAGCCGCGAACACCCGCAAAAAAACTTGAACCACCTGCTTCCCCGCATTCAGCACTGCATGCAGCGGTACTACTTGTTTTTCAAATGCGATACTCAAACCGGCGATAAAACTCAAGCGCCGCTCAAATGGTTCGAACGGGTAGCACCAGCCATAATCGTGGTGCCTGTCCGGGAAGAAACCCTGTATTCAACCCTCGACTTACATCAACCGGACTGGTAAACTTTAACCCGCGCGTTGGCAGACCTGTCGCTGCACCGTACTTTTGCCGCCGCAACTCGAAATGATACTCCCGGACACCTACTAAAACAGGCGAGATATATTCGCTCTGCTTCGCTGCTATGAAAAAACGCTACCTGGTTACCTCTGCACTGCCCTATGCCAACGGCCCGCTGCACATTGGCCACCTCGCCGGAGCCTACCTGCCTGCCGATATTTACGTGCGTTTCCTGCGCCTCATGGGCAAAGACGTGGTGTTTGTTTGTGGGTCTGACGAGCATGGCGCCGCCATAACCATACGCGCGCGTAAGGAAGGCATTAGCCCCCGGGAAATTATCGACAAGTACCACGCCCAAATAAAAACCACGTTTGAAAAAATAGGCATCGCCTTCGATATCTACCACCGAACCAGTGAACCCCTGCACCACCAAACCTCTCAGGATTTTTTCCGGAAACTGCTCGAAAACGGCCAGTTCGAAGAAAAAGAAAGCGAACAATACTTTGATCCCGAAGCTAACCAATTTTTGGCCGATCGCTACATTGTAGGCGCCTGCCCCGTATGCAGCAATCCCAACGCCTACGGCGATCAGTGTGAAAAATGCGGCTCCACGCTCAGCCCTACCCAACTCATCAACCCCCGCTCCACGCTCAGCGGGGCTGCCCCGGTGATGAAGCCCACCACCCACTGGTACCTCAAACTGGACGAACACGAAGCCTGGCTACGCGAATGGATCAACACCGGCGCCCTGAATGGCAAATCCCTGCACAACCCCGCCGACTGGAAAAACCACGTGCTGGGCCAGTGCAACTCCTGGCTTGACCAAGGCCTACAGCCCCGCGCCATGACCCGCGACCTCGACTGGGGTGTCGACGTACCGCCCGAACTGCCCGGCGCCCAAGGGAAAAAACTCTATGTCTGGCTCGACGCCCCCATCGGCTACATTTCCGCTACCAAACAATGGGCACTCGATAACCAGACCAACTGGGAACCCTATTGGAAAGACGACGACACCGCGCTCATCCATTTTATCGGAAAAGACAACATCGTGTTTCACTGCCTGATTTTTCCGGCTATTCTGAACGCGCACGGCGATTTTATACTGCCCGTCAATGTGCCGGCCAACCAGTTCATGAACCTCGAAGGCGATAAAATTTCCACCTCCCGGAACTGGGCAGTGTGGGTGCATGAATATGTAGCGGAACTGCCCGGCCGTGAAGACGAACTCCGGTACAACATGATCAAAAACATGCCGGAACAACGCGACAGTGAGTTTACCTGGCGCGGCTATCAGGAAAGTACCAATACCGAACTGGTCGGCAACCTCGCCGGTTTCGTGCACCGGGTACTCGTCCTGACGCATAAAAACTACTCCGGCGTGGTGCCGCACATCGACGCCAGCCGGGAGCTGCGCAGCGGCTGGGATGCCAATCAAATCACCATTTACGATACTGAACTGCACCTCCTGCGGGAAAAACTGGATGCCCTGGGCGCCGAAATCGAGCGCTTTAATTTCCGCGAAGCGCTCCGTATTTTAATGGAAATTTCCAGCGCCGGCAACGCTCTACTCCAATTTAATGAGCCCTGGAAACGCATCAACGACGACCCCGAACTGGTAAAAGTAGTGCTCAATCTGGGCCTGCAATACGTCACCGCACTGGCCATTGCCATGCGCCCCTTTCTGCCCTTCGCTGCCGAGCGCCTCCGGAAAATGCTCAACCTGCCCGCTTTCCGCGACGACCGCGAATGGCTCGACCTGCTCAACGACCTGGCAGAAGGCAATCCCGCGCTCCCCAGCAACCATCTGATCGAACCCGCCGAACACCTGTTCTCCCGGATCAGCGACGAACAGATCGAAGCGCAAATCCAAAAACTGCAAGCTGCCGCCGCCGCCAACCAACTAGCCGCCGCGCCGCCGGTTGCCGAAAAAAATCCATACGCTCCCGTGAAAGCAACCATTCAATACGACGATTTCGCCAAACTCGACATCCGCACCGGCACCATCCTGGAGGCTTCCAAAGTGGAAAAAGCGGATAAATTGCTTCAGCTCACCGTCGATCTGGGGTTTGAAAAACGCACCATCGTGTCGGGCATCGCCCAACATTACGCCCCCGAAGCCATTGTGGGTAAACAAGTACTGGTACTCGCCAACCTGGCTCCCCGCAAAATGCGCGGCATAGAGTCGGAAGGCATGATCCTCATGGCCGAAGATGCCGACGGACGCCTGAGCTTTGTGAGCCCGGTGGAGGGCTGGCCAGATGGCGGAGCAGTGAGCTGAACGGCGGGTAGGAAATTGCCAGAAGTTAAAAAATCAGCGCTGCTCACCGGCGCCAACCGCCCGGAAGCGCGGAGTGCTAATGCGATTGTTTGGCTGGCAGATAAAATGCCGGAAGAAAAAACGGATTTGTTTGCATTCGAGCGGAAGGCTATTTTGTGCAAAAGCGCTTTTACTGGTTTTTGATTTTGATATTTGACGTTTTTTTCCTATACCTTTGTAGGAGAACTTCAATTGTTAAAATCAAAGCCCTACCATGCCAATTGAAAAACTATTGTGTGCTTTCTGCAGGCGCATTGATGCCCAGCTCCGGTACTTTTTTCAAACCGACCATTCCTCCGCCCCATCTCCTCCACCCTGCGCTATTGAGCCACCTTACGTGCGGAAGGTCCGCCAAATCTTAGAGGCACATTTGATGGAAGCACATTTCTCCGTCGCCGCTCTGTGCAGGGCCTGCCATACCACGCAACCGCAGCTGTACCGCAAACTTGTGGCACAAACCGGCTGCTCGCCCGTACATTTTATCCATCAAATCCGACTGCAAAAAGCATGTGACTTAATTCGGAATACGGACTTGACCATTGCCGAAATCGCCTATGAAACAGGTTTTACCTCACCGGCATATTTTTCCCGCCTGTTTGCCAAAACCTACGGCCTGCCCCCTTCGGAATACCGAAAAACGGAAATTCCGAAGGGAACAGCGCTGGCTTTGTAGAATTGGCAAAGGTTCGGGCGTAATTGCGATAGCAGGTGCTCCTGCGTGGAGCGGCTAATTGCTGCGGGCAACAGTATCCTTCAAAGACGGTACCAGGAGAAGATCAAGATTATTCAAGCGCAACATCTCGTTGGCAAACTGGTTGTTGCCGGTTACTGGGATAATTTCTGGCAGCGGCTTGTCTAATTTATAGCCCACGAGGTGCCATTTTTTATTCCGGATCGGAACAATCCGACCATTGTGCGTTTTTCGCACCGGGTTGCACAGCAGGCAAGGGTCGCCGGTAGGCATATAATCGTAGCCTTGAAATTGATCTTTCAGTGCCACGCGAACGTCCATTTTTTCCCCGACAATCTCATAGGACAGGTAGTGGTCCAGCCGTTTAGGCACGTTGTGCAGATTGGGTTTGATTTTCCGGGTGGGAACCAGCAAGTACTTGGGTTGCCGGACTTGCACCCTCTGCCAGGCAGTCGAAAACTGGTTTTTAACCCAGACAACACGGGGCTGCATATCCTCGGTTTGGATGTCGTAAGCAATCAAGTGGTGGTCTTTATACCGAATCTTGCTTACTACCGGTTCCTGATGCCCCCCCGTCCATTTGGTTTTTTGCACCGGGTTGAAAAAATACACGGGTTCCAGCACGCGGCTTTTGGCTGTTCGAAACTGGTCTTGCAACAGCACCTGCGCGCCGTTGGGCTGTTGTGGAATGGCGTCTTTGTAACCGAGAAAGTGGTTGGGCGCGCAGCCAAGTATCAGCATAAGCGGCGCAAAAAGTACAGCGCGAAGCCGATAAAAGGAGGACTTGAAAAGCATGAGTTTTGCCGTTTGAGATTTAAGCGTTTTCATAATGTGATTTTTTTACCAGGTGAATGAAAGTCGGTTTCCAGCTTGGAAATCTGCTTGCAAATTGCCATAATTGCTCTGGGCGTTCTTGCACAAATCATTCGAATGTTTGTCCGAACCATGCGTTTGCAACTATGCAAGGATCATTAATGGGCCGCTACTCGGAGCCATCCCGTTTGATCTCCCGTTCCAACGCTTCCAGACGCGCTTCCATCCGTTCTAATTTTTCTATCTGCGCATTCAAGCGTTCTATTTGCAGCTGCTGCGCTTTGAGCGCCTCGATCAAAACGGGCGTCAGCCGCGAATAATCAACGGATTTGTACCCGTCCGCGTCGGTATGCACGATTTCAGGGAAATACTGCTCGACTTCCTGGGCCAACAAGCCGATCTGGCGCTGGTCGGAGAAACCTTTTTCGGGGTAGCCGGCCCGGTCCCAAAAGTAGTATTGCCCGCTGATCCGGCTGATTTTGTCGAGCGCGCCGGCCAGAGGCTGTAAGCCGGTTTTGTAGCGGCTGTCCGAACATGTGAAAATGCTGCCCGTATAACAAATATGGCCGACAACGTGTAGCGCTTCCTGCGGCGCATCGGTGCCCAGCCCAACAAAACCCTGACGCGTCATCACCATAACCGGCGCGAACGCTGGGTTGGGATCGCGCCGGAAGATCGCAATATGCTCTGTGCCCGCTGATTTGGTGACGCGCAGCGCGGGCGCGCCGTTGCTTCGCAG
>CAZVZH010000271.1:0-5529 GCA_964630705.1 uncultured Saprospiraceae bacterium | reverse complement strand
CACCGGCTGCCTTGACAATGAAAATCCGCACCCCATCGGCTGAAACACCAACACCGTTTAGGAACGATCAAATAATAAGGTCACGATTTTGGGGAGATTAATTTGGCGCTAAAGCAGGCGCGAGGAAGGCGCATAGTAGTGCTACGCAACTGACGAGCAACGCACTTTAGGGGCAGCCGCCAAAATCGTGACCTTATTATTTGATCGTTCCTTAGCGGCTCAGTTACTTATTTTTCACAAAAAAAAATTTCGCCATGAACAAGAAAACAAGTACGCTGATTGTGCTGCTCCTCCTCGCCGCGGCGCAGTGGTGCCCGGCCCAACTTTCCAAGCCGAACGACTTGATCTTCACCACGCCCGACACCACCGACGGCGCCTTCGTGGCCCGGCGCATGATCGCCGCTGCCGATGGCAGTTTCATAACGGTCGGCGACTGGGGCGATGACGGGTATATTTCCAAAACCGGCAGTTGCGGCAGTTTGCTCTGGATCAAAACATATCGCTTCGGCGCGGCTACCGGCTTCAACAGCGTGGCCGAGTTGCCGTCCGGGGAAATTGTAGCTGCCGGCGCCTGCACCGATTGCGCGCCGCAGGATTCGACGGAAAAAGCCCTGGTCGTAAAAACCGATGCCGCCGGAGCGCTCCTGGCCGACACCACGCTCGGGCGCTTCCGGTACAACGCGCAGGCGACCGATGTGATCGCCACCGCCCAGGGAAACATTGCCGTATGCGGGCAGGCGATTTTCGCCGCTTTTTTATCGCCAAACAATGCTTTTCTGGCGGTCCTGAACGGGGCCTTGCAAGCGCAGGTGTGGAAAGAATACGACCATTTTTATTACGACAACGCCCGAGCGCTGCTGCAAACGGCCGACGGTGGTTTCGTCGTGGCGGGCTATTCGTCGCCGGCGCTTTTCGACCCGCCCCAGGCCCAGTTGTTCCGCACCAATCCGGCTGGCGAGCTCCTTTGGAAATATACTGCCGCGCATTTGAACAGCCAGTTCAACGACGCCGTGCAGGCGCCCGACGGGAGCATCCTCGGCTACGGCGACCGCTGGGTCGATTCGCTCCGCGGGCGCGACGTTTACCTCGCAGTCGTCAATGAATCTACGGGCGCTCTGACCGATCAAAAAAACTTCGGCAGCACGGCCGACGACGCCGGCAAATCGCTCGAACGCACGCTGGAAGGCTACCTGGCCGGCGCCACCTACGGCGCCCCGAGCCAGGCGGGGTGGAGCATCCGCAACTGGGTGTTCCGGCTCGACGAGCAGCTCGCACTGCAGGAACAACATTTTCGCGACGGCTACCTGTTCGGCCATTTTCTCATCAATGCCGTGCCGCTTTCCTGCAGCGCGCGGGCGTTTGCCTACCATTCACGGCTGGTCTTTTTCGGCGCCTACCAGTTGCAATTTTTTAAACGGACCTTTCCCGGCGAACGGCTGGCGCTAGACCGCATGCCGCAAAATTACCAACTCGTGCCGCGCAACCGGAGCACCAACCTAGGCGCCGTGGAAATTGCGGGCGCCCTCGACGATGCCAACGCGTACTCGAGTCTGCAGCTCGAGGTGTTTCGCAACGGCGCAACCTTCCAGACGCTGACCCAAGCCGCTGCGCCCGTTTTTTCCTTTCAAACGGAAATACCGGCTGAACTGGCCGAATTCACCTTTCGCCTGAAGGGCATCCAAGGCCAAACCGCCTGCCTGGAAGCCGAAGCCTGCGATGTGGTGGCTGGCGACGCCTACCTGATTCAGGGCCAGTCGAACGCTATGGCCGGCCTGCCCTACGACCCCGACAACACAATCGACCACGCTTACCGGCACCACCGGACCCCATTCGTGCGCAATTTCGGCTTGAAAGCCAGCAGCGCTACCGACATGGTATGGCACCGGGAGTCGGGCCCGCCGCTCGATTATTCCGACAATATCAGCGGCCAATGGGGCCTGTTGCTGGGCAAAAAAATCGCGGAAACCTACGGCGTGCCGGTGGCCATACTCAACGGGGCGGTGAGCGGCATTTCCATCGACAGCCTTTCGCCGCCCAATCCGCGCTACGGCGCGTTTGTGGAGCGCGTGCAGCAGTCGGGCCTGCGCGAGCACCTGCGCGGTATTTTTTGGTTTCAGGGCGAAACCAATGCCGGGGCCGCTTTTTACGATTCGGCCGACAAGTATTTTCAAAAATTTCAATTGCTCGACAACGCCTGGCGGCAGGATTTCCCCGCCCTGGAAAACCGCTACCTGTTCCAAATCCGCCCCGGCGCCTACTGGATCGGCGCTACCTTGCTCACCTGCCTGCAAATTGAAGAAGCGCAGCGCCGGGTGGCCGAACAACTTCCCGGCTGGCAAATCATGTCGACCACCGGCATGAACCACGACAGCACCCACTATTACTATCCCAACGGCTACGAGCGCGCGGCCAACGATATTTTCCGCCTGGTTGAACAGGATTTGTACGGCGCGCCGGCGGCGGCCAACAGCCACCCGCCTACCGTCGACACGGTATATTTTTCCCATTGCAACCGCAGGGAAATCACGCTTCAGCTCCGCCATGCGGCCGATACCTACACCTGGACGAACGGCTGGGAAAGCGATTTCCGGCTGGAAGGTTCGACGGCCACAACAGTGGTGAGCGGCCAGATGCAAGGGCGGTTGGTGCTTTTACAATTATCGGCTGCGCCCGGGCCGGGTTTTACCGGATTGAGCTACACCGCGCACCCCGGCGGCAGCGAGGCCCCGGTGAAAAATGCCAACGGGATCGGCATGCTCACCTTTTACAGAAAACCTGTGGCCCCGTACAACCTCTCCGCACAAGTGACAACGGTACCGGTTGCCTGTAACGGCCAGGCTACCGGTTCGGCTACAGCGGCAGCAGCCGGCGGAACCGCGCCGTACGGCTACCTGTGGCCGAACAACGCCAGCATCCCCAACCCCGGAAATTTGCCCGCCGGGGTGTACACCGTCACCGTCACCGACGCCAGGGGGTGCAGCATTACCGCCAGCGCCGTCGTCAGCCAGCCGCCAGCGCTCGCAGTAGGTGCAATGTCGATGCCGGCCACCTGCAACGGCGGCTCCGACGGCTCGGCAACCGCTCAGGCTTCCGGGGGTACCGCCGGGTATAGTTTTACCTGGTCGAACGGCGCCGCAACGGCCCAGGCCGGCAACCTGAGCGCCGGCACGTACACGGTACTGGTCACGGATGCCAATGGCTGCACCGCTTCGTCCGTTGTGGCCGTCGGAGCGCCGGCCGCCATTACGACGATGGTTCAATCCACGAGCTGCAGCCCAGCCGACACAGGTACAATCATTGTGGTATTGAGCAGCTATCTGGGTTGCGACAGCACCGTGGTTGCGACGACCAGCCTGCTGCCCTCCGATTCAGTAGCGTTGACCTTGTACACCTGCGACCCTAATGGCGCGGGCACGTTTACGCAGTTTTTGTCAAACCAATTCGGTTGCGACTCCGTGGTCGTCACGACGGTAATTTTCGATGCGATCGAACTGGCCGGCATCGCCGTGGAGCCCGACAGCGGCATGGCTTCAGGCCAAATAACGGTAACGCCCGACGGCGGGCAGCCCCCGTACAGTTTTACCTGGAGCAATGGCGACCATTCCGCCACCGCCGACTCCCTGGGCGCCGGCACGTACACCGTCACGATAACCGATGCGGGCGGCTGTACGGCGGCATTCGAAATTCCGGTGTTGGTCAACTCCGGAGCGCCGGAGCAGGCGTTGTCGGTCAGGCTGTTTCCCAATCCGTGCCGCGACGCGCTTTTTTTAAATGCGCCTGAAATTGCCGGAATATCAAACTGCCAGATCCGGGTCATAGATGTAGCCGGTAATCCCGTATTGGGCCCCTTTTTCCCGGACGGCGCGCGCACGCGCCTCGACGTGGCGCAACTGCCTCCGGGCACTTATTTTTTACAAATTATGACAGCGGGTACAGCGCGCTGGAGTGGCCGGTTTTTAAAAATGTAAATAGCCGGCCACGGCCTCAAAAGTTGGTTTTTTACCTGACGATAAAAACCTCATTCCCCCAGCGTCACATTTTTCACCTCGGTAAAAAACCGCATGACCTCCCAGCCGCCCTCGCGGCCTACGCCCGACTGCTTGACGCCGCCGAAGGGCGTGCGCAGGTCGCGCAGCAGCCAGCAATTGACCCACACGATGCCCGCCTGGAGTTGGGCGCTAAGGTGTTGCGTGCGGCGCAAGTCGTTGGTCCAGACGGTGGCGCTGAGGCCGTAGGGCACGCCGTTGGCCAGGGCGAGGGCTTCTTCGTCGGAGTCGAAGGGTTGGATGGTAACCACCGGGCCGAAAATTTCTTCCTGGTTGGTGCGGCACTGGAGTGGCAGTCCTTCGATGACCGTGGGGGCAATATACCAGCCGCCGGCCAGCGGGCCGGTGAGTTGTACGGCGTGGCCGCCGCACAGGATGGTTCCGCCTTCGGCTTTGGCTAAATCAATGTAGCTCAGTACTTTTTCAAAGTGCATTTTCGATACCACGGCGCCCAGCCGGCTGGCGGGGTCGGCCGGGTTGCCAACGCGCAGGGCGCGCACCCGCTCGACAAAGTCTTTTTTAAACCGGGCGTATAAGGGTCGCTCCACGTAAATGCGCGAGCCGCAGAGGCAAATTTGCCCCTGGTTGTTGAAGGAGGAGGCCAGAGTGGTGTCGAGCATGCGCTCGTAGTCGCAATCGGCAAAGATGAGGTTGGGGTTTTTGCCGCCCAGTTCGAGCGAGAGTTTTTTAAACATGGGCGCGGCGATGCGGGCGATTTCGGCGCCGGCGCGGGTGCTGCCGGTAAACGACACGGCTTTCACCAGCGGATGCCGCACGATGGCCTCGCCGGCTTTGGGGCCTAGCCCGTGCACGATGTTGAGCACGCCCGGGGGCAGGCCGGCCTCGGTACAAATTTCGCCCAGGAGGTAGGCCGTGTAGGGCGTCACCTCGGAGGGCTTGCCCACCACGCAGTTGCCCGCGGCCAGGGCCGGCGCTATTTTCCAGGTAAACAGGTACAGCGGCAGGTTCCAGGGCGAAATGCAGCCCACCACGCCCAGGGGCTGGCGCAGGGTAAAACTCAGGGCGCCGGGTTGCTGGTGGCTTTCGGAGGCGAAATGCAGGAGGGCGGTGGCAAAAAACTTGAAATTGAGGGCTGCCCGGGGGATATCAACCGCGCGGGCGGCCGCGATCGTTTTACCGGAGTCGAGGCTCTCGGCTTCGGCCAGCAGCTCGAGCCGGGCCAGGATGCCGTCGCTGATGCCGCGCAGGATATCGTGCCGCTGTTCGAGCGGCAGGGCCGACCAGGCGGGGAACGCCGCAGCGGCAGCTTGCACCGCTGCCTCCACATCAGAAGCGCCGGAATCGGGGATGCGGGCATACACCTCGCCGGTGGCGGGGTTGAAATTGTCGAGGTAATCGCCGGAAGCCGGTTGGGTAGGCTGGCCGTTGATAAAATTGTGTATCGTGCGCATGGTGGTCGTTTTTTTTCCGTAGGGGCGACCCTCGCGGTCGCCCGAAAACCGGTCGCGTGCCTGCCTGCATC
>CAZVZH010000270.1:0-5533 GCA_964630705.1 uncultured Saprospiraceae bacterium | reverse complement strand
ACAAACCCCGCCCAATAAAACGGGTGCGCCGCCTGTCCGCGGTTGCGTTTGAGGTAGTCGAGTTTGGCTTGCCGTAGCGCCTCGTCTTTCAGCATGCCTTTGCGCAGGTTGCGGTAAAAATCGAGCATCAGGTCTTTGGTTTTCGAGTCGCTGACCGACCACAACGAGGTGACGATGCTTTTAGCGCCGGCGTAGGCGAAGGCGCGGGCAATCGAAATGATGCCTTCGCCGCCCTGAAGCTGACCGATGCCGGTTTCGCAGGCCGAGAGGGTGACGAGATCGGCGTTGAGTTGGAGGTTGTAGAGGTCGCGGGCGTAGAGAATGTCGATTTGGGAACTGTCCTCTTGGTTGCCGAAGAGCAGAAAACAATAGTCGCCGGCGCGGTCGTTGGCTTCGCCGTGGGTGGCGAGGTGTAGTATCCTTGCTTGGGCGGCATTTTCCAGAAAAGCCGTTTTGGAGGCATCGGCGCCGATCAGAGCCTGGCCCTTGAGGAAGCGGGCGATGCGAAACACCTCTTCGCCGGAATGCGGGAGCGGCAGGGGCGCCTTGCCGCGCATATCGTCGGCGTAAGGAAAGAGCCTGGCCAGCAGGCTGGTGTCGCCGTCGAAGTGCGGAGCGAAACCGAGAAAGCTCAGGCTGGGCGTTTGCTGGTGTTTTCGGAACAACATCTCGCGCAACATGGTCGCAGAGTAGCAATAGCTCACGCTGTGGTCGTTGATCAGGTAGTGGTGTTGCGGCCAGCGGGTGGGGTTATCGGGTTTTTCCACCAGCAGGGCTTCGAAAGGCACGTAGCCCAGCACGCCGTCGGGGATAAAAATGACTTTTGCAGGTAGTTTTTCGGCGATGGGCGCCACGAGTTTTTCATAAATATTGGAAGCCGCCTGCGCGTACAACCCGGAGAGGGAATCGTAGTGCAGGGCCATGGCCGGGTCGGTGTGAAAGGCGGTCAGCCCGGCGCGCAATTCGCTCACCCATTGCTCCAGCGGAAAGTCTTTTTTCACTTCCAGCATGGAATAAACCTGTTTGCCGATGGTAAAAATGAAAATTGCGCTGTCGCCCACGAAGTATTCCACGAGGGCCATATCGGGGTAAAGCAGTTCGTTTTGGATGGCGGCCACCGATTCGGTGCGCAGGTCATATTTGAAAGCGTAGTACTGCGGGTAGCGTTGCTCCAGCGTCGCTTGCAATTCGGCTTTTTTTTGAAACAAGCCGGCCAGCATGGCCTCTGCCGGGGCGGCTGCTTCTGGGCTGGTTTGCGCAGCTTGCCAGCGCTTTTTTTCCCAATAAGTCAAATCTGCGGCCAGCGCGCTTTCCGCATCGAGCAGGCTGTCTGGGAGGCCCGAAAATTGCAGGGCGCGCGACTGGCGCAGGTTTTCGAGCAGCCGGGCTGCGCGGGCGGCTTCTGCTTGTCCGAAGGCTTCGGCGACATGTCGCGTTTCATTGGTATGCTGGTGCAGGAGCCAATTGGTACCGATGGCCGATTCAGCTACCCGGTGGGCTTCCCGGGCGAATTCCTCGCTCTGGCCGGTTTCGAGCGTTCTTTGGCGCCATTCGGACCAATGGCCGGCATGCACCCGAAACAGCGAATCGCTCCGGTACAAGTTGGCCAGCTGGCCTGTTTGGAGGTACTGCAAGCGTTCCAGGTTGGCCGCCTCGCTTGTCGCCGCCAGCACGAGGTAGGGGTAGGCCGCCTCTTGCAGGCTGCGGCCATTGTAACCGGTAGCGACCAGCATAGAGTCGAGCAGCTGTCTGGCTTCCTCAAATGCGCCTCGCCGAATGAGTTGGATGGAGAGGCTTTGGAAAATATGAGCCCGCACGTAATTCACCTGTGGCAGCCGGAAGGCATTGGCTTCATCGAGCGCTTTGCGGTAGTAGGCCAAGGCAGAATCGGGTGCTGAGTCCTTGTACAAACCGCCGAGGTTGAGTAGGATATCGCATTTGTTCGCCTGGGCGGGTTGGAGCCCAAGCGCCTTTTCGAAACTTTGGCGGGCTGCGTCGGGCTGCTGGCTTGCAGTTTCAACGTTGCCCATCGTTTGCCAGGCTTCCGCCAGTTCGGCCGCCGGATAGTTTTTAATTTGCTCGTAAATGGAGATGGCCTTCTGCGCGTGCCATTTTGCTGTCTTGGGCTCGCTGAACCGGAGCGCGGTAGCAATATTGCCGTGCGTCATGGCGACATAGCGGTAGTTTTCGCCGTACAGCTGCAGCCAGATCGACAAGGCCTGCTGATATTTTACCACTGCTTTTTCGAGCCAGCCGTCGTAAAGAAATACGCCGCCGAGGTTGTTCAGGCTGGCGGCCAGTTGATCGAGGTGTTTGGGATGGGCAGGGTTAAGCAGTACAATTGAGCGTTCGTAAGCGTCTGCCGCGGCCCGGGCGTTGCCTTTGACCTGGAAAACTCGGCCCAGGCTGTAGTGTACGCCGGCGAGTTGCAGGCTGTCGTTTTGAGCAGTAAAAAAAGGAAGCACCTCGCGGTAGAGGCGGAGCGCTTCGTCGTCGTTGCCGGCTACCGAGGCGCAGGCTGCGAGATTTTTTCGGGCGTCGGCCAACGAGCGTTTGAATTTTTCCGGGGCTGTTTGCCACAGGTCGAAAGCCTGTTGGTAACACACACAGGCAGAATCCCAACGCGACTGGATGTAGTAGGTCAGGCCCAAGCGGTTGTAGGCAAAGGCCAGTTCGCCAGGCGTAGGGTCGGGCTTGGCCTGCCGGATGCGCAAGAATTGCTCGGCGTGCCACTGGGCTTTTTTTCCTTGCCGTTTGTAAAAAAAAGTGAGGCTCAGCGCGTCGTGGCAAGCGGCAGCCTGCGGGCTGGTAGGGCCGAGTGCGGTCTCGAAAACTTCCAGTGATTTTTCGCCATACCACTGGGCGCTGTCGTATTGGGCGGCAGTGTTGAACGATTGAGTCATTTTCAGCCAAGCGCCGGCTTGGGCAGTGTCGGGAAGCGCGGGGGTGTCGGTTTGCCCTGCAAGGGTATTCACTTGCAGGAGAAGCCCCAAAAAGAGCCGTCCGAACCAGGTGTTGCACTGCTGCGCGATGGCCGGTAGTATTCGTTTTTGCATCTGGCGATTTTTAAAATTTTAAATACGCTTCTAGTTCGGCTAAAAGCAGCAACGTACCCTGGCCGTTCAGTTTTTCGGGTGAAAAGAAGCGCGGTGGATTGTCCCGTTCAGGGCTTGAAAAAGTCAGTAAAAACGCTACACAATAATCGTTTAAATTTGCCGGCACTTGTTGCCTGTTTCCCGAAAAAAATTCCCGGGGTACCTTACCACACTTTCCCGAACTAATGACCAAGCGTTGAAGCATCCGGCCGGCCTGACCGACGAACAGATCACCCAAGCCCTGCTCGGCAGCATCCGGCAGCGGGAAGCAATTTTTACCTACCTCTACCGGCACTCCGGCTGGCGCGAATGGGTGCTTCGGCATGTGCAGCAGGAAGGCGGCGACGCCCCGGCCGGCGAAGACGTTTTTCAGGAAACCCTCATCCTGTTCGACCGCAACATCCGGGAAGCCCGCTTCCAGGGAAACAGCCGTTTGAAAACGTATTTTTTCGGCATCGCCAAACAGTACTGGTTCAACCGCCGGCGCAATGTCCGGCCGTCGAGCCTGCCCCCCGAATACGACCGCCCCGATACCAACCACCCCGAACAAATCGCGCTTCAACACGAACGGAAAACCATGATCGACGATATCCTGAAGTTGCTCGGCGACCACTGCAAAAAAGTGCTCGAACTGTACAAACTTTCCCTCAGCAATGAGGAAATCGCCCGCGAACTAAACCTCAGCAGCCCCGAAATGGCCAAAAAATATACCTACCGGTGCCGGGAAAAATTCCGCGCTTTCGTACTCGGCCGCCGCGATATTCTCGAACAACTCGACCTACCGCTCAACGATGAACACGGAGGGTAACTTTTACGGGCAAATCGAAGCCTACCTGACCAACCGGCTCTCCGCCGCCGAACGCACGGCCTTCGAAAAGGCACTGGCCGCCGACCCGGCCCTTGCCCGCGAAACCGAATTGCGCCGGCTGGAGTTCGAAGTGTCGGAAGCACTGATTGCCGATACGATCCGGGAGCACATGAAAAAATTGCAGGTCGAAACGCCTGTCCCCTGGAAAAAATACCGGCTCTACTGGTTGTTGGCGGCGCTGACGCTGCTCACGACCCTTGCGTTGATCTACCGGGCATGGCCGGCCGCCGATCCGGCAGAAGCTGCGCCGCCCGCCGAAATAAAGTCCGCCCCGAAGCCGGCGCCCATGCCCGATACCCCCCCGCCGCAAGCGACGCATACGCCGCCCGGTGCGGCTCCCGCTAAACCAACCGCCCCCGCGAACCGCCAACTCGCGCTGGCAACAGAGCTGTACCGCCCCCCCGAATTTGAGGCACTCCGCAGCGCCGAGCCCGCGCCAGACGATCCGGTAGAGGTTGGCCTCTCCGCCTGGAAAAACCAGGATTTCAATGCCGTGGTCGCCCTGCTGCAGCCGATCGCCACCGACCACCCGGCCTACTGGCGCGCCCTGACCCTGCGCGCACATGCGCATTTTCGCCTGAAACAATACCGGCAGGCCAGCCGCGACTTCACGGCCATCGCCGCCGGCAAGGTCATGCCCTGGTCGGAAGAGGCGGAAGGTTACCTGTTGCTGGCCTTGCTGGCCGACGGGCAGGGGGATGCACCGGCGTTCCAACTCCAGTTGCAAAAAATTTTGGCGGATGCCGGACATCCGGCTTTCGATCTGGCACAGGCGATTCAGGTGCGGCGAGCCAAGCAGTGACCCGCCCGTCGCAACGAGGGGGAGCGCGGACGACGCGGATTTTTGCAGATAGCCACAGATTTTTTATAAACACATAGGCACATAGAACACATAGGTTTTTGATTTTCAAAAGTTGTATCTATGTGTTCTATGTGCCTATGTGTTTGAAAAAGGCCTCTTCCCGAAGAAAATCTGTTTTTATCCGCAAAAATCCGCGTCATCCGCGCTCCTATCCCATTCAGGGGCGCATTATCTTTGGCGGCATTGAAATTTCACAAATGCACCTGCCATGACCTACAACGTCAACTCCCCCGCCGAATACATCGCAGCCATCCCCGAAGACCGCCGGGAAGCCTTCACCCGCCTGCGCGAAACCATCCAGGAAAACATCCCCGACGGCTTTCGCGAAAGCATGGGCTACGGCATGATTGGCTTCGCCGTACCGCACGACATTTACCCGGCCGGCTACCACTGCGACCCCAAACAACCCCTGCCCTTCGTCGGCATCGCTTCGCAAAAAAACTTTATTGCGCTCTACCACATGGGTATCTACGCCAAAGAAGAACTGCTGGAGTGGTTCGTGGGCGAATACCCCAAACACTGCAAAACCAAACTCGACATGGGCAAAAGCTGCATCCGGTTTAAAAAGCCTGCCGACATCCCCTTCGCGCTCATCGCCGAACTGATGCAAAAAATGACGGTGGACGAGTGGATTGAAATTTATGAAACCCACCTGAAGCGGTAACGCGAACGGCCCGTTCGCCGCCACCATCTGGCCGCCACCACAGT
>CAZVZH010000269.1:1300-5631 GCA_964630705.1 uncultured Saprospiraceae bacterium | reverse complement strand
ACATCGGCACATAGAACACATCGGTCGCCTTCTTGAAAGTCTAAAAACTTATGCGTTGCATTTGCCGATGTGTTTTCTAAAAAAATTTCGGCGTCAGCCGGACAAAAATCTGCGGTAATCCGCAAAAATCCGCGTCGTCATCCGCGCTCCCATCCGCTTCTCAGAAATACCGCGCCAAATACCCGCCTGCAAATTTTAGGGAGGAGGCCACCCGGCGCTTGTTTTTTTATTTCAAAAAATGCGCTGAAACGCAGAATTTAATTCCTGTAAAATTTTATTTAATAAAAAACTCCTCTGATTCAAGCCGGGTGTTTTCAAAAATTATTTTTCAGCCAAAAGGGGTTTTTTCGCTGAAAACGGAACTACTTTTGCCCATCTAAAGGACGATAAGGCGTAAACAACCTTTTTGATTCACCGAAAAAACGCCAATGTCGCTGAAAAAACCGCAGCGCCGCCCCTGGCCGCCAGTCTTCAAACTTTCAAAATAATATTTTCATACAGCCTCCCGGCAATCGTTTGTTTCACCCATCCTTTTCATTCCATTCGCACCATGTCCCACACCCGTTTCAGCGCACTGCAAACCATTGAAAACCGCCTGGAGCCGCTGCCCGAACAGCAGGAAAGCAGCTCGGCGAAAATCGCCTCCTACTTCGGCGAAAATGTCTTCGGCGACGAAGCCATGAAAAAACACCTCCCCGAAAACGCTTACCTGAGCGTAAAGGCTGCCGTCCAAAGCCACCAAAAACTCAGCCGCGAACTGGCCGACGTGATCGCCGCCGGCATGAAAGAATGGGCGCAGGAAAAAAACTGCACCCACTTCGCCCACTGGTTCCAGCCGCTGACCGGCAAAACCGCCGAAAAACACGACTCCTTTTTCACCATGACCCACGACGGCCGCGTCATCGAAGAATTCAGCGGCGGCGCCCTGGTGCAGCAAGAACCCGACGGCTCCTCTTTCCCCTCCGGCGGCATGCGCAGTACCTTCGAAGCCCGCGGTTACACCGTGTGGGACCCCAGCAGCCCGGCCTTTATCATGCAGGTGGGCGACGGGAAAACGCTTTGTATCCCGACCATTTTCGTGACCTACGACGGCCGCGCGCAGGACTTCAAACTGCCCCTGCTCCGCTCGCAAAATTTCCTGGAAAAAGCCGCCGTGCCGGTATGCCAGCTGTTCGACCCCAAGGTGACCAAAGTGACCGCTACCCTGGGTTGGGAACAGGAGTACTTCGTGATCGACGACGCGCTGTTCAACGCCCGACCCGATCTGGTGCTCTCCGGCCGTACCCTCCTGGGCCGCCCCGCCACTAAAAATCAGCAACTCGAAGACCACTACTTCGGCTCCATCCCCGAGCGGGTGTACCTGTTCATGCGCGACCTGGAGATCGAAAGCCACAAACTCGGCATACCCGTGCGCACCCGCCACAACGAGGTGGCGCCCGGCCAGTACGAAGTAGCGCCCGTGTTTGAAGAGATCAACGTGGCCGTCGACCACAACCAACTGCTCATGGATGTGATGGAGCGCGTGGCCCGCCGCCACAAACTCCGCGTGTTGTTTCATGAAAAACCCTTCGCCGGCATCAACGGTTCGGGCAAGCACAACAACTGGAGCATGGGCGCCAATACCGGCGTCAACCTGCTCTCCCCGGGCAACACTCCAAGCCGTAACCTGCGCTTCCTGACCTTCTTCGTCAACACCATCATGGCCGTGTACAAACACGCCGACATCCTGCGCGCCAGCATCGCCCACGCCGGCAATGACCACCGCCTCGGCGCCAACGAAGCCCCGCCGGCCATCATCTCGGTGTTTATCGGCGAGGCGCTCACCAAACTGCTCGGACAAATCGCCAACGGCAAAAAAACCGACGACGCCGCCGTGCAACGCGCCATCGACCTGATCAGCAAACTGCCCAACCTCGAACTCGACAACACCGACCGCAACCGCACCTCGCCCTTCGCTTTCACCGGCAATAAATTCGAGATTCGCGCCGTCGGCTCCTCGCAAAACTGCGCCGGCCCCATGACCGTCATGAACACTATGATGGGCCTGCAACTGATCGACTTCAAAACGGATGTGGACAAACTGATCGCCAAAGGCACGGAAAAAGAAGAGGCCATCCTCATGGTGCTCAAAAACTACATCCGCAAACTCAAGCCTATCCTTTTCGAAGGCAACAACTACTCCGACGAATGGCGCGACGAAGCCGCCCGCCGCGGCCTCTCCAACCACACCAACACTCCGGCTGCCCTCGACGTGCTGCGCACCAAAGCCGCTCAGGACTTCTACGGCAAATCGGGCGTACTGAACCACCAGGAGCTCGACGCTTTCCTCAAAGTGCAACTGCACGCCTACTGCACCAAGCTGGACATCGAAGCCAAAACGCTCGAAGAAATGGTCAACGCCTCCGTCATGCCAGCTGTCATCCGCTACCAAACCGAGCTGGCGCAAAACATCAGCGCGCTGCAAGCCATTAGCATGCAAGACACCGCCGGCTATCAGGTGGCCAAGCTCCAGCGGATCGGCAAAAATGTGGCGACCATCAAATCCGGGTTAGAAACCATGCACCAGGCGCTCGAGAAAGCCCATGCGACCGACGACCTGCACGAAGAAGCCAATATTTTCTGCGACGCCGTCAAGCCGCAAATGGAGCGCATCCGCGAAGCAGTAGACGATCTGGAGGGCATCGTCGACGACGAGTACTGGCCGCTGGTGAAATACCGCGAAATGCTGTTTATTAGGTAACGCGAACGGTACGTTCGCCTGCCACGGAGGGCGTTTCGCTGGTCGTTCAAACACCGCGAAAAGTACCGAACAAGCAGAAACGTACCGTTTGCCCGATAGGCGAACAGTGCGTTCGTCAGAAAAAAGCCGGCACAGCCCTTTGCCGGCTTTTTTATTTCTGCCGCTCTCGCATTCCCTCCAAAAACCCCCGCACCGCGCTAAAACTCACCGTTTCGCGGCAAAAATGCGCCTGTGCGGCCGCCGCTTCGGCGTCGTTTGCCCCCAGGTGGTTGAGGATATTCGTCAGGTGCATTTTCATGTGCCCCTGTTGAATACCCGTCGTAACCAGCGAGCGCACCGCCGCAAAATTTTGCGCCAGCCCCACCGCCGCCACGATCATCATCAGCTCACGGGCCGATGGCCGGCCGAGCAGTTCCAGGGCTTGTTTGGCCAAGGGGTGCAGGGCGGTTAGCCCGCCGACGGTACCGATGGGCAGCGGGATTTCCAGCTCAAAGCGAAACCGGCCGTTTTCCACCCAAGCCCGGCTGAGGCTGCGGTACTGGCCGCTGCGGCAGGCGTAGGTGTGGCCGCAGGCTTCCACGGCGCGGAAGTCGTTGCCCGTAGCCAGAATGACGGCGTCGATGCCGTTGAAAATTCCTTTGTTGTGCGTAGTGGCGCGGTAGGGGTCGATTTCGGCGATGCGTACGGCCGTGCATACCCGGTCGACGGCGGCGTGGCCCGGCAAGCCGGCGTCGCGGGCCAGGTCTTCGAGCTCCGTTTCGGAGCATTCGACCCAGGCGCGCACCAGGCAGTTGGGAGTGTAGTTGCTGAGGATGCACATGATTACCTCTACGTCGCGGTCGCGGTCGTCGAGATCGGGGGTGGTTTCGATAAAAAATTCGAGTTGGTCGCCGAACCGCTCCAGCACCGAGTTGATAAAATTGGCGCCCATGCTGTCGCAGGTTTCGAAGGAAGCGCGCAGCTGGTAGTATTCGGGTTCGAGTTGGGTAAAGTCGAGCAATTCCAGATCGAGCAAGCCGCCGCCGCGTTGGCGCATGTTGGCGGTGAGGTCGTCGGCCGAGGCAATGAGCCGGGCTTTCATCTGGGGAAAAAGTTGCTTCAGCCGTGCCGGGTCGCCGCCCCAGCGAAAATGTACCTGGCCGAGTTTGACGGTGCCGAGCACCTCGGCGTGAAAGCCGCCCCGGTCGAGCCAGAACTTGGCGGCGCTCGAAGCGGCTGCCACCACGCTGCTCTCTTCGATCACCATCGGCACGGTGTATACCCGGCCGTTGATCATAAAATTGGGCGCCACGCTGAACGGGAGCGTGTAGTTGCTCACCGCATTTTCCGTAAACCCGTCGATGATCTTTTGCTGCTGTTCGTCGCGGCGGTGCCAGGCGAGCAGGCCCTCGGCGGCGGCGGCGGGATCGTCGAAGAAATTTTCGGCCAGCCATTCGATTTTCTGGCGCTTGGTCAGTTTGGAAAATCCTGCTATTGTTTTTCCCATGTACAAGTTGGTTCAAGGCTGACTTTTCCGGCAGCAGCGGCATGCAACATAAACAAATGCCGGCATTTCGAACAACAAGCACCGGAAAAAGTTGGCTGCCCGACC
>CAZVZH010000269.1:0-1200 GCA_964630705.1 uncultured Saprospiraceae bacterium | reverse complement strand
AAACAAATGCCGGCATTTCGAACAACAAGCACCGGAAAAAGTTGGCTGCCCGACCAACTGAGCATGGCGCTTAATTATTTAACACAAGTTGTGGCCGACCTGCGTAGAGTAATTTCCCGCACGGAAAAAACTGCTCGGTGGGATGATCGCAACTTGATCTATTTAATTTGCGACTATTCTTCAAACCACCCAACTGCCAAAATGGCGCATTTCCTGGCTTGGCACAATTGTCGCCCAATGCCCGCACACCTCGGCCCGCCTAAAAATGGATAAGCCATGTTTCAACAAATTTTTGCCGAAGCCCCTGCTTCCGACAACCCCGAACGCCGCTCCGCCACCGACGACCTTTCCCTGCTCGACGCTTACTCCCAAACGGTCGTTTCCGTCACCAGCCGCGTCAGCAAGGCCGTGTTGCACCTCAATGTGCAGAAAAAAACGGCCGGCCGCCGGCAAAACAGCCAGCCCGGCAACGGCACGGGCAGTGGGTTTGTCATCAGCACCGACGGCTATGTGGTCACCAACAGCCACGTCGTCAGCGGCGCCGAACGCATCGAAGGCACGCTTCAGGACGGACGCAGCTTCACTGCTCAGCTGGTTGGCGACGACCCAGCCACCGACCTGGCCGTGCTGAAAATCGCCGGCGAAAACCTCTCGACCCTCAATTTCGGCGACAGCAGCCGCCTGCAAGTCGGCCAAATCGCCATCGCCGTGGGCAACCCCTACGGTTTCCAATATTCCGTGACCGCCGGCGTGGTCAGCGCCCTGGGGCGCAGCCTGCGCAGCCAAAGCGGCCGCCTGATCGACGACGTGATCCAAACCGACGCCGCGCTCAACCCCGGCAACAGCGGCGGCCCGCTGGTCGACTCCCAGGGCCGCGTCATCGGGGTCAACACGGCCGTCATCCTGCCGGCGCAAGGCTTGTGCTTCGCTGTGGCCGCCGACCTGGCCAAGTTCGTCGTCGGCAAGCTCATCCTCGAAGGCCGGGTGCGCCGCGGCCTGCTGGGCGTTGCCGCCCAAACCGTGCCGCTACCGCCCAAAGTGCTCAGCGCGCTGCAACTGAGCACCAAAGGCGGCATCCAGGTGCAAAGCCTCGAAGCGGGCAGCCCCGCCGCACAGGGCGGCCTCCTGGCCGGCGATGTGATCGTGCAATTCGAAGGCAAGGCGCTCGACAGCATCGACGCACTGCACAAAGCGCTGGAT
>CAZVZH010000268.1:0-5650 GCA_964630705.1 uncultured Saprospiraceae bacterium | reverse complement strand
GCGCATCGGCCGCAACCTGCCCGTGCGCGACGACGCCGAAGTGATCGACGGCGCCGGCAAACACCTCACTGCCGGCATCATCGACGAGCACTCGCACATCGCCGGCTCCCGGGGCATCAACGAAGGCACCCAGGAATCGTCGGCCGAAGTACGCATCGGCGACATCATCAATTCTGAAGACATCAACATTTACCGCCAGCTTTCCGGCGGCGTCACCAGCAGCCACATCCTGCACGGCTCGGCCAACCCGATCGGCGGCCAAACCCAACTGATCAAACTCCGCTGGGGCGCCGCACCGGAAGATTTGAAATTTGCCAACTGGCCCGGCCAGATCAAATTCGCCCTGGGTGAAAACGTCAAACAAAGCAACTGGGGCGACAACAGCCGCACCCGCTACCCCCAAACCCGCATGGGCGTTGAGCAAGTGTACGTCGACTATTTCACCCGCGCCCAGGAATACGGCCGCCTGAAACGCTCGGGTAAACCCTACCGCAAAGACCTGGACTTGGAAGCCCTCCTCGAAATTCTGGAGGGCAAGCGCTTTATCACCTGCCACTCCTACGTGCAAAGCGAAATTACCATGCTCATGCGCGTAGCGGAGCGTTTCGGTTTTAAAGTCAACACCTTTACCCACATCCTCGAAGGCTACAAAGTGGCCGATAAAATGGCCAAACACGGCGTGGGCGGCAGCACCTTCAGCGACTGGTGGGCCTACAAATTCGAAGTGTACCAGGCCATTCCCTACAACGCGGCCATGATGCAACGCCAGGGTGTCACGGTGGCTATCAACTCCGACGACGCCGAAATGGCCCGCCGCCTCAACCAGGAAGCGGCCAAAACAGTGATGTACGGCGGCCTCAGCGAGGAGGAAGCCTGGAAAACTGTGACGATCAACCCGGCCCGGCTGCTGCGCGTCGACGACCGCGTGGGCAGCGTACGCGCCGGCAAAGACGCCGACCTGGTGCTCTGGAGCGACAACCCCCTTTCAGTGTACGCCAAAGCGGAAAAAACCTGGGTCGACGGCATCAAGTATTTCGACCGGACCGAAGACCTGCAATTGCGCGAAGCCCTGCGCCGCGAACGCGCCCGCTTGATCCAAAAAATGCAGGCGGAGAAAAAAGCCGGCGGCGGACGGGGCGGCGAGCGCGGCGGACGGCCTCCGCGGGAGCTGTACCATTGCGATAGCGCGGAGGATGAAGGGTAGCGGCTTCGCCATTTTTAAAGAAAATTTGCCTGCTCCTGCGCTGCGACCTGGCGGCACTGTCAGGCGTCTAAAATCACCTAACTAAAATCCTTATCCTGTTCATGAAAAAACAAAACCTGTTACTGGCAGCCGGCTTGTTTGGCTTGGCGCTGCTGTGCTCGAATTGCGCCTCGCTGACCGGCTTTCAAGACGGTCGCACCGTCGGCCAAAACAACGGCGAATTTTCCGCCTCGCTCAACGTCGCTTCGAGCCCCGACTTTAACGACTGGGAAGATCAGGCCGACTCTATTGCCGACATTCCCAACCTGTTTTTTGCCAACATCGAATTCGCCGGGCGTTACGGCGTTGCCGAAAAAGTGGACCTGACCCTGCGGCTCAACACCACGCTGAACCTGGGCGTGGGCGCCAAATTTCAGGTGGTGGGCGACCGCGAATCGCCCGTTGCCCTGGCCTTGGGCGCCGAGCTGGGCACTTTCGGCCTCGTCAGCGGCTTGTGGAATGTGCAGGTGCCGGTGTATTTTTCTCTGCACCCGCAGGAAAACTTTGCCTGGTACCTCAGTCCGCGGTATATCTACCAGTTTACCTCGTATGCCGGCGCCGATGACGGTTTGTCGTACGTCGGCGGCAATACCGGCTTGTTGTTCGGCAAACGGCACAAGTTCGGCATCGATGTGGGCTATTACCGCGTGGGTACCGATGGCAGTCGTATCGGGGCCCTGCAGATTGGTCTTGGCGGACGCTTTGCGATCGGCAAAAATTAAATCCGAGCCATAGCCGCCGCAATTTCCGCTGCCAGGCGGGCATTGTTGCACACCAGCTCGATGTTTGCAGCCAGGCTGCCGCCTCCGGTAATTTGCTCGATTCGTGCCAGTAAAAATGGCGTGAGGGCTTTCCCGGAGATGCCCTGCACGGCGGCATCTTCCAACGCCCGGGTGATGGATGTTTCCATTACCCGGGCGTCTAGTTGGTGGGCTTCGGGTACCGGGTTGGCCACGACGACGCCGCCTTGCAGGCCCATAGCCCATTTGGCATGCAGGAGTTGGGCGATTTGTTCCGGGCTTTCCATTGAAAAATCGACTTGAAAGCCGCTTTTTCGGGTGTAAAACGCCGGGAATTCGGTGCAGCGGTAGCCCAGCACCGGGATGCCGAAGGTTTCGAGGTATTCGAGCGTGAGCCCAATGTCGAGGATACTTTTTACGCCGGCGCTGACAACGGCTACCGGCGTGTGCGCAAGTTCCTGCAAATCGGCCGAAATGTCGAGTGTTTGCGTGGCGCCCCGGTGTACGCCGCCGATGCCGCCGGTGGCAAACACCCGGATACCGGCCTGCGCGGCAATGATCATGGTGGCGGCCACGGTGGTTGCCCCGCTTTGGCCTTGACTGACAAGGTAGGGCAAATCGCGGCGGCTGGCTTTTGTCAAAGCAGTGCCGGCCCGGCCAAAACGTTCGATTTCGTCGGCGCTCATGCCCGCCCGGAGGCGCCCATCGAGCACGGCGCAGGTGGCCGGGATGGCTCCAGACTGGCGTACGGTTTGCTCGACGCGCAGCGCTGTTTCCACGTTTTTGGGGTAGGGCATACCGTGGGAAATGATGGTGCTTTCAAGGGCCACTATTGGTTGGCTGGCGGAAACTGCCTGTTGCACTTCGGAAGACAGGCTCAAAAAGTTGTGCATGGGTCAGGATTTTTTCAGACGACAGTTGGTTTTAGGTAAAACTCGAATTACCTTTGCCCCGCTTTAAAAGCAGCCTCATTAGCTCAGTCGGTTAGAGCGGCGGACTGTTAATCCGTAGGTCCAAGGTTCAAGTCCTTGATGAGGCGCAAAACGGTCACTGCAAGTTGCAGTGGCCGTTTTAATTTTTGTGCATTTGCCCGCGGAATTGTTCCGGTTTTTTCATTCCCGGGGAAAGCCGCATCTTTGGACGTTTTTTCAGCGCAGCGCTGGTATCAAATTTTTTAAACATGAGTTTAGTTGCAGTTGGCACGGTTGCTTTCGACGATATTGAAACGCCATTTGGGCGCGCCGAGCGGGTTATTGGCGGGGCGTGTACCTACATTTCACTGGCAGCGTCGTATTTTGTTCAACCGGTACGGATTGTTTCGGTAGTGGGTGGCGATTTCCCGGAGTCGATGTTGCAGGAGTTGAAAAACCGGGGTGTCGACCTGGAAGGTTTGCAGGTGCGCCCCGGCGAGCGTTCGTTTTTTTGGGCCGGCAAATATTACCGCGATTTGAACACCCGCGACACCTTGGACACCCAGCTGAATGTGTTGGCCGACTTCGATCCGGTATTGCCGGAATCGTACCGTTCGCCCGAGTATTTGATGCTGGGCAATTTGACGCCGCAAGTGCAGCTCCGGGTACTGGAACAGCTCCAAAGCCGCCCCAGGCTGATCGCCATGGACACCATGAATTTTTGGATGAACACCGCCATGTCGGATTTGCTGCAAGTGCTAAAAAAAGTGGATGTGCTCACCATCAACGATGAGGAAGCCCGGCAACTTTCGGGCGAGCACTCGCTGGTAAAAGCTGCCCGGTTGATCCACCAGATGGGTCCCCGTTTTTTAGTGATCAAAAAAGGGGAGCATGGCGCTTTATTGTTCCACGAAGGCCAGTTGTTTTACGCCCCGGCGCTGCCGCTGGCGGAAGTGACCGACCCTACCGGCGCCGGCGACACCTTTGCCGGAGGGTTTATGGGTTGGCTGGCAAAAACCGACGATATTTCGATGGAAAATATGCGGCGGGCCATTATTTACGGCTCGGCAATGGCGTCTTTTTGCGTGGAGAAATTCAGCGTGGAGCAATTGCTGAACCTCGACTCGACTATGATTCGGCAGCGGATTCAACAATTTTCCGATCTGGTACATTTTAAAATGTAAAGAACCAGCACAAGGCGCCAGCAAGCTTCTGGAGCATACTTTCCCGAACCAGCAGGCGTTCTCTTGTCCTAAAAAAACGGTATACGGATGCGTATTTTACTCCTTTTGTTTTTTGTGGGTGTACAAATCACCCTGGCAGCACAAAATATCAATGAAAAGCTGGTGGCGTATTTCCCCTTCACGACCTGCAAAGGAACCGACGAAAGCGGCAACGGCTCCAATGGCGCGCTCATTGGCGACGCGCCCTGTGTTTGTGGGGTGCGGGATTCATCCATTCATCTGGATGGCGACGGCGACGCTATTTTTTTTGTGGGCCCGCTGAGCGATGTATTTACAACCAGCGATTTCACCGTCAGTTTTTATTTCAAACCGGCGCCGGTTTCGAGCGGTTTTGGGGGTTCGAAAATCCTGATGTCCAAACAGGAGAATTGCAACAGCAAACGGGTGTTTTGGGTGCGCTTTAACCCCAAGAGTAAAAAAATAACATCGGTCATCAGCCAAAACGACACCCTGCAGGCTACCGTAACCGCCAGCCTCGACCCCAATACTTGCTGGCAATACATCACGCTGGTGCGCAGCAACACCGCATATTCGATTTATGTAAATGGTAAACTGGGCGAAAGCAAATCTTCCGCAGCGCGGATCGACCTGACGTCCAATGCCGTATTTAAAGTTGGCGAGCCTATCTGCCCGCTCGACAGCGCCTACCGGGGCGAGATCGATGAACTCCGGATTTACAGCCGGGCGCTCGGTCAGGACGACATCGATGCGCTCAACCTGCGCCCCGATCAGATTCTGACCGGCGACACCATCGTTTACCTGGGCAACTCCCTGCAAATGGCCACGTCATCGAGCTGTACCAACAAATTTGACTGGTCGCCGGCAGCGGGCGTTTCCGACAAATCAGTAGCTAATGCCGTGATCACCCCGATCGTCACCACTACTTATCAACTGAAATTTTCCTACTCCGGCTGCGATGCGCTCGATACCATACGGATTAAAGTAATCGACCCGGACACCCTGAATTGTAACCAGATTTTTATCCCAAACGCTTTTACCCCCAGCGCCTCTTTCGGTCGAAATGATGTGTTCGGCGTAAGCAATCCGTATGCCGTGAATGAATTTATTTCCTTCGAAATTTTTGATCGCTGGGGCGGGCGGGTGTTCAATGCGGCCACCGTATTCGACGCCTGGGACGGTACGTTCCAGGGCGAACCGCTCAATGCCGGCGTGTTCCTGTACCGCCTGCGCTACCGATGCGATGGGGAAGAACGTTTGAAAACCGGTAGTTTGACTTTACTTCGATAACTTCCCAACCATTTTAAATAGAAGAAGCCCGGGCGCGCATTTGCCCCGGGCTTTTTCACTAAACCGTTTCTATTGTATGAAGCTACAATTAGGACAACCAAACGCGTGCCAAAAGTGAAAAATTACCCCTTTGGGTTAAATTTTTTTTCGAAAGCCGAACAAAAAACCCTGTCCAATATTTCTACTGGACAGGGTACAACAAAAAACAAACACTATGAACAAACACTATTTATTGTAGCGTGCCGGCTTACAGGAAACCTGACA
>CAZVZH010000267.1:0-5665 GCA_964630705.1 uncultured Saprospiraceae bacterium | reverse complement strand
CAACATTAGCCCGGATGCCACGCAAAGTGCAGGCCTCCGGGCTAATTTTATTGGTGCCTGACAGGTCTGCCGGCACTACCTTAGCTTCCATGAAACCCGCCATTCCGACCATAATCTTTTTGGCCTGCTTCAGCTCCGGACTCTTTGCCCAAAAATATATTTTCCATGCCCAGCGCTATGGGCTTGAGGAAGGCTTGTCGCATCGGCGGGTGACCTGCATAACCAAGGACGACCGCGGTTTTATTTGGGTAGGCACCCAACACGGCCTGAACCGCTTCGACGGCTACCGTTTCCGCTGGTGGACGACGGAAGAGGGGCTTTCCAACAACAGCATCCGGGCGGTCCAAAAAGACGCAGAAGGCTTGCTTTGGGTGTTTTCCGAAAATCCGGACCGCTCATCCATATCCGTCGACCTGGTAAACCCGCAGGATGGCAGTGTGACGCCTTTTTCAAAAAAATTTCCGGGGAAACAACCCATTGCAGAAGCAAACATCAGCGCTCCCTGTTTGCTGGACGATAGCCCGGTAAACAGGGAATCTGCCGGAACGCTTATTATGGGCAGCCGTGAACCTGCCGGAATCCTGCGTTACCACCCGGCTACAGGGCTTCAGTTTTTTCCTATAAAAAATGGCCATACATTCTATCCGCTTGCGCTGAGTCCGGACAAAACGATATGGGGAATTATCGACGGGAACCAACTGGCGGAAGTTGACCGCTTTGGCAGGGTTCTGCGCCGTCAAACCGCTATGCAGGTAAATTCGAACGGAACGGTCGCGGTAAAAAGCGCAAGCGAAACGGATTTGTTGTTAGTCACATTCCAAACGGGAAGCGGCAATTCGTTTATGCATACAATCGACCAGGCGGGCAATTTGGGAAAAACAAACCTGGCCGACTTTTTTAAATTTCCGGAAAAAACGAATTTGGGCTATGAGCGCCCCGTTTTTGTACACCGCTTGCCCGGCCTCCCATTGCAGCTGCGCAACAACCGGATCGTCGAGGACGGCAGCGAACACGTTGTGTACGATTTAACCGAGGTTTTCCCGGAAACCCGTATAGACTTCGAAGGCGCCAGTTTTTCAGATCGTACCGGCACGCTGTGGATCGGCGGGGGCCGGGGGTTGTACCGCATCGAAGTCCGCCGCAACCGCTTCCGCCAACTGTTGTACCGGCCCGGCGCAACCGAAGACTTAGGTGTTCCGGTGCGCGGCATGTTGGAAAAAAACGGACAAATTTGGGTAAATACCGAACGCAACGGTCAATACGTATTCGATAGTAAAACCGGCGATGTGACAAACCATTTCTTTGAAACGGGATCGCTGTATGGCATTACCGAAGATGCTTCCGGCGGTGTTTTAACTGTAGCGGCCAATGCTTTGTACCGAAACGGGAATCTTCTGTACAAACTACCTGCTGGAATACCCGGATACTTGGTCTGGGCTATTTTGCCTGATTTTGAGGGCAAATTGCTCCTGGGCGCCTACTACAATTTGTTTGTCTTCGACGAATCTACCCAAACCGGTGGCCTGTATGACAAAATAAACGGCTTCGAGGCTTTGGCTGCGGCGGAGGTAATTCATATTGGTCTTGAAAAAAAGAAGGCTGCCGGTCAGGGTAAAGCGGCTTGGCTGAGCACTTCTAAAGGCCTGTTTCGCCTCGTGGAAGGGCTGGGCATACAAGAGCGCTACTGGACCGGCGGCAGGGGCAAGAATCAGCTGCCTGCCGACAACCTGCACCATTGCTACGAAGATTCTGAGGGCATTTTATGGCTTTCTACGGGCGGTGGCGGTCTGCTCCGCCTCGATCGCGCTGCTGGTAAAACCACCCAGTTTTCCCGAAAAAACGGGTTCCCCTGCGATGTTGTCTATGCCGCTTATGAAGACAATGCCGGGCACCTTTGGATTCCCAGCGACCAGGGCATTATTCGTTTTGACAAAAAAACAGCGCAAACCCGAAGTTATACGACTGCCGACGGCATTACCCACAATGAGTTCAACCGCAGCGCCCATGCCCGGGGCGCCGACGGCACGCTTTATTTCGGCGGCCTGAACGGGGTTACCGCCTTTCATCCCAAGGATTTTTACCGGCAAGACGCCAGCGCTTCGCTGCCGCTCGTGCTCACAAAATGCCAACAACTGGAAAGCGGCAACAGCGAACTGACGGATCGTACGCTCGATGTGGAAACCTCCCGCCAGATAACTGTCCGACCCGGCGACCGGTATGTCCAACTCGAATTTTCCCTGCTCAACTACACGCCCGAACAAAACCTGTATGCCTGGCGCATGGAGGGCCTCGACGATGATTGGAACTATCAGGCCGACAACATCCTGCGACCCGGCTACCTGCCCTACGGCAAGCACAGGTTGCGCATCCGCGGCCGGGGCGCCGACGGCCGCTGGTCGGAGCGCGAATTGGTCGTCGGCGTACAGGTGCTGCGCCCCGTTTGGATGCGCGGCTGGTTTCTGGCCCTGGCAGCCCTGGCGCTGGCAGGCGCCGCGCTGGCTTTTTACCGCTGGCGCATTGCCCGGCACCGCCACGAGCAGGAGCGCCTGGAACGGGAAGTGCAAAACCAAACCTATCAGATTTCAGCGCAGAACCGCCAACTCGAGCGGCAAGCGGAGGACTTGAAACAACTGGACGCCATGAAAAGCCGCTTCTTCGCCAATGTCAGCCACGAACTGCGCACCCCGCTCACCCTCATCCTGGGGCCGCTCGGCTCCATGCTGAAACGCCAAAAACTGGACGCGACCGACCAACAGCTCGCTCAGCTCGCTCAAGTACACAGCCAACAGCTCCTGAAACAAGTGAACCAACTGCTCGACCTGAGCAAGCTGGACGCCGGCCGGCTCGAACTGCACGAAACAGCCGTCGACCTGGTTTTTATACTGCAGCGCCTCGTTGCAGGTTTTGAAAGCTATGCCGACAGCCTGGGCGTTCGCCTGAGCGTTCAGGTTGCCGGCGGGTTCTGGCAGCGCGTTCAACTCGATGCCGCCAAACTGGAAACCATCGCCGCCAACCTGATAACCAACGCCCTGAAATTCACGCCCTCCGGCGGCAGCGTACTGGTGCTGCTGGAGGAAAAAAATACCCACTTGCGCCTCAGCGTCGGCGATACCGGCCGGGGTATTCATCCCGACGATCTGCCGCATATTTTCGAACGGTTTTACCAAACCGGCCGGGCCGAGGCGTCGGCAGAAGGCGGTACGGGCATCGGGCTGGCGCTTTGCCGCGAACTCGGCGCGCTCCTGCAGGGCCGGCTCTGGGCCGAAAGCCCCAATCCGGCAGCAGGCGACAAGGGCAGCTGTTTTTATTTTGAATTTCCTAAAAAACAAGTGGCCTTCGAAGCGGCAGAAATCGATCGTACAGCACCACAGGTTCAGCAATCGGCACCTCCTAAACCTTTGCCCGCCTCCCGGCCCCAACTACCAGAAACAAGCGGCCTGGATGACCGGCCCACCGTGCTTGTCGTTGAAGACAATGCCAGCCTGCGCGATTACCTCTGCCTGTTACTGGGTGAAAAGTACCGGGTTATTACCGCCGAACATGGGCAGGCTGCACTTGAACAGCTCGCTGAAGCGGTAGCGCCGTCCAACGCCCACTGTCCGCCGTCTCCTGTCTCGATGATTATTTCCGATATCATGATGCCGGTAATGGACGGTTTTCAGTTGTTGGAAAAGTTGAAAAACGACGAACGTTGGCGCCACCTGCCCCTCATCATGCTTACGGCCCGCGCAGAAAGCCGCGACAAACTCCGGGCCTTGCGTATCGGCGTGGACGACTATGTGCTCAAACCCTTCGAGGAGGAGGAACTGCTGGTGCGGGTGGAAGGTTTGCTGAAGAACTACCAGCTGCGAACCGCTTACGCGGCAGCCGGGAAGCAGGATTCTCCCGAATTGGGCGGGAGGGTTCCCGGTCCGATCCTGCCGCGCGAAGATGCTGAATGGCTGGAAAACCTGGAAACGCTGGTGCTAAAACAGCTGGGCAATACCAACTTGACTGCCGAAACCCTGGCCGGCGAACTGGCCATGAGCCGCGCCGCATTTTTCCGCCGCACCAAACAACTTACCGGCCTGACGCCCGCCCAATACCTCGACGCAGCGCGTTTCCAGGCCGCTCGACGCCTGCTCGAAACCCGGCAGGTCAGCACCGTCAAAGCAGCCGCCTACAGCGTGGGTTTCCGGCAGGAAAAGCACTTTGCGCGGAGGTTTCGGGAGCGGTTTGGGAAGTTGCCTTCCGACTATTTGCTGTAGGATGGGGCATTTCACTTGTGCCCCCCAATACCTTTCAAATTAGGGGCAACCGTGTTTTTTACATGTAAAATATAAAACCGCAAAATGTAAAAGAGGGATAAGGGCGTGACGGGCCTTTCGGTGCGGCAGCCCAGTCCGGATGCTTACCTCGGGACGTCACTTTTGAATGTTACATTTTGCTGTTTTACATTTTACATTTAAAAGCACAAATCAGTCCTTACGCTGATGGGTATAGGGGCCGTGGCCACCCAAAAAGTACGCTCATGTACCCAACTTGAGACGCCTGTGACCCGCCTGCCAAGCACCTTTGCCATAGTTTAGAAATGACGTTTTTGCCGGGAAAACCGGATCGGAGCGTTCGCGCAGCAGTGTGCGCGGATGCGCATTACGCCGCTGAGCGGGCGCTCCAAACCCCGGCCATTGGGGCATTTCCAAAACACGCGAACCATTTTTCTTTAAACATTTAAAACCACCAGTATTATGCGGTATTTAGTCCTCCTTACCTTTTCCGCCTTGTGCCTGCTGTTTGCCTGCACGAAAGACAACGCGCCTGCTTCGGCCGATCTGCAAAACGGCGCCGTCGATTCCCGCAGCGCGCAGAAAGTGACCGTTTGCCACGTGACCGGCAACGGCTCTTACCATGCCATTGAAATTAATGTAAACGCGCTGCCGGCCCACCTGGCCCACGGCGACTACCTGCCCGACGCCGACGGCGACGGCTACTCGGCCGTGGGCGCCTGCACGGGCAGCATGAACGATTGCGACGACAACAACCCGGACGTGAACCCCGGCGCCGCAGAAATCTGCGGCAACGGCATCGATGACAACTGTGATGGCAATATCGATGAAGGTTGTACTTCGAACCCTTGCTTTTCGGCGGAATCTTTTGAGGGTGTTACGTTTAACCACTATTACGATTCGGAGGTTAATGATTGTCAATCTATTCCCTACAATGAAATTGTAACTATTAATGCAAATGAGATTGAAGCATTTGTCTTTGAAACAACAAGCGGAACCAAGGGTATTGTAACATTTACTAGTGAAGGAGATTGCGTGGCAATAGTAGGTGTGGACATTACGGAGGAAGATTGGCAGGCTGCCATGGATTTACTTCGGCAGGTGATTGCGGAAAATTCCATTCCGAATTTCTGCGGCGACTGCGTGGCCTGTTTGCCGGGTACAGAAGAGCGGGCTACATTCAAAACGCGTCTGGAAAGCCTCAAAACAAAGATGCATTCCACAGTGAAAACCCAGTAAACCCGGGTACTTTTACAGTTGCGCTATGCGCCATGCGAAATCCGTTTGCATGGCGCATTTTTTAGTGCGTTTAGTCGAATAATTTCGACCATGGCGCGTCGGACTACTCTGCCCAAATTGTACATTCATCCTCCCGTTTTCACACTTTAAAAATTTTACTA
>CAZVZH010000266.1:0-5781 GCA_964630705.1 uncultured Saprospiraceae bacterium | reverse complement strand
CGGCGTTTAGCAATATAGGGCTATAGACAATCCCCAAAGGCGCTTTTCTATAGAAACCTAAGTTTTAGAATGCACCCGAAAGTATTTCATCGGAATTTTTCCTTCAAAAAACGCCTTGCCAACCAACGCGCCGGAGCAGCCCATAGCCTGCAGAGACTCCAAATCAGAAACACTGCTTATACCGCCGCTGGCAACCAATTGCAATTCCGGAAATTTTTCTATGATTTCTTTATATATATCTATAGCGGGCCCAGCCAATTCGCCATCCCGTTCTATATCGGTTACCGAAACATTTTGTATGCCCAACTTTTGAAGCCTGGATAGAAAATCGAATAGTTTCAGGGTCGTTTGCTGCACCCAGCCGTGCACGGCAATTTTGCGTTTGCGTACATCGGCGCTCACCAGAAAACGGTCGGCGCCGAAGCGCTCCACCCAGGCCCGGAATTCGTCGGGCGCCAATACTGCCACGCTGCCCACCGAAAACATTTCACCGCCAGCATCCCACACCTGCCGGAGGGTTGGAATGGAGCGCAAGCCGCCGCCGTATACAATTTCGAGCCGGGTGCGCGCAGCCACTTGTTCGAGCACATGTAGGTTGACCGGACGCCCTTCGCGGGCGCCGTCGAGGTCGATCATGTGTAAGCGGCGGATGCCAGCGGCTTCCAGTTCTTGCGCCAGCTCGAGCGGATTTTCCGGGTATTCAATTTTTTGTTCGAAGTCGCCCTGACGCAACTGCACCAGGCGACCATCCATAACATCGAAGGAAGGTATGATTTGCATAATGATCGGGTTGTGTGTTTCCGCAATACCAATGGCGACGGCCCTTGCGCGCCGGGAAACGAAAATAAATGCTTGACCGCAAATTACAGGAATCTTCTGCGGAGGTATGATTAAATTGTTATTTTAGTTGGCTTTTCCGTTAAAGGCAAACCACTGCGAGTACCTTTGTCGTTGATTTTCCGCTTCCTGCCGGCGGCGGCGCCAGTACCGCCCAACAAGTTTTGCACCAGCTGTCTACACTATGCGCAACACATTTTACCCTGGTATTTTCACCATTTCCCTTTCAGCATTTTTTTTTCTTCAACCCACCGCTCTACGGGCGCAATGCCCGCGCATTGAAGCCATCATGATTGATGCCTGCGGGCCAGAAGCGTTGAATGAATTTGTTATTATCCATTCCGGCTCGGGTTTCAACACTGCCGACATTCAGCTGGATTTCGACGTCAACAACAACATCTTGGGCCCGGTCAACAACGATATCAATATTGACAATGGCAACGACCCAACCAACCCGACGCCTTGTGGGCTCACAGCAGGCAACCCCAGCGCCTTTACCGGTTGCAGCAACATTTCTGCCGTAGGCTCCGGCGTCGACATTCCTGCGAATTCGATTGTCATTTTGCAAACCAGTTTTAACTCCACCAATGGCCTGTACAATTTCAGCAGCTTGTGCGGCGCCGGGCAATGTGTGTACGTCATTTCGAGCACCTGCATCCGCACGGCCGGCGCGTTCACCAATGGCGGCGGTGGAGGTACCCGCACGACGGTTTTTTCTATTGCCAATACCTGTACACAAACCATTACGTACAACCTCGCGCTGGTGGTCGGCAACAACGGCGCCTACTACCTCCCGCCCACCGATACCTACGGCAACGCCGGCTGCACGGCGCCGCCGGCCCCCGCCGCGCCGCCGCCGCCGGTAATCAACCCTATCCCCAATGTCACCGTGTGCGGGTCGTATACCCTGCCGGCTATCACCGGCACCAACCTGCCGCCGAACACCGCCTACTACACTGGTCCGAACGGCACCGGCACGCAGTACAACCCTGGCGACATGATCACCGCCACCACTACCCTCTATGCTTACGCCCAGGTAGTGCCCAACGGCTGCACCGACCAGGAGCAATTTACCGTAACCATCACCGGAGCGCCGACCGTTAATTTGCCGGCCAACGCAACTGCCTGCGCCAGCCAAAACCTCAATATACCCCTCACTGGCAGCCCTGGCGCCACCTTTCCCTGGACTAACGACAACACCGCCACCGGCCTGGCCGCCAGCGGAACCGGCACGATCAATTTCACCACCGCCAACGTATCCACTCCACAAGTTTCCGTTATTACCATCACGCCTACGCAGGGCAGCTGCACCGGTACGCCGGTGTCGTTCAGCATTACGGTAAATCCGCGCCCAACCGTCGATGATCCGCCCAACCAAAGCGTCTGCGCCGGCGCTCCCGTGAGCGTCAATTTTACCGGCACCGGTACGAACCCGACCTACAACTGGACCAACAACAACCCCGCCATCGGCCTCGGCGCCAGCGGCTCAGGCAACATCAGTTTCACCGCCTCCAACGTCGGCACCACCCAAACCGGCACCATCACCGTCACGCCTTCGGAAAACGGCTGCACGGGGCCGGCACAAACGTTTACGATCACCGTGACGCCCCTGCCCACCGTCACCCAGCCCGCCAACGTAACCGCCTGCGGCAACCAAACCATCAACGTCAATTTCAGCGGCACGCCAGGTGCTACGTTCAACTGGACAAACAGCAACCCGGCGATCGGCTTGGCTGCCAGCGGCACAGGCAACATCAGTTTCACCGCAGCGGCCAGTCCCAACCAACAAACGGCCACCGTCACGGTGACGCCCATGTTGGGCAGTTGCACCGGCACGCCCGTCAGTTTTACGATTACGATCAATCCGACGCCCACTATGGACGACCCGCCCAACCAAACGGTGTGTGCCGGCCAGCAGGTGAGCGCCACGTTTACCAGCCCGGCCAACAACCCGATTTACAACTGGGTAAACAACAACACCAGCATAGGCCTGGGCTCCTCGGGCGTCGGCAACATCAACTTTACCGCCGCCAACGTGTCGACCACCCAAACCGCCAACGTCACCGTTACCCCTTCGGAAAACGGCTGTCCGGGGCCCGTACAAACCTTCACCATCACCGTGCAACCCACCCCAACCGTCAACCAACCCGCCAACGTAATTGCCTGTGGCGGCCAGGCGGTAAACGTGGCGCTCAGCGGCACGCCCGGCGCTACGTTTAGCTGGACCAACAGCAACACCGCCATCGGCCTCGGCGCCAGCGGTACCGGAAGCATCAACTTCACGGCCGCCTCTGTGCCGGCCACTGAAACCGCCACCATCACCATCACCCCCACGCTGGGCAATTGCACCGGCGCGGCAGTGAGTTTTACCATCACGGTCAACCCCGGCGTAACTGTCGACGATCCGGCCGACCAGACGGTTTGCGGCGGACAAAATGTCGCCGTCAATTTTACCGGCACCGGCTCCAACCCGACCTACAACTGGACGAACAGTAACCCTGCCATCGGCCTCGGCGCCAGCGGCACGGGCAACATCAGTTTTACCGCCGCCAATGTCGGCACGGCCCAAACGGGCGCCATCACGGTCACGGCTCAGGCAAACGGCTGCACCAGCGCGCCGCAAACCGTCACCATCACCGTCAACCCCACGCCCAGCGTCAACCCACCGGCCAATGCTACGGCTTGCGGCGGCCAACCCGTCAGCGTGAATTTTTCCGGAAGCCCTGCCGGCGCTACGTTTAGCTGGACCAACGACAACCCCGCCATCGGCCTGGCAGCCAGTGGCACGGGAAATATCAACTTCACCGCGGCCGCCGTTTCCACCACACAAACCGGCACGATCACCGTAACGCCCAGCCTGGGCAGCTGTACCGGCACGGCCGTCACCTTTAGCATCACGATCAACCCCACGCCAACGGTCGACGACTCGGCCGACCAAACGGTGTGTGCAGGCAGTCCGGTCAGCGTGGTATTTACCGGCGCCGGCACGAATCCGACCTACAACTGGACCAACAGCAACACCGCCATCGGCCTGGGGGCCAGCGGCACGGGAAATATCAATTTCACGGCCGCCAACGTCGGGGCGCCGCAAACCGGCAACATCACCGTCACGCCCGTCCAGGCGGGTTGCACCGGCGCAGCGCAAACGTTCAGCATTACCGCGAATCCTACTCCGGTGATGACCCAACCCGCCGACCTCGTCGCCTGCGGCAACGCGCCGGTCACCGTGGTTTTTGCCGGAACAGCCGGCGCTACGTTCAACTGGACCAACAGCAACCCCGCTATCGGCCTGGCCGCTTCGGGCAACGGCACCATCAGTTTCACCGCCGCCAACGGCTTGTTTACCGAACTGGCCACCATCACCGTCACGCCCACCATCGGCGCCTGTGCCGGCACGCCGCGGACGTTCACCATCACGATCAACCCCACGCCGACGATGGACCAACCCGCCAACCAGATCGTATGCGGCGGCGACCCCATCGCAGTCAATTTCACCAGCAACTACACGCCTTCGTTTTCCTGGACCAACAGCAACACCAGCATCGGCCTGGGCGCCAGCGGCACGGGCAACATCAGCTTCACCAGCGCGCTGGTCAGCAGTCAGCAAACCGGTATGATCAATGTGACACCCAGCCAAAACGGCTGCACGGGATTGACGCAAACGTTCAACCTGACCGTCAGCCCCGCCCCTACCGTTAATCAGCCGGCCAACCTGAACCTCTGCGCCGGCCAATCCATCCTGATCAACCTTTCCGGCACCAACGGCGCCACCTTCAACTGGACCAACAGTAACCCCGCCATCGGCCTGCCCGCCACCGGAACGGGCAACATCAGCCTGACCGCCGCCAACGTCGGCGCCCCGCAAACCGGCACCGTAACCATTACCCCCACCATCGGCAGCTGCGACGGCGTGCCGGTGTCGTTCGCGATCACCGTCAGTCCGCGGCCAACGGTGACCGACCCGGCCGACCAAACTCTTTGCGGCGGCCTGCCGGTAAACGTAAATTTCAGCGGCACACCGGGGGCTACGTTCAACTGGACGAACAACAACCCCGCGGTGGGGCTCGGCGCCAGCGGCTCGGGAAACATCAGTTTCACCACAGCGGTGGTTTCCTCTACCCAAACCGCCACCCTCACCGTTACGCCCAGCCAAAACGGCTGTACCGGCACGGCGCAAACGTTCACCATCACCGTCAACCCCGCGCTGGCTATCGACCAACCGGCCGACACCAGCGTTTGCGCCAAAGACAGTATTTCCATTCTTTTTACCGGACCGCCGGCCAACACCCTAACCTGGATCAACGATAACCCCGCCATCGGCCTGCCTGCGAGCGGCACGGGCAACCTGAATTTTACCGCCGCTGCCGTCACGCAATTGGAAACGGCGACGATTACGGTCACCACGGCTGCCGGGCCTTGCGCGGGCGACACCGTTTCGTTTGAAATAAAAGTTTACCCTGAGCCGACCGTGAACAAACCCGCCGACCGGGCGGTTTGCGCCGGCGATTCGGTCAACGTGCTGTTTACCGGCACGGGAAATCCTGTTTTTCACTGGACGAACAGCAACCCGCTGATCGGACTGCCGGCCAGCGGCACGGGCGATTTGCATTTTATCAGCGCTAATGTTGCGGCACAGGAAATTGCTACTATCACCGTTACCCCGGAGGCTTTCCCTGGCGGTTTTGCTTATGTCACCAACTTCGGCTCCCGCGATGTGACGGTCATCAACGTGGCGACCAATACAGTGGTGGCAACCATCCCGGTGGGCCTGTCTCCGGTAGGCGTCACTGTCAGCCCCGACGGTAGGCGCGTATATGCCGCCAACCGGAATGGCGCCAGTGTTTCAGTGATCGATGCGGCCACCAATACTGTGATCGCCACAATACCGGTGGCGACGGCGCCGCTGGGGATGCGGGTATCGCCCGACGGCAGTCGCCTGTACGT
>CAZVZH010000265.1:0-5840 GCA_964630705.1 uncultured Saprospiraceae bacterium | reverse complement strand
AAATTTAAAAGTTATGAAATCTAGACTGTTCGCCGCGCTGCTCGTTTGCGCCGGAACCAATTTTATTGCCTGTAAAAACTACCTGGGCAACCCCTATCCGCAAGTCCAACCGCCCAAGGTGACGCCCACCCTGGCCAGTCCCCTGCAAGTGGAGCCGCCAAACTGGTGGACGGGCATGCTGCACAACCGTGTGGAACTGCTCCTGCACTACGAGGGGCTGAGTAACTTTCAGGTGCGCGTGGGCAAAGCCGATGGCGTAAGCCTGGAAAAAGTAGAAAAAGGCGACAGCCCAAACTACCTGTTTGTCACCCTCCAAATTGCCCCGGGCGCCCCGGCGCAAAAAGTACCGATCATCTTTTCCTACCCGGAAAAAAACCAGGAGATGGTGCATGAGTACCCGATTTTACAGCGCAACCTGGCCGCGAAAGGGCAGGGGCTGGACAGCCGCGACGTCGTCTACCTCATTATGCCCGACCGGTTTGCCAACGGCGACCCCTCCAACGACAACGTGGCCGGCATGCGCGAGGGCCTGGCCCGCGACTCCCTGCTCGGCCGCCATGGCGGCGACCTCAAGGGCATCATCGACCACCTCGACTACCTCAAAGACTTGGGCGTCACGGCTATTTGGCTCAATCCCGAACTGGAAAACGACCAGGAAAACTCCTCCTACCACGGCTACGCTATCACCGACCTGTACCGCATCGACCGGCGCCTGGGCACCAATGAACTCTACCGCGACTTCGTGCGCGAGTGCCACCAGCGCGGCCTCAAGGTGGTGCGCGACGTAGTGCCCAACCACATCGGCCACCGGCACCCCTGGATGGCCGACCTGCCTACCAAAGACTGGGTGAATACCTGGCCCACCATGACCCAAACCAGCTACCGCGCTCCGACTCTGCTCGACCCCTACGCCTCCGAGTACGACAAAAAACGTTTCTCCGACGGCTGGTTCGTACCCAGCATGCCCGACCTCAACCAGCGCAACCCGCACTTGGCCAATTACCTGATTCAGCAGGCCTTGTGGTGGGTGGAGTACAGCGGCCTCGACGCCTTCCGGATCGATACCTACACCTATTCCGATCAGGAATTTATGAGCCGTTTCAATGCCGCCATTCGCGCCGAATACCCGGCGATTCACTTGTTTGGCGAAGTGTGGGAATACAGTGCCATTGTGCAAGGTTTTTTTGCCGACAATCAGCCGATGCGCCGGGCCAACTTCGACTCCAACCTGCCAGGGGTTGTCGATTTTCAACTGTGTTTCGCCATTCAGGAAGCCCTCAAGCGCGAGCAGGGATGGACAGAAGGCGTTTCCAGGATTTACTACACCCTGGCCAAAGACTATTTTTACGAAGACCCTACCCGCAACGTGGTCATGCTCGACAACCACGACATGACACGCTTTTTCTCAGTGGTCGGCGAAAATATGAACAAGTACAAAAGCGGCATCGCGTTTTTGCTCACCACCCGCGGCATTCCGCAGCTGTACTATGCTACCGAAATTTTAAGCACCGGCTTCGAGGCGCCCTCGCACGGCAATATCCGCATGGACTTTCCCGGCGGCTGGCCTGGCGACCCGCAAAACAAATTTCAGGCCAGCGGCCGGACGGCCCAGGAAAACGAAGCCTTCGATTTTACCCGCACCCTCCTGCGCTACCGCAACGCAACGCCGGCGCTGCAAACCGGGAAACTCATGCAGTTTGCCCCCAACCAGGATGTGTACGCCTATTTCCGATACGACGAGGCCAAAACGGTGTTGGTGCTGATCAATTCGGGCAACGGCGAACGCCAAGTCGACACCGCGCCCTTCGCCGAGCGCATGCGAGGTTTTGCCCGGGCAAAAAATGTAATGACCGGCGAAGTCTTAACCGACCTGGCAACCTTGCGGGTGGAGCGCAACGCGCCGCTGATCCTGGAACTGCTTCGGTGAGCTACGGCATATTTGCCGACAAACTGAGTAATAAAATACATTGCACGAGCACGGCAAGAATGGAAATCACGCCAGCCAGGCGCAAATAGGCCAGCCACCTGCCGGCGCTTTTCCGGACAGTATCGTGGTGCGGGTAGCGGGCTGCCGACCCTATGCTGTTGCTAAAGAGAATCAGTAAAATACCAACAACCAATGCAATAACAAACCAGATGGCATACATCAATATACCCGTGGCAAAGGAGGCGTCAGTCCTTAGGATATTGGGTAGGGCAACGGTCATTAAAACTAAAAACAGGGCAATAAACCCGGCTCCAACCAAGGCCATGATCCCGCAAAAAAGCGACCAGTTGCGCAAACCTGGCCAGTAGTGGGTGGCGTCATTTGAAATAAGCAGTCCGGATGGCTGGGGCGCGTCTGCCGGTTGTGGTATGGGTTCGGTGTTTTCCATAGTCTGTTTTTTAGTAGCGGGAAAGATTAAACATCATGATGGCTGTTACACCGATCAAAACAAAGGCTGTCAGGCTGATCAGCATCCATCCCAAGGTTTTGAAATAGCGGTAGTGGTAGTAGTAAGCGACTTCGAGCGACGCAGCGTCGTCATCCTGGGTCGACCGGCCCAAATACAGGGCATATTGCCACAGTTGCCAGCCGATGATCAGGGAAAAACTGATCGACAACAGGTACACGATGACCATCAGCAAGATGATGTTGTTTCCCGCTTCATCGGAAGAAGACAGGTATACAAGTCGGCGCAGCATAGGCACCAACAAGAGCATACTTATAAATTGAAGGGCAGCGCTGCTGAAATTGGTGATGCTCAAAATTTTAGCCCAAACCGGCGTTTGCAACCAGATAGAGCGCAGTTCGGAAGCGACCCGCATACCATCGGCCGAGTCGGTGTGCAGGCCAGCATCCAGGGTTTGATCGTGTTGATCCATAGTGGTTCAGGATTGGTTTGAAGCAGCCGCAGAGGTTGATCCGGTGGCCGCCAGGTAGGCATTCCATTCTTCATTTTCGGAGGCCATGATTTGTTCGGCTTTGATGACGAAGCGCTTAAAAGCCGTTTCGTCGGCAATGGCGTAATCGTCGCCGACAGCATTATCGAAAAGCAACAGTTCGCGTTGAAGCCGCTCGGCGGTCATGCGGTAGACCGACCAGTTTTCGCGGTATTTTTTTAGCGACAAAACCCCTTCGGCGACCACCACGGCCGCGCCGAGTCCGCCGGCCACAAATTTTAGCCAGCTGCGCTCGCCATCGGCGTAGCCCACCAGCAGCGGAATCAGCGCACCGGAGGCAATGACGATCGTTTGGCAGAAGTAGTACCATTGTTTGTCGATGCCGCTTTTGCGGTTGTACCAGGCAATTTGGCTCAGCACGCGTTCGCTGCGGTAGTTGTCGCGGAGTTTTTTCCAGTCGTCCATAGTTTTCGGTATTTTGAATGCCGGAGGTGTTTTTTAGGCGCCTGCCAGCGGAGCATAGGTTTCGAAAAACTCTTTGCGAGCCAGGCGGTACACCTCGCTGAAATCTTCCGGGCCGCCCATAAAATCGCCGGATTTGGCCGTCATCGGGTCTTCCCAGGGCGCCTGAAATTCGAATTGTTCGGGCAAGCCCAGGCGTTGAAGGCGCTCGGGGGTCAGTTCGACCGCGATGATCCGGCCCAGCGGCAGGTACTCGTGCCACAGCTCGTCGACAGCGCTCAGCCAGCTGTATTTTTCCTTGAACTTGTGCGCCGGCACGATGTACTCTTCACCGGCGGCCGTTTGGTTGCGCACGATAAAATCGCCCGCTTCAGCGGCGTTGGCGGTTTCCAGGCCATCGCTGGTATGGGTGTGGATCCATTCGCCCGCCTGGGCTTGCCGAGCCAACACCTTGCGATTTTTTTGAAAAATCCGGCCCTCAGTTTTCAATTCGGGCAGCAGGAGGTTTAAAATTGCTTCTTGCGTAAACATGCTTGTTGATCCCTGGAACCAAAAGTAGGAAGGTTTTGCAAACCCGGTGGCGAATTGCCGGCTATTTTGTGAAATGCGCTAGCTTTGCCGGACTGAAATAATTTCACCAATCGGGGTTTCCATGACGCACACGGTTCGTTTGCTGCTGTTTTGCCTGCTGGCTTTGCCCTTGCAGGCGCAGAAATACATTCCATTCCCGTACACCATTGAAAAAGAGGTGGTGGCCGATTCGGCCGCAGTGGTGTCGGCGCACCCGCTGGCCACGAAAGTCGGCCTCGATATCCTGCGCCGCGGCGGCAATGCCGTCGATGCCGCCGTCGCCAGCTATTTTGCGCTGGCCGTAGTGTACCCGCAGGCGGGTAATATCGGCGGGGGCGGATTTATGGTGTACCGCGATGTTGCCGGCAAAACGGCTGCCCTGGATTTTCGCGAAAAAGCCCCGGCGGCGGCCACCGAAAGAATGTTTCAGGATTCGGCCGGAAACGTATTGCCCAATAAAAGCCGCTTCGGCGTTTTTGCCTGCGGCGTGCCCGGCTCGGTCGATGGCATGTGGCAAGCCCACCAGCGCTTTGGTCGCTTGCCCTGGGACCAACTGCTGGCCCCCGCCATCGAATTGGCCGAAAAGGGCTACCAGATTACCGAGCGCGAGGCCAAACAACTGGTGGGGGAAAAACACAACTTCATCCGCAACAACACCATCGTACCCGTTTTTATAAAAATGCACGAATGGGAGGCCGGCGACTGGCTGATCCAAAAAGAACTGGCCAACACCCTGCGCCGTATCGCCAGCGATGGCCGCGAGGGATTTTATGCGGGCCGAACCGCCAGTTTGATCGCCTATGAAATGACCAAACAAAACGGGCTCATCACCCTTGACGACCTGAAGAATTACCAGAGCGTTTGGCGCCAGCCCCTGGAATTCGACTGGCAGGGGCTGCACATCATCAGCATGCCGCCCCCCAGCAGCGGCGGTATTTTGTTGCAGCAAATGCTGGCTATGCTCGGCGAGGCCGATCTGAAAAACGCCGGTTTTCACTCCGTCGCAGCCATCCACCGCATGGCTGAAGCCGAACGCCGCGCCTACGCCGACCGGGCTACGCACATGGGCGACCCGGATTTTTGGCCGGTGCCGGTGGAAAAACTGACCAGTCCGAAGTACTTGCGCCGCCGCATGGCCGATTTTTCACCGGAAAAAGCCACGCCCAGTGCAAAAATCGAAGCCGGCCACATCAAGGAAAGCGAAGAAACCACCCACCTCTGCGTGGTCGACGCTGCCGGCAATGCCGTTTCGATCACCACCACGCTCAACGATTCGTATGGCAGCAGGGTGGTGGTCAGTGAAGCGGGTTTTATCCTGAACAATGAAATGGACGATTTCAGCGCCAAACCCGGCGCGCCCAACCTCTACGGCGCCATCGGCGGCAAAGCCAACGCCGTGGCCCCCCACAAACGCCCGCTGAGCAGCATGACGCCAACCATTGTGGCGCGCAACGGTGCCCTCTCCCTGGTCGTCGGCACGCCTGGAGGCACGACCATTCCGACCTCGGTCTACCAGATCATTTTAAATGTGTACGTTTTCGATCAAAACCTGCGCGAAGCCGTGCACCACAAACGCTTCCACCACCAGTGGCTGCCCGACAAAATCCAGATCGAGGCCGACGCGCTTCCGGAAGCAACTATCGAGACGCTTCGCCGCATGGGCCACGTCGTGGAGGTTCGCGAGCCCATCGGCCGGGTCGAAGCTATCCTGCGCGAGCCCGACGGCCGCCTGCGCGCCGTAGCCGACAACCGCGGCGACGATGCCGCTGCCGGCTATTGACCACATTGACCACATTGACCACATTAAAAAATGCAACTGCCCAACCAAATAGCAATCGTAGGCGCCGGACGCATCGCCACCCACCTGGGCAAACGCCTGAAAGCCAAGGGTGTGCGTATTGCCCAGGTGCTGAACCGCACGGCTG
>CAZVZH010000264.1:0-5843 GCA_964630705.1 uncultured Saprospiraceae bacterium | reverse complement strand
ATCTATTTTTGTCCGCCCAAACCGGGTGAAACGGACAGGGCAACGCACACACCAACTTTCTCACCTTTTTAACTGCTCTGTCTTAATGTCCGCACCTGCGATCAAATCCGAGCACTGGGGAACCCGCGTGGGCCTGGTGCTGGCCATGGCCGGCAATGCCGTCGGCCTCGGCAATTTTCTGCGTTTCCCAGCCCAAGCCATCAACAATGGCGGGGGCGCCTTTATCATCCCCTATCTCTGTTGTTTTTTGCTCATGGGCCTGCCGCTGTTGTTTGTGGAATGGAGCATGGGGCGTTACGGCGGTAAATACGGCGACCACTCCACGCCGTTTATTTTGCAAAACATGGCGCCGGCTAAACAGCGGCTGTGGAAATACGTCGGCATTTTCGGCATTTTCACCAATGTGGCCGTGGCGGCGTACTACTGCTACCTGGAGAGTTGGACGCTTTCGTACGTCTGGCATTCGGTCAGCGGCTCTTTTCAAGGGCAAACGCAAGCCCAGGTGTCGGCGTTTTTCGATGAATACGTGGCCCTGGGCTCGGCCCAACCGATTATTTTTTGGATTCTTTGTCTGGGCTTGAACACCTGGATTTTGTCGCGCGGACTGAGCGGCGGTGTGGAAATCGCCTCCAAAATCGGGATGCCGCTGCTCATCGTGTTTGGCATTTTCCTGGCTGTTCGCGGGGTGACCCTCACTGCCGGTGAAGCCGGGGCTGTCAACGACGGGACGGTGGGCCTGAACTACCTGTGGACGCCCGATTACAATTCGATCTGGAATTTTAAAGTGTGGCTGGCTGCGGCCGGACAAATCTTTTTCACCCTCTCGGTGGGCATGGGCACTATTCAATGCTACGCCTCCTACCTGAAGGAGCGCGACGACGTGGCGCTCAACGCCATGAGCGCTGGCTGGATGAATGAATTCGTGGAAGTTTGCCTGGGTGGCGCCATCCTCATCCCCATCGCCGTGGGCTACATCGGTATCGACGCCGTGCGCGACATGGTGGCCGGCGGCAGCGGTTTCGGCATCGGTTTTCAAACGCTGCCCTACCTGTTCCAGCAGTGGGGCCCGGTGCTGGCGGCGCTGGCGGGCGTGGCCTGGTTCGGACTTCTGTTTTTCGCCGGCATCACCTCCTCGCTGGCCATGGGCACCCCGACGATGGGTTTTTTGCAGGACGAGTTCGGCTGGAGCCGCGAAAAGTCGGCCTGGGCCTTTGGCATCACCGTGCTAATACTCGGCGCGCCGACGGTTTGGTTTTACCAGTACGGCGTGTTCAGCGAGTACGATTACTGGGCGGGCACCGTGTCGCTGGTGGTATTTGCCATGCTGGAAATTATCCTGTTTGCCTGGATTTTCGGCATGGACAAAGGCTGGGCGGAGATTACCCGCGGCGCCGACATCCGGGTCCCGGTCGTGTTCCGGTACATTATTCAGTATGTGACGCCGGTGATCCTGATCGCGGTATTTTTTGGCAGTCTGCTGGGCGAAGGCGGCATCATCGATACGGTAATGCACAAGCAATTGCACCTCGACCTGGAGGCGGCGCGCAGTGCCGGCGATGCCGCACAAGTGGCCGCACTCGAAACGAAAAAGGCCTACATCAACGGTTCGCGCCTGCTTTTGGCTGGGGTTTTTGCAGCCATCGGGTACCTGGTGTATCGCGCGCAGGCGAAGCGTTCGGCAGGGAAGTAGAAAATTGTACCGGCCGGGGTGAAATAAACATTTTACCTATCTTGCCCGCCGGAAAAACAACTTTTTACTCAAAACTGTAGAACAAAACGAATTCTTTATGAGCAACGAATCCTGGGGCTCGCGGGTTGGTCTGGTGCTCGCCATGGCGGGCAATGCCGTCGGCCTAGGCAACTTCCTGCGCTTTCCGGTGCAGGCCATCGACAATGGCGGCGGCACTTTCATCATTCCTTACCTGGTCTGTTTTCTGTTGATGGGCCTTCCGCTGTTGTTCATCGAATGGTCGATGGGGCGGTTCGGCGGTCGCTATGGGCACCACAGCACGCCGTTTATCCTCGATACGATGGACAAGCGCCGGTTTTGGAAATACCTCGGCGTATTCGGCTTGTTCACCAATATTGCCGTGGCGGCGTATTACTGCTACATCGAAAGCTGGGCCCTGAGTTATGCCGTCAAATCGCTGATGGGCGTGTTCAGCGGGATGTCGCAGGCCGATGTTTCGGCGCATTTTGATGAATATGTCGGGTTGGGCACTTCCTGGCCGATTGTGTTTTGGATCCTTTGCCTGGCTTTGAACACCTGGATTTTGTCGCGCGGCTTGAGCGGCGGCATCGAGTTGGTTGCCAAGTTTGCCATGCCGCTGCTGATTATGTTCGGTATTTTGCTCGCGGTGCAGGGCCTGACCCTCACAGCCGGCGACCGGGGCGCGATCAACGACGGCTGGGTGGGCCTGAACTGGCTCTGGCAGCCCGACTTTTCAACGATCTGGAGTCCGAAAGTGTGGCTGGCCGCTGCCGGGCAGATATTTTTCACCCTCTCGGTGGGCATGGGCACTATTCAGTGCTACGCTTCGTACCTGAAATCGCGCGACGACGTGGCGCTTAACGCCATGAGCGCGGGCTGGATGAACGAGTTTGTCGAGGTGGTGCTGGGCGCTGCGGTGGTCATCCCGATCTGTGTGGGCTATTTCGGCATCGATCAGGTTAAGCAGATCGTGGCCGATGGCGGCGGCTTCGGCCTGGCCTTCAAAACCTTGCCGTTTTTGTTCAACAACTGGGGCGAGCTGCTGGCAACATTGGCCGGATTTGCCTGGTTTGGCTTGCTGTTTTTTGCCGGCATCACCTCGTCGCTGGCCATGGGCACGCCGTTTATGGGCTTTTTGCAGGACGAGTTTGGGTTTAACAAGCTAAAAGCGGCCCTGAGCTTCGGCTTGTTTATTCTGTTGCTCGGTGCGCCGGCGGTGATCTTTTTCCGCGAAGGTGTTTTCGACGAATTCGACTACTGGGCAGGCACGGTATCGCTGGTGGTGTTTGCCGTGGCGGAAGTCGTGTTGTTCTCCTGGGTGTTCGGGATGGAAAAAGGCTGGAAGGAAATTACCGATGGCGCCGACATCCAGGTGCCGACAATTTTCAAATTTATTATAAAATGGGTGACGCCGTTAATCCTGATTGCCGTGTTCGTCGGTTCGCTGGAGTCTATCTGGGATACGATCACCTTTAATAAAACCACAGGCTACTTGTCGAAACCGGAAAACCACGCGCTGATTATCATGGGGCGGATGTTGCTGGTAACGGTGTACCTGGGTTTGAGTTTTTTGGTCTGGCTGGCGTATTCGCGGCGGCGCAAAACGGGCCGGGTAACTTAGTAGACAACCGGTTCGCCGGTTTTAAATACGCATAAAAAATGACCACTACAGCACTTATCATGTGGCTCAGCTCGAGCCTTATCGTGACCGGTTTCACGATTTACTTCTTTATTAAGGTGTTGCGGACGCCGGGCAAGGGCGAGGAGGATTTTCCTCCGGGGCCCTGATGGCTGGCTTTGCGCCGCCGCGACGCGCCGGAAAATTGTTGCCGGTGGCAAAAACTACGTGCACATTGCTGCGCCTCTCCATTGGGACGCTGCGGTGTGCACGTTTTTTTTGAAACCCAGCGGGCGCCAGGTTTTTGTCCTTTTTTCGACGGAAACGCAGGCTTTTTTTGAGCCAGCGGCGAGTTTGGCGTTAATTTTGTCGGCTAGTCGACAACAAAGTAGGGCGAAAGCAGCCGGCTACTCCAATAGCAAGCGACCCGCAACAAGTAAATTGGGCGCTCCGGTTGAAAAATCTTTCCCCCATTTTTAATCCAAAGACATCCTTGCCTGGTTCTAATCCTTATTTGCTGGCGACAAACCAACCGATTGAACATGCAACGATATTTTACCCTTTTGCTTTTTCTTGGCCATGCCGCGCTTGGGGCGCAGAGTATCGAGTGGATCACGCCCTGTACCGACAAAACATTTTGCTTGGATGCTGGCAGCTGCACCGTCGGGACTGTGCTGTTGACCGAAAAGGCCGTGACCTCCTGCGGCAGCCAATTTTTGAGTTATTCCTACAAAATAGACTTGTTCGCCAACGGCTCCACCGATATTCAGATGAGCGGCGACACGGTGCACCAAACCTTTCCGGTAGGCACGCACGAAATCACCTGGCGGGTGAACGACAACTGCGGAAATGTCAGCCAGGCCTGCAAGTATAAGTTTACTGTTCGGGATTGCAACCCGCCCAACCTGCTGTGTCTCAACGGGCTGACACAAAACCTGGAGTTTCCGGAGTGTGAAGCCAGTTTCGATCTGCACGATTTTATCCTGCAAGTCAACGATAATTGTACGCCCTATGCCAGCTTGAAATTCGGGATGAAACTGGCGACCGACACCAGTTCGTCCTTTCCAACCGATACCACCATGACCTTCGGGATATGCGAGCAGGGCTTGCATGTGCTCCGCATTTATGTGCGCGATGGGAATGGACTGACGAACCAATGCAACTCCTATGTGCTGGTGCAAAACAACAGCGGCCTTTGCCCTTGCAACGTCGATGCCAACCTCAGCCTGGCGGGCTGCGCGCGCACTTCCGACAGTTCCAAACTCGATACCTACACCATCCGGATAGAAATGGAAGGCACGCCCCCCGGGGGCCAACCTATTTTCAAACCCCTGCAAAAAACGTATCAGGATTCCTGCTACACCGCTACTTTCGCCGACCTTCCGCTCAATGGCGTGTACACCGGCTCCATCCGCGCTCAACGCGGCGGCGACCCCTTGATCGGTGTGTCGACCTTCGACCTGGTGACGATCAATAAGCATATTCTCGGTCAGCAGCCGTTCACCAGTTTTTTCCAGGTACTGGCCTCCGACGTCAACCGCAGCAACTCGATCAGCACCTTCGACATCATCGAAATCCGGAAGGTCATCCTCGGAATTTACGATACCTTTCCTAACGCCCCGGCCTGGCGGTTTATCCTGCCTATGCCCGACACCAACCTGACGGCTTTCGCTGCGGTGCGGGACAGCTATGCGTTCCAGCTGCCCAACCTTATGGCAGACACCACTCTGAAAGGCTTCAATTTTGTTGCGATAAAAACCGGAGACGCCAACCAGAACGCCACCTTGCAAACGCCTGACCTGGACGACCGCAGCGGAAACACACCGCCGCTGCTGCTCCGCGCCGGCAGCACCCAACTACAAGCCGGCGAAACCCGCTGGATACCGTTTTTTCCTGCTGAAGATTTGGCGCTCGACGGCTGGCAACTGGCCCTGCATGCCGACCCCGAGCGCCTGCAAATGCTCGATCTGCGGGGGCCGAGGCCGCAAGACGCCCTGATTACTCCCGAAGGCGAGCTCCGAATAGCCTGCGTGTTTGACGCGCCGCAACAGCTGGATCGCGAAAAACCGCTGTTCGAGGTATTGTATGCCGCAACAGAAGCCATCGATCTGACGGAAGCGCTGAGCCTTTCGGGCAACCGCTTGAGGCCGGAGGTTTATCCGGCTTCGCAGGAAGCCTCCCGGCGCGCTGTAGTTTTGGATTTTGAAAAAAAGGGGGGAGAACCCACTGCCCGGGTATTTGCGCCCCGGCCTAACCCGTTTGCCGAACAAACGGTGCTGGATGTGCAGTTGTCTTCCGCACAGGGGCTGGAGATCGAAATATTTGATCAAAAAGGCGAGCGGGTATACCGGGTGCAGTACGATCTGGCTGCCGGGCTGCACAATCTGGTCATTCCCGGCTCGGCCTTACCGGCGCCGGGGGTATGGATGTACCGGGTAGTTGCCGGAACGGCGGTGCAGACCGGGCGGTTGGTGCGGTTTTGAAATCGCAAACCTGTCAGGTCAACCTGAAATA
>CAZVZH010000263.1:0-5898 GCA_964630705.1 uncultured Saprospiraceae bacterium | reverse complement strand
GAAGCGGAGCGCTACTCTACGAGCGGGCGCTGAAGCGGCACTCCTGCAGCGCAGACTGCGCCGCGCTGCGCAGACTGCGCCGCGCTGCGCTGCGCCGCGCTGCGCCGACCGCGCCGCGCTCTGCGCTGCGCCGACCGCGCCGCGCTCTGCGTTGCGCCGACCGCGATGGCCGAGCGCGCCGCGCCGAACAACGTTCGGCGTTACACCACAGCTATACATTTGAGTTCAATAGCAATCGGCGTCGGCAGCCGGTCGATCCCCACGGTAGTCCGGCAAGGCTGGTTGTCTTTGAAATATTCGGCGTACAAGCGGTTGAACGTGTGGAAATCGCGCTCCATATCGGTCAGAAACACGGTCACGTCTACCAGGTTTTCCCAGCGCGCGCCGCTGGCTTCGAGCACTGCGCGTACGTTTTTAAATACGGAGTGCACCTGGGCTTCAAAATCGAAAGCGGTAAAGTTGCCTGCTGTGCTGCGTTCCAGGCCCGGTACGCCGTCGTTTTCGGGGTTGCGCGGCCCGATGCCCGACAAGAACAACAGGTTGCCCACCCGCCGGGCGTGCGGGTAAAGGCCAACGGGTTTGGGGGCGTTTGCTGCGTCGAATTTTTCTGAACCGGCCATTTTTTTGAAATATAAGGATAAAGGGTATGTGATTTGGTCGTTATTTGCCTAAAATTACTTGCCTTTGGCGATTCTGGAATGATCGGGTAAGATTACCCAGAAATCCGGAAATGCTGAAGTAAAACACCGATTGTCTATCCAAAATCAACAATCCTGACTCGACATGCACCTCTGGGGAATAGACCTGGGCGGCACCAAAATCGAAGCCGCCGTACTGGAAAGCCGGGCTCAGCCGAAAGTGCTGGCCCGCGAACGCATCCCAACCGAAGCCGACCGCGGCTACGAGCACATCCCCCAACAAGTAGCCCGGCTGGTGGGCCAGCTGACTGAAAAAATCGGCGAGCCGCCGCGTCGCATCGGCCTTGGGCACCCCGGCACGCTCGACCCCCAAACGGGCTTTGTGAAAAACGCCAACACCACGGCCCTGATCGGCAAACCCTTCGACCTCGATCTGGAAAAACTGCTCGGCGTACCCGTGCGCCTGGCCAACGACGCCAACTGCTTCGCCGTGGCCGAAGCCTTGCTCGGCGCCGTGCCGGAAGTGTTGCCCACGGCCGAGGTGGTGTTCGGCGTCATCCTGGGTACCGGGGTAGGCGGCGGGCTGGTCGTACGCCAACAGGTGGTGCATGGGCGCCAGGGCATCGCCGGCGAGTGGGGACACAACTTCCTCGATGCCAGCGGCGGCCCTTGCTATTGCGGAAAAATCGGTTGTGTAGAAACCCTGATCTCCGGTCCGGCGCTCGAGCGTTTTTATGCCAGCCGAAGCGGTAAAAAACTCAAACTCAAAGAGATCGTGTTGCGCGCCGACGCCGGCGCCGACGCCGATGCCACGGCTACGCTCGACCGCCTGATCCACTTTTTTGGCAAGGCTATTGCGGTAGTGATCAACATCGTCGACCCGGATGCGATCGTGCTCGGCGGCGGCGTGGGCAACATCGACCGCTTGTACACCGATGGGGTAGCCGAAGCCGGCAAACATTTGTTCAACACCCGGATCGATACCGTGTTTCTCAAACCTCAACTGGGCGACAGCGCCGGTGTGTTCGGCGCAGCCTTGTTATAATAATTCCGGCCAGACGCAGTTATACCGAAAAATTTCAACCCTTTCGATTCTTCGCTTAATGCACATTTGACTATGAAAAAACGTATTTCCTGTACCCTTTTCTTGGCAGCACTGACCTTTTCGGCTACGGCCCAAGTGAAAGTCGTACGCCCCTACCAACCGCCTGCCCAACCCGCCAACACCGCCCAGCCGGTCACTCCGGCCTCCTACAGCAGTCCCAGCCCGGCGCCGGTGACCTACAGCGCCCCTGCCACTTCCGATGCCGACGCTCGCCGTGCCGCCGCACTCGCTAAAGTGCAAGGCCGGCCGGCAAACACCGCGACGGCTAAAGGCCTGGCGCCCGCTCAATACAGCACCGATGGCCTCACCCCGGTGGCCTACGACTATGCACCCGACCCGGCTACTACCGTAACAGTAAACGGCCAGCAAGTGCAACGCAACGTGCGCAAGGGCCGCGGCCAGGTGGGTAGCGACCTCTTCACCCCGGTCAGCGAATTGCACTATGTCCAGTTTGCCGTGTATTGTAAAGACACCCCCGTAGATAAGGCGCCAGCGATCGAAGGCTTGTACTTGCTCTGGCACCCCGGCAGCACCTGCCCTGGCGGCGCGTCCGGCGCCAGCTACATCGTGAAAGGCTACACCACCGCCGACGAAGCCCGTGCAGCGGTGCTGGCCTACAAAGCGCAAAAAATCGACTGCTGGTACAACCCGGCACTGACCGGCGCAGAGGTGGAGGTTATCGGCGTACGGTAACGGGATTTACGATTTTTGGATTTACGATTTACGATTGGGTTCACCTTTCCGGATAGGTATGGATGCCGCTTTTGAAATGCTTACAAAGGCCGCATCCAACCCTTCTTCCGGAAAGGTGAACCCAATCGTAAATCGTAAATCTAAAACACGTGCCGCTCGGCATGGTAGGATGAGCGCACCAGCGGGCCGCTTTCCACATACTTGAACCCCTTGGCCATTCCCACTTCCCGGTATTCGGCAAACAAGTCGGGGTGGATAAATTCCGCCACGGCGATGTGCATTTTCGTCGGTTGCAGGTACTGGCCGATGGTCAGGATATCGCAGCCGTGGGCCACCAGGTCGTCCATGATCTGGTACACTTCTTCGCGGGATTCGCCCAGGCCCACCATGATGCCGCTTTTCGTGCGTTTCCCGTAGTTTTTGGTGCGTTGGATTTGTTCCAGGCTGCGCTCGTATTTGGCCTGCGGGCGTACTTTCCGGTAGAGGTTTTGCACCGTTTCCATGTTGTGGCTCACCACTTCCTGGCCGGCGCTGATCATACGCTCCAGCGCTTCCCAGTTGGCTTTTACGTCGGGGATGAGCGTTTCGATGGTGGTATCGGGACAGCGTTCCTTGACGGCGCGCACGGTTTGGTGCCAGATTTCGGCGCCGCGGTCTTTGAGTTCGTCGCGGTTGACGGAGGTGAGCACGGCGTGTTTGACCTGCATGAGCCAGATGGCTTCGGCCACGCGGCGGGGTTCGTCTTCGTCGTATTCGTTGGGCCGTCCGGTTTTGACCGCACAGAAGGAGCAGGAGCGGGTGCACACATTGCCCAGGATCATAAACGTGGCCGTGCCGGCGCCCCAGCACTCGCCCATGTTCGGACAGCTGCCGCTTTGGCAAATGGTGTGCAGTTTGAACTCGTCGACGATGCTGCGCACCTGGCGGTAATTTTCGCCCATGGGCAGGCGCACCTTGAGCCAGTCGGGCCGTTTGGGCCGCGCGTCGGAGTTTTGTTCAGCGATGGGCAGTTCGATCATGGCTTATGCGTTGGGAAGGGCAAAAAAATCGAAGTGTTTCCAGCGGTTCATGTCGGCGGCGGTTTCGATGGGGGTGACGGGTGTGTTTTTAAAAAAACCGTCGATGTGGAACAGCCGGTAACCTAAACCCGCCAGCAGATCGAAATGTTCGCGGCGTTGCTCCGGGGTGGCTTTGTTGAAACATTCGGAAACGACCACCGGGCGCCGGGCTTCGAGCAGGCCCAGGATGGAGCGAATGACCTCCTTGTCGTAGCCTTCCGTGTCGATTTTGACCAGGGCGAGTTTCGACAGCCAGTCGGGAAATTGCGTTTTCAGGTGTTCCTCCAGCACCACGCCGCGCACCTTGGTGGGCAGGGCGAAGCGGCCGTGAAAGGCGGAATCGTTGAGCGAAATACCACCGTTGTTGAACGAGGCTTCGGAGGAGCGGTAAAAAAACTCGGCTGCGCGGTCGGTGACGGCGAAATTTTGCGGCCGGATGTTGGTTTTACCCGGATTCAGGCCGGCGTTCACCTCCAGGATGCGGAACACGTGCGGGTTGGGGTCGAAGGCCAGGGTGAGGCCGTCTTTGCCGGCGGCCAGGGCCAGGGCCACGCTCAGGTGGCCGATGTTGGCGCCGATATCGACGACGAGGTCGCCTTTTTTGACAAATTTTTTGAAAAAATCCACTGCGTCCTGGCTGATCTCCTTGGGCGCCACGAGCGGATTTTGCCAGTTGGCAAAGTCCACCGGCCCTTCTTCCGCGAGCTGGAATTGCTGAATGTCGTACGGGTATTCCTGAAAAAAACGCCGCGCCCGCTTGCGCCGGATCGACTCGATGATGGCTTTAAACATAAAAATTGCGTTCGGTGCGCCGGCGCCGGGAATCAGCGCCGTTTGCCGAGCTGCAAATTTACAAAGAAGTTGAAGAACACCTGTTTGTTCTCCTCCGCGACCAGGATGGGCACCCGGCTGGGGAACACGTCGAGCATGGCGCCGATCTCGAGGGCTTTGACGAACTCGTCGAAAGCCCCCCAGTCCATGTGAAAGGCCAGCGAGAAGTTGGCGCCGGGCCGGAAGCCCAGTTCGCCGAAGCCGCGGGTGAAAGGGGAGGCGCCTTTGATGCGGCCGTTTTCGTCGAGGAAAAGGCTGGCGTTTTCCTCGGAGTATTTTTCGTGGAAAATGCGGCAGTCGCCCGGCCGGTCGGGGTCGGGGTAGCAGATGGCCAGGTAGTAGGGTTTGAGCAGGCCGAGGGTGGGGCCGGCGGCGTAGCTGATACCTACGGCCACGCCTTTGTACTTGGCTTTTTCGGAGAAATAACGCTTCACGCCCCAGCCGCCGCGGACGGCGAAAAAGTTGTTTTGCTTGCCGAAAATAAAGGGCCGGAACGAGCGGCTCAGGATGGGGTCGGCGCTTTGGCGCTGCTCTTTCGGGTGCTTGAGTTCGCCGATGCTGAGGTGGAAATAGGTGGTTTTGTAGTAGGTGCGCAGGCGGCCGAACTCCATGCCCGGCACGAAGCCGCGGTTGGTGGTCAGTTTGAAATTAAAGGTCGTTTCGCGGTTGTACACGATGCCGACGCGCTCGTCCGGGTTGCCGGCGCTTTGCGCTTGGGCGGGAAGGGCAGCGGCCAGGGCAAGCAATACTGTTACATAAATTCGCACCATACGGCAGGGATATTTGTTCCAAAAATAGGTTTTTCCAACGGATTGCCAAGCGAATATGGTGCCGGAGGTTTGGGATTGGCAAAAGTTTTTTTCTGAACGGGGAAAACTGAGGAAATGTTCAAGGGTGAAAGCAATAGGATAAAAAATCTATGCCAAAGCCGAGTGAACAATCCATTCGAAAGGTAGGACAAAAAAAGGGAGGCGTTACCGCCCCCCAGTGGATGTTCTCACAACGGAAAAAATCCTTATTGTGAGCTGCTTCAAATTGTATCGCAAAATTAATATCTTGCAAAACGATTCACCAAATTCCTCTTCCCTAAAATGCAAAAAATATTCGGACTCGACCTCGGAATAGCCTCAATTGGATGGGCTGTAATCAACCTAGACACTGAAAAAAACGAATCACAGGTTTTGCTTGATTGTGGTGTCAGAATCATCCCACTGGATACAAAGGAAACCGATGAATTTCGAAAAGGCGGAAATGTTCCTACCAATATTACTCGCCGCCAAGCGCGTGGTATGCGCCGCAATCTTCAACGATTTCGACTAAGACGATTCAACTTGCATCGAACCTTAGCCAAGATGGGAATGATGCCTGACGAGTTGCTCATGCGTCGTCTTACTCCGCAGCAGCTCTTCGATTTACGAAAGCGCGCGTTGCATGAAAAATTATCCTTGCCTGAAATCGGCCGTATTCTGTTACACCTCAACTTGAGGCGCGGATTTAAGAGTTCCAGAAAAGCGGCGGCAGACGATGATACCAGTGCTTATAAGGAAGCAATCCACCAGCGCGAAGCAGAGCT
>CAZVZH010000262.1:0-5969 GCA_964630705.1 uncultured Saprospiraceae bacterium | reverse complement strand
GTTTTACGCCTGGCCGACTACCCTGAAGCGGCGCCAGGCGGCAAAAAAAGGGCCCTGGAGTTGGGCATAGCGCAGGCCCGGGGTACACTTATTGCGGCAACAGATGCCGACAGCCGGGTGCCGCCCGATTGGCTGCGGCTATCGGTTTCGTTGTACGAGCAGCGGCGCCTGGGGGCGATCGTGGGTCCGGTGGCTATTGCCCCGGAAAGAGGCGGTTTGTTGTCAGGCTTTCAGGCGCTCGACCTGGCGGGCATGGTGGGTATCACTGGCGCCGGCCTCGGGCTGGGCTGGCACCGCATGGGCAACGGGGCGAACCTTTGCTACCCGAAAGTGCAGTTTGAAGCGGTGGGCGGCTATACCGGGAACAGGCATTTGGCATCGGGCGACGATCTTTTTTTACTGCAAAAAATAGCGCGGCGGGCCCCGGTAGTTTTTTTGAAAAACGCCGGCGCAACGGTGCGTACCCCCGCTCAAACCACCTGGTTGGCTTTTGCCCGCCAACGCCTGCGCTGGGGCAGCAAAGCCCCCGCCTTGCCCGAATGGAGCACTCGCCTGAGCCTGGCGCTGGTTTTTGTGCTGAGTTGCAGCGTGCTGTATACCGCTGGGCTCACTTTTTTTTACCCAAAAATATGGCCGGTGTTACTCCTTCAAGTTGCGTTGAAGGGGCTGTCCGACTACATACTTTTAGCAGAGATGTGCCGTTTTTTTCAGCGACGCGACTTACTTCGCTGGTTTTTCCCTGCCTTGGTTCTACACCCGCTGTACATCGCCGGCATTGGCGCCTGGAGTTTATTTGCAGGGCCGTACCATTGGAAAGGACGGCGTTTGGCATGACGCGTCGCAGTTGCGTTTTGCCGATTATCCTTTCACTAATTCCAGGCGCTAAACCTTACCTTTGCCAGCCAACTGCTCCGTCTTATGCACATCTCCACCGCACTGCTCCAGGAAACAGAAGCTTTTATTCAGGACTTTTTTGCTGAGAACGTTTCCGAAAAATACGTTTTCCACAATTTTGAACACACCGTTCAAACAGTTGCCGCAGTAAAAGTTATTGCTGAAGGGTGTCAGCTCAGCCAGCACGAAATCGCGCTGTTGCAACTGGCTACCTGGTTTCACGATACCGGCTACTCTCAAGGGCCGGAAGACCACGAAGAGCGCAGTTGCAACCACGCCGACCGCTTCCTGCGCGGCAAGATTTCGGATGAAGACCTCCAAACCGTGCTGCGTTGCATCCGGGCCACCAAAGTGCCGCAAAACCCCGTCAGCCTGATGGAGCAAATCATCGCCGACGCCGACCTCAGCCACCTCGGTATGGACATTTACTGGGACCGCACAGGCCGGCTCCGGCAGGAGTTTGTACTCACCCGCAGCCAGGTGATGAGCGACCAGGACTGGCTCGACTTCGAGCTCAATTTTATGCTTACGCACGAGTACCACACCGCCGTTGCGCAGGAAATGCTCAACCGCCGCAAAGCCAAACATATCCGGCGCCTGGTCAAACAAAAACGCCGGCTCAACCCCGAAAAAGCGCCGACCATGGAAGAGCTGGCTATGCTCGATGAGGAGGACAAAGGCGGCGATATCCAAAAAGTGCTGCGCGAGAGCGAAAATGAACTCAAACTCGCCCGCTTTGGCCGCGGGGTGGAAACCATGTACCGCACCACCTACCGCACGCATACCAACCTCAGCTCTATGGCCGACAGCAAGGCCAATATCATGCTCTCGGTGAACGCCATTGTTATTTCTATTCTGGTGTCGAACCTATTGCCCAAACTGATCGACGACGCCAATCAGTTTAATGCCAAACTCGGCATCCCCTCCGGCATGTTGCTCGCCACCTGCATGGGTTCTATGGTGTTTGCCACGCTCAGCACCCGGCCCAAGGTGACGGAAGGCAAGGTGACGCGGGAAGCCATCAAACAACGCAAAGCCAACCTCTTGTTCTTCGGCAATTTTTACAACATGCCCCTGGAAGAGTTTCAGTGGGGCGTCAACGAAATGCTGAAAGATCCGGAGTTTTTGTACAGTTCCATGAGCCGCGACCTGTACTTTCTAGGCATTGTGCTAGCCAAAAAATACCAGTACCTGAGCATCTGCTACAATATTTTTATGTTCGGTCTTATCCTGTCGCTGTTAGCGTTTGGGGTCGCTTTCGCGTTATAATCCGTAACCTTCCAACCCGACATTTACTACGCACTTGTCCAACCTCGTCATAATACCCACCTACAACGAGCGCGAAAACGCTGAGGCGATTGTTCGGGCCGTTTTCAGCCTGCCGGAGCCATTTCACATCCTTATTGTCGATGACGGTTCGCCCGACGGCACAGCCGACATCATTCGCGGCCTGCAAACGCAGTTTCCAGGCCAGCTACACCTGCTCGAACGCCAGGGCAAACTTGGCTTGGGCACGGCCTATATCGCCGGATTTCGCTGGGGCCTGGAGCGCGACTACGCCTATTTTTTCGAAATGGACGCCGATTTTTCGCACGACCCCAACGACCTGCCGCGCCTGCTGGTCGCCTGCCGCGATGAGGGCGCCGACCTGGCCGTTGGCTCGCGCTACGTGCGCAGCGGCCATGTAAAAAACTGGCCCGCCGACCGCATCATCCTCTCCTACGGCGCTTCGCTCTACACCCGCATGATCCTTTGGATGCCGGTAGCCGACCCCACCGCGGGTTTCATCTGCTACCGCCGGAAAGTACTGGCTGCGCTCAACCTCGACAAGATCCGCTTTGTAGGCTATGCCTTTCAGATTGCCATGAAATTTGCCGCCTACTCGCTCGGCTTCCGGCTGCGCGAGGTGCCAATCACCTTCAAAGACCGGGAAAGGGGGCAATCGAAAATGTCGCTTAAAATCGTGCGGGAAGCCATCCTGGGCGTGTTGCACATGCGCTGGCAAAGCTGGTTCCAGTCGTACGGCCGCGAAGGCTGATTTTCTTCTCACCTACAGGAAGATCAGTTCCGTAAAGTCAAAATGTAAAATGTAAAATATAAAAGTCAAAAGGGGGGTACCGTTGAACGGATGCTGGCTAAGAATATGCCACAATAAGTCCCAAGCGCCACCAGACTTACTTTTACATTCTAAATTTTACATCTTACATTTTGACTTTATTTGGCCGCTTGCAAGGCATCCCAATACTCTACTGCCCGCCGGGTGTGCGGGATGCAAATGGAACCACCGACCATGTTGGCCACAGCGAAAATTTCAAAAATCTGATCGGTTGTAATGCCCAGTTCGTGGCATTTTCCCAGGTGGTATTTGATGCAGTCGTCGCAACGCAGCACCATAGAGGCCACCAGGCCGAGCATTTCCTTGGTTTTCGTGTCGAGCGCACCCTCTTGGTACGTTTGGTTGTCGAGGCTCCAGAAGCGCTTGATCACTTTGTTGTCGTGGCTCAGGATGCGGTCGTTCATACGAGCGCGGTAGTCGTTGAATTCTTGTACCATAGTGCGTCAAGTTTTAAAATTTGCGGTGCAAAGAAGCGGGATTCGCTTTGAAAATGAAACTGGCGGGCGCCGGGTATTAATCCAAAAATAATTTGACCAAACTGTCGGCTTTGCGTTCCCTGTTTATATTTGTACTCCCTCTGTACAATATAATCATTGAAAACATGCCGCCCGCCAAATTATCAAATGGTGCTTTCCTGCTTTTTTTTCTACTGTTTTTTCAAGCGCCCCAGCTTGCAAATGCCTCCGGGCAACATTGCGTGGCGCCCGGCGCAACCGACACCGTTTTTCTCAGCTACGTAATCAGCCGCTGCGAAGGCGATAGTTTTCAGGGTATACCGGTGTTGCGCGATACCATCATCTCCCGCTTTGCTTCCGGCGGCGCAAGCGGCACCGATACCGTTTTTACCTGGATCGTCGAAGCCGTGCCGCTCCCCGATTTCAACATTTTGGCCGATACTTTTTTTTGCTCGGGCAGCATGGCTTCGGCCTCGGTGGCCGGCACCTACGCCAGTTACCAATGGTCGGGCGGGCAAACCGGAAAAAGTATCGCTGTTGACCAGCCTGGTTGGTACCACGTCACCGTCTCCAACTCGCTGGGCTGCCAGGCGGCCGACAGCGTGTACATCCAAAAAGTCATGCTCCGGCTCATCGCCGTGCGCAAACACCCGACCTGCGCCGGCGCCTCCGACGGTAGCATCGACCTGCTCGTGCTCGGCGCCAGCAGCTCAGCCCCGCCGGTTATTTTGGTCAACCAACAACCCGCTCCCGCGCCGCCCATCGAAAACTTGCCGGCCGGCAACTACTCGGTGCTCGTCACCGACGTTACGGGTTGCGCCGACAGCCTCAGCCTCAGCCTCGACGACCCGCCGGCGTTTACCGTCGATGCCGGCCCCGACCTCCAACTCGACGCCGGCGCCGCCGCTGCACTCAGCGCGCAAGGCAGCCAGCCGATTTTAGCCTTCCTCTGGCAGCCGGAAAATTTGTTCGATTGCCCCGACTGTCCCAACCCCAACTTGCTCCAAAGCGAACCCGCCCGGGTGATCCTCACGGCAACCAATGCCGATGGCTGTACCGCTTCCGATACACTTTTCATCACGATCAACCCCGAAATACCGCTGTACGTACCCAACGTTTTTTCGCCCAACGGCGACGATCAGAACGACGTGCTCACGATTTCCACCGGCCCAAGTATCCGGCTCATCGACCGTTTTCAGGTATTCGATCGCTGGGGAAATCTGGTGTACTGGGCCGAAAATCTGCCAACCGGCCCGGAAATAGACAGCTGGGATGGCTTCCGCCCCGGCGACCGCCCTCAGCCCGGCGTGTACACCTGGTTCGCATCGGTGCGGTTCGCCGACAACACCACTGCGGTGCGCGCGGGCACCGTAACACTTTTACCGTAATTTGTTGATTATGAAAAATCTATTCCTCGCCTTTGCCTTGTTTTTCAGCGCCAGTCTGCCGGCTCAGCCGGTGGAAGATGTCGTCGCTGCCGGCTGCGGTGGCGGTATCACCCAGGCCGGAGTCCGGTTTCAGTGGCTCCTGGGCGAATTGATGGTTGAACTGTACGCCGACGGCATTTCCCTCGACCAGGGTTTCGGCCCGGCGGCTTGCTTTACCGTCAGCACGCATCAGGCCGGTCCGGGCGCCGAAATTGCACTCGCTGCCTACCCTAACCCGACCACAGGGTTGCTGCAACTGGAGTGTTTCAGTTTGCCCGACTACCAGGCCGTGTTGCACGATCTCCACGGCAAACTCTTGCTCCGGCAAACAGCCCACTCCGGCCGCGCCGCACTCGACTTGAGCGCGTTCGCTCCCGGCACCTACCTGCTCGCGGTGTGGAATGAGGGCAGGCTCGTCAAATCATTTATCATTCAAAAACTTCAATAGTACCGCCATGAAAAAATTATACCTGCTCCTCATCGGTTTTTTCGCCCTTATTTCCGGCGGTTTCACGCAATCGCCCCTGGCCTTCAAATACCAGGCTGTGGCCCGCGATGCCGCCGGCATGTTCTACGCCAATCAGAATGTTTCTTTGCAATTCCTGTTTCACGAAGACAGTGAAAACGGGATCGTGCGCTATGCGGAAGCTTTGCAAACGCAAACCGGCGACTTCGGAAAGTTTGCGCACGACCTTGGCACCGGAGGACCCATTTCCGGCCTGCCACACAATTTCAGCAGCCTCGACTGGGCCAACCACCAGTATTTTCTGCGGGTAAAACTTATTGTCGGCGGTACCGAAGAACTCATCGGCGTCAGCCAGCTGCTCTCCGTGCCTTATGCTTTGTACGCTCTCCAGGCCGGGCAGGGCGCCGGTGACGACGACGGCGACCCAACCAATGAAATCCAGATGCTGAGCCTGAACGGAAACAAACTCGAATTGTCCAAAAACGGCGGCAGCGTCGATCTGCCCGCCGTTCCAACTTACACCGCCGGCGCCGGCATCCAAATTACCGGCAGCACTATCACCAACACCGGCGACACCGACCCGACCAACGACCTGACAACCAGCTCCACCG
>CAZVZH010000261.1:0-5977 GCA_964630705.1 uncultured Saprospiraceae bacterium | reverse complement strand
CCCCCGACGCGGCCGCCCCGATGCGGGCGGCTCCGATGCGGGCGGCCGCAAGGGCCGCCCCTACCGGGGATCAAAATGCGTGGGCCAAATATTTTTCCCGGTAATATTCGTACACTTTTTTCATCCCTTCCAACATGCGTACCTGCGGCTGGTAGCCGAGTCCGTGCTGAATTTTTGAAATATCGGCCTTCGAATGTTTCACGTCGCCGGGGCGTTCAGGGCCATGCACGGCTTGAATGTTTTTCCCCGTGATCTGCCGCAGCATGTCGACCATCTGGTTCAGATTCACCTGTTCGCCGCAAGCCACGTTGTACACCTGGTTGAGCGCCGTTCGATCGGTGGAGAACAAGGCTAAGTCGTTGGCGTGCAACGCATTGGCAACAAAGGTGAAATCCCTGCTCGTCGTCCCGTCGCCGTGTATCAGCGGCTGCCGGTCTTCCAGAAAAGCTTTACAAAAAATCGGGATCACGGCGGCGTAAGGGTTGTCTGGATTTTGCCGCGGACCGAAAATATTAAAATACCGCAAGCCCACAAAATCCAGCCCGTAGCTGCGCTGGAACACCTCGGCATACAACTCCGCCGCATACTTGCTCACGGCATACGGCGAAAGCGGCCGCCCGATACGCTCCTCCACCTTGGGCAGCTCGGCGCTGTCGCCATAGGTGCTGGAGGAAAAAGCCAACACCACCCGCTCGGCGCCGGCTTCTTTGGCGGCGTGCAGGATGTTGACCGTGCCTCCGACATTCACCTCATTGGTGCGCGCCGGATTTTCCAGCGAGCGCGGCACCGAGCCCAGCGCAGCCTGGTGCGTCACCTTGTGGATGCCGCGCATGGCTTGCTGGCAAACCGAGTAGTCGCAGATATCGCCCCGCAGAAATTCAAATTTTGGATGCCCTTCAAACTCGGCGATATTTTCGTAGTAGCCGTTGGAAAGGTCGTCGACCACGCGCACAAGGCCGACCCGCTCGTCGTTCAGGTATTTTTCGACGAGGTTGGAGCCGATAAACCCGGCCCCGCCGGTGACTAATAGCTTGATTTCCATGTCGGATCTTTTACTGGTGATTTGTCTTTTTCGTAGCGGTCAACGATAAAATCGTAGTAATACCGGGTGGCGTTCACCTTGGTGGCCAAAAACGTTTTGGCGCGCGCGCGGTATGTTTCCTTTTTCTCAGCCAACACGCTGTCCACCATTTCAAACACCTTGCCCGATTCGGAGGTGTTGAACACCAGGCCGAAGCCTTCCATCTCCCGGCAGTTGGGGTCGTCGAAGGTGCTGATGTATACGCAGGGCGTACCCAAAATGCCGGCTTCAACCGCCGTAGTAGTGCCCTCACTCACCACCAGAGTGGCGTAGTTCAGCACGTGGTGAAACTTGTCGGGCGGCATACGCAGGCAGAACGGCTTGAGCTCGTCGACTACGCCCCGCTCCGAAGTGATGAACACTTTCATGCGCTCCGAAAGTTTTTTTACCAGCCGCACCTTGTCGTCGGCCGACATGCCCTTGTGCCCTACGTCGTGCGTGGCATTCCAGGAAATAAATCGAACAATAGCGTATTCCTCACCCGGCTCCACGCCCAGCCATTGCTGGATGTTGGGGTCGGGCGTGAAAAATTCGGGGTGCAGGTAGGCAATTTCGTGGTAGCCGTTGTAGCGGATTTGCCGCGGCCCCAGGTCTTTCGGCAGCACTTCAGGCGTGAGGATAGCGTCGGTAAACGGCCGGTACAGGATCACTTGCTCCATATTGCCGGTGTCTTCGATGGCCAGGTTTTTCACGCCGAGCAAAAAGGCGGCATGGGCGGCGTAGGGCGTGCCGTGGCTGACAAACAGGTCGGGCTTGAATTTGAGCCCGGTCAGAAACATCTGAATGTCGTAGCGCACCAAACCCCACAGTTTGCCGGGCAGGCTGCGGTAGTGTTTGCCGAAACAAACGTAGGGGAAGCCCTCAGCCTCCAAAAGGTCGAGTTCAAACTCTTTGTCGCGGGCCGTGAACAACACTTCCGCGCCCCGGGCCATCAGCAGGCGGGCCAGGTGTTTGAACAAATGCACATGGGCAGGGTGCCCGATGTCGAAGATTACTCTCATGATCGTATGGTTTGATAAATTTTCAGTCCGAGTTTGCCCACGCGAAACAGCGAGGGACTGAGCACCAGCTCAAAACGGCCGTGGCATACCTCCTCGCCGCCGAAACGCGCCTTGAAATCGCGCACGCCGTAGCTGTCGTCGGGGCGCCCGGCGCCCATAAAGTCGAAATACTCGATGCCGTTTTTCAGGCCGTATTCGATGGGCGCCCAGGATGCCAGCACGCTGGGATGCACGCCTTTGATGGCCCCGTTGTCGCCACACACATACCACTGGTAAATCACTTTGTTGGCATAAACCGGGCCAACGCTGCCGCCGATCACCTGGCCCTCGTATTTGACTACAAAGGTTTTTGCCGAAGGCGATTTCCAAAACTGCAGGAACAAATCGAGGCTGGGCAGCGGCTTCTTTACTTTTTCCCGGTACAGGCTGTCGAGCAAGTTGTACAACTGCCGCACGTCTGCCTCCGATTCGGGCTCCCCGTAGGTAGCGCCGGCGCCCAGGCTGGCCCGGATTTGCCGGCGGCGGTTGCTGCTCATGCGGGCCTGCACGGCGGCTTCGTCGTCGAGGGTGACGATATAATTCAAATGTGGTTTGAACTGAAACCCGCAGGCTTCGAACGCCGGCCGCAGCGCTGTGCAATCGAAAAAATTCCGGAACTCAATAAAAATCGCTTTCCCGCGCAAGCTGTCTTTCAACGCTTCCAGCAACTGCACCACCACCTGCTGGCTGTGGCCGTTCAAATGGTCAGCCAACACCGGACCGCCCCACACAATGGCGCGCCGCGAAAACCAGGCTTTCATGCCCCCGCCATCGGCTTGGATTACCCCGGCCAAAGAGCCCAGGATGGCGCCTGAATCGCTTTGCGCCACCAACAGGTAAGGCTGGTAGCCGTGCACGGGTTCGATAAATTTTAAAAATTCCGGACTCTGGAAAAAATTATCGTCGGGCGCTTGCTCCAAAAACTGCCGGAAGGCCGCGAGCAGGCCGCTTTTTTCAAGTTCGGAAAAGGAAGTAAAGCGTCGTATTTGCATAATCGGGTTGGCGAAAGGGTGGTGGATAGTTGGTTCGTTTTTAGATTTTTTGAGGATGCAGCTCCGTCAGCCGCGTCCATTTTCGTTTGCCGGCCAGGCCCAGCAGCAGGGTCCACAAGCCGCTGGCTTTCACGGCTACGGCGTCGGGCGCATCGCTGTCGTCGATACTCAGGCGTTTGAGGCGGAAAAGGTCGGAGTTCAGGTTGTTGTACCCGAAGTCGACCGTGATGGCGCAGCGGTAGCCGGCTGTTTTCAGCAGGGCAATGTCTCGCTCGGAATAATCGCCGTTAGGAAAAGCCAGGGCCGACACCTCGAGGCCGAAGTCGCGCTCCAAGGTGGTTTTACAATCCAAAATTTCGCGCTCGGCCTCCACCTCGTCGCAGTAGGGCAGGCAAGGGTGAAAGGCGGTGTGCGCCTGAAAATCCACGAAGGGCCGCATGGCCTCGATCTGGCTTTTCGACAAAGCCTGCGCCGTGTCGTATTCGCGTTCGGGCGAAAAGCCGAAGGCCGCCAGGCGCTCCAGGCGCTCGCTGTTGGGCAGCGTTTTGAACGCCTCCTTGCCGATGCCGGGCGTCGGGTGGCGAAACCAGAACCGGCGCCGGGTGCCCACCACCCCCGAGCAGAGAAAAATCGTGGCCGGGATGCCGTGTTTTTGAAAAACTGGCAGCAGCGCGTAATTGCCGGCATGCCCGTCGTCGAGGGTGACGATCAGTGGTTTCGGCGGCAGCTGCGTCGCGTCGCCCTGCTGGGTTGCTTCCAGAAACTGGCGCAGCGCGATGAGGTTGTAGTGTTTTTTCAAATAAACCAAGGCGCGCTCGGCCGCCTCGGGCTCGGGGTCGTGCAGCATAACGATGGTCACCTGCCGCCGCTGCACGGTGGCGCGCAGCAGCGCCGGCAGGCCGGAGCGGCGCAGCAAGCGGAACATCAGGTTGCGGGCGTGGCGTTTCATGCGTCGATAAACTGTTTGTACCAAAGCTCCAGGTGGATCCACTTCCAGATTTCCCGGGAGTAATTCCCCTGGCGGTCGAGGTGTTTTTGATAAATGGCCCGCACTTTTTTCAGATCCATGGTGCCGCGGGTGGTAAACGGCGCGGAGTGGATCATGTCGGTGATATATTTTTGAAACGCCGGCGTACGGAACCACTCGGCTTCGGGCGTTTCGAAGCCCACCTTATCGCGCCGCATCCGGATGGCTTCGGGCAACGTGCCTTTCATCGCCTCGCGCAGGATGTGCTTGGTCATACCTTTGCGGATGATCAGGTCTTCGGGCACCGTGAGCGTGCGCTCCACCAGTCGGTAGTCGAGAAAAGGCACCCGGGCTTCGAGCGAGAACCACATGGAGTTGCGGTCTTCCCACTTCAGCAGGTGTTCGAGTTTGTATTCGAAATGGTTGATGAGGGCTTCCTGCAGCGAGCTGGAGCCGTACAATTCGCCGGTGATTACATTGGTTGAGCGGGCGTTGTCCTGGAAAAAACCGGGGTCCAGATAGCCTTTTTCCAGCACCCGCACCCGCGTGCGCAGCATTTCCGGCAGCATAAAAAATACCAGGCTTTTGATGCCGTACCAGGAGCGGTGTTTGGCGTAATAATGCCCGATTTCGGATGCCAGCGCACCCAGTTTGCCTTGCCGGAGCAGGTTTTTAAAATGAAATCCGAAGAAGTAGTGGTAGCCGGCCAGGGCCTCATCGGCGCCCTGCCCGTCGAGGGTGACGACGACATGCTGGCTGGCCAGTTTCATCACGCGATACTGGGCGTAGGTGGAGGTGCTGGGCACGGGTTCGTATTGGGCGCGGCCGAGGTCGTCGAGGTCGGCGAGCAGGCTCTGGGCGTCGGGCTCGGTGAAGTACATGTTGCGCAGTTGGTCGCGGTACAGGTCGATAAAGCCCGATTCGTCGCCCTTTTTGCCTTTGCCGTACACGGCCGAAAAAGTGTTCAGGTCGGTTTTCCCGAGGTCTTGCAGCAACACCGACACGATGCTCGACGAGTCGAGGCCGCCGCTGAGGCAAACGCCCACCGGCACGTCGCTGCGCAGGCGCAGGTTGACGGAGGAAACGAACATGTCGCGGTAGGCTTCGGGCGAGGCAAACGGCTCTTTGAGTTGCTGGCGGATGTCGTACCATTTCCGGGGCTGGAATTTTTGTTCGGCAGCAGAGGCGCCGGCGCCGATGCGCAGGCGGAAACAGTGGCCGTGGTCGAGTTTTTTCACCTCCCGGAGGAAGGTGCCGTCGTTCATGTCGGTGCGGTTGAAAGCCAGAAAATTAAACAGGCTTTCCTGGTCGGGCGTAGGCTTGCGGCCCAGCACGGCAGTGATGGAGCGGATGTCGGAGCCGAACAGCAGCCGCCGGCCGTCGAGGGCGTAAAAAAACGGCTTGACCCCGTAACGGTCGCGGGCGGCGAACAAGGTCTGGTCGCGGCGGTCGTAAATGACAAAAGCCCACATGCCGTTGAAGCGGTGCAGCATGGCTTCGCCCCACTCGACATAGGCGGCGAGGATGACCTCGGAGTCGGTTTGCGTGCGGAACACATGGCCTTTGGCTTTCAGTTCTTCGCGGAGTTCGAGGTAGTTGAAAATTTCGCCGTTGAAAATGAGCACGTAACGTTCGTCGGCCGACAACATGGGCTGGTGCCCGGCCGGACTGAGGTCGAGGATGCTCAGCCGCACAACACCAAGGCCCAGGCCGCCTTCTGTAAAGCTGCCCTCGTCGTTCGGGCCGCGGTGTTTCATGGCCCGTATCATGGCGCTCAGCTGGCCTTGCGCAACGGGCTGGCCGTCAAAATGAACAATTCCGGATATTCCACACATGGGGATGACAGATTATTTAAATCGGGTTGTTGGTTGTTTTGTTCCTTCACTGCGCGGTCAGT
>CAZVZH010000260.1:0-5988 GCA_964630705.1 uncultured Saprospiraceae bacterium | reverse complement strand
GATTTACGATTTACGATTTACGATTTACGATTGGGTTCACCTTTCTGGAAGCAGGCTTGGATGCAGCTTTAGCCATATTCCCAATTGCTGCATCCAAACCTGCTTCCAGAAAGGTGAACCCAATCGTAAATCGTAAATCGTAAGTCGTAAATCGCTCTACCGCGTAATCACCACTTTTTTCACCGCATGAACCCCCGCGCCGCTGGCCTGCACCAGGTAAACGCCCGGCCGCACGGCGCCCAGATCAACCCGGGTGCGGAACAATCCGGCCGGTAAATCAACGGGCGCTTGCAGCGGACGCACCAGCCGCCCCAGGCCGTCGTACAGGTCGATGCGCAAGGCTTGCGCTTCCGGCAGCTGAAGTTGCAGGTCGAAGGTTCCCGAGTTCGGATTCGGGCTGATCGCCATGCGCAGCGTTTCGGCGCCCGGCGTGTGGGTTCCAACTACGATTTGGTGCGGCGGCAAGGTGATTTCATCCACCCAGGCCCGGTCGGTGCCCGAGCTCACGAGGTCGTCTTTTTGATACGTCCAGGTCAGCGTATGCAAGCCGGTTTCAACCGGGTACGACACCTCGCCCCAGGGTACGTTGCCGCTCCAGGCGCCCATTTCGACGCCGTCGATGTAAAAGCGCAGGAAGTCGAAGTCGGCTTCACTGCTCACCCGCCGCGCGAAGGCTACCGTACCGGGTTCGAGCACGAGCATTTGCAGTTCCATGGTCGATTCCTGGTTGTGGGTGATGGTGCCCGAGCGAGCGCAATACTGCCCGGCATAGGGGGCGGCGGTAGTGATCAGCCAGGGTTTTTGGCCGAGTTGCTGCCAGTTGAAGGTGTTGAAGTTATTGCTTTCAAAAGTTTCGATGATCGCGTTGACGGTGAGCGGGCCGATGTTTTTCTCGGCTTGATAGCTGCCGTCGGGCGTGCGCAGCAGGTAGTTCAAATTGGCGGAAACGCTGGGCGGCGCCGAAGGCGAAACGGTGACGAGGAAAAAGATGCTCTCCTCGCCGGTGGCCGCGTTGAGCGGACCGATCAGCGCGGTGCCGTTGACGGTGAGGTAGGGCGACAGGCTGGTGAGCGTGCCCAGCGATTTCGGGCAGTCGCTGCCGCCGGTATTGCGGTTGATGATGTGGATGCGGACGATCTCGCCGCTGTCGAGGCGTTTGTTGCCGTTGCCTTGCTGGCTGTCGTCGATCGTCCAGGCGCCGATTTCCAGCACCGGGGCGTAGAGGTTGAGCGGCACGGGCACGCTGTACTCGATCGTGTCGCTGTATTTCAGCGTGAGCAGGATTTCCGCTTTGGCGCCATTGGGGATGGCTGCGCCGACAGTGAACCCAAAGTTGACCGGCAGGCCAGTATTGCTGTTGATGTCGCCGACGGTAGCCAGATTGTTTGTCACAGTGAGGTACGGACTATTTGTGCTGATGCGCGCTTCCACGCCGGTAGCCGTACCGAGGCCGATATTTTTCAGAAAAACGTTTAGCGAAACAGCCTCGCCGTAATCAGCCCGCTGGTTGTTGTTGCCCGCGCTGTCGTCGAGTTGAATATTCTGGCCGACCACGAAAGGTTGGGCGGCGGGTTTGACGGCAATGGTGCCTTGGTAGGGCAGGTAATTGAACTGTGTGACCGTGACGACGAGATTGCCGATGTTGTTCAAAGGAGCGATGAACAGCTCGGCGACGCCGTTCTCCACAGTCGCCACTGCCCAGGTTTGATTTTCCCAAAACAAGCTGACCAGTGCGCCTTCGACGGGGCAGCTGACCAGAATGCTGGTCGTTTCAAAAGCTGTCGAATCGACATGTATGGCTGCGAGCGCCTTGGGGGTGGCGGTGCGCGGCATGGTCGACGGCTCGGCGAAGGGGTTCCAGAAGTCGGCCATGAGTTCGCCGCCCTGGTTGTAAGCGGCGATCATGCGGGCGTTGCCGTAGGCGAGCATACCGCCGATACTGGGGGTGAGTTGGAGGCCGTCGGCGTCGGTGAGGTACTGGTTCATGCCGTCCTGGCCTTCCATGGGCGGACTCCAGCTTTGGTAATCGCTGGAGAAAAAGCCCGCGATGCCGCCCCAGGGTTCACCGGTGGCGGGGTCGCCGGCGCGCTGCCAGGCTTCGCCCAGGCATTCGCCGTTGGTGAAATTACCGGCGCAGCAAGCGACGGCGATGAGGATGGGATAGCGGCTTTTGTTGCGGAGTTGGCCAACGGCATCGGTGTTGAAATTGCCGCTCACCAGGCCCTGCTCCCATCCGTGGCCGGTGTAGTTGTACAGCGAAACGCCGCGGCTGTTCATCAGGTTGACCAGCGGGGTGTTGGTTGGGTTGCCGGGTTGGTCGGCCGTGGCGTCGCCGGGGGTGGGGGAGTCGGCACTGTGGTTGCCGTCGTAGAATTCCCAGTATTTTTCAAAACCGTCGGCCAGGTGGTTGATTTTCCACTCGTTGGCGTGCTGCCAGTCGGCCTGGCCGTCGTCGCCGATACCATCGCCTTCATTGGAAGCAGAGGCCATACCCGTGGCCAGCCAGTTTTGGGCGCTGTCGATCAGGGGGTTGATTTCGTATTCGAGGTTGCGGTTGACCATGATGCGCAGTTGCTCGGGCGTGCTGGCGTGCAGGCGACCGACCAGTACTTCCGGGAAATGGTCGTCGCCCGACATATAGCCGAAGCAGTTGTCGCAGGAATACAGGGCGCCGCTGGGCCGCATTTCCGGTTCGATGGCGTATTCGTCGCCCACCAAAAGCAGGTAGGTTATACCGTGCTGGGCGTAGTAGCTTTTAACAAAATTGTACACGTCGGAGGATTTGGTGGAGCCGATTTCCGACATGGGCACCACGGTGGTGTGGATACCCATTTGGCGTTTCCAGGTGACGAGCGGTTGGAGTTCGTCGAGCAGGGCGTCGGCGGTGATCACCAGCATTTTATCGGGGTCTTGCAAGCCGCCGCCGCGCGCCGCCGCGTCGAACGTGTAGTTGGCGAACAAGCGGCGGTACAACTGGCTGAACGCGCGGCTTTCGGGCAGCAGCGGTCCGCCGGATAGTTCGTTTTTGCCCGCTCCCCCGGTGGCATACACGCGCAAGGTAAGCGTGCGGTATACCCGCAGATGGCGTGTTACGGGGTTGTACTGCACCGGATAGATCCACAGCGCTTGCCCGCGCACCTGCCGGAAAATGTAGGGGTCGTTCAGGTCGGCCAAACGGCCGGGAAAATAAGCGTCGCGGCTGTATTCCGAGCCATATTCGTAAGGCACCGTTGCCGGATCGACCGTGCGCAGCAAATTGCCTTTTGAGGGGGCCACGGCCACATTGGGGTATTCGTCGTACTCCCCGCCGACAATTTCCACGGCCATGTTGCCCTTGTTTGGGATGAGCAGGGCGGTGCTGAACTTGGGCAGGTCGGGCGCGCCTTTTTCCAGCAGCGGCGTTCCGTTTTGAAAATGAATAACCTGAGCGGCGCCCTGGGGCGTTTGCACGTCGGTGTAGTCGTAACCGCTGAGGTCGAGCCGCAGGGTGGTTTCGGTGAGGCCGGCCTGGAGCACAGTCAGCTGACTTTCACTGTTCGCCTGGGCGATCAGCGCAGTGACGGAGAGGCAATAGAGCAGGAAGGTAATCAGATTTTTCATGTTGCAGACAGAGCGGTGTAGGTGCGGGAAAAGCAGTTTTGTTATCGGTGCAAAATGGTATGCGTGGTGTGGGCCGTTTGCAAAAAATAGGCGCCGGCGGGCCAGGCGGCGAGTTCGAGGCGCAAGTTTTCGCCTGCAGGTAGCGCGCCTTGCCAAAGAATTTTCCCGGAAACGTCGCGCAGCGCCGCCGGTAGCGCGCGGGCGCCGTTATGCCGCAACCAGACCGCCCCGGGGGCCGGGTTAGGGAAAATGGAAATTTCGGGCAGGGGGGCTTCTTGCACGGCCGAGGTGCCGGGGGTATGCAAGTCGAAAAAAACATCCTGGGTGTTGGCGGGGTTGCCGTTTTGCCAAACGCGGAACCAGAGCCAGGCGGCGCCGGGTGTTGTGCCGGGCTGCACGATCAGTTTGAGGTAGGGGCGGGCGGTGTCGGCAGCGGTGTTCATCAGTCCGCTGGCCGGGATACCGGTATAGCACAGGCCGTAGTCGCAGAGGTCGATCGCCCAGCCGGCGGGCACACTGGTTTCGATTTTTTTCCAGCGCAGTTGCAGGCTGTCGCCGGAGGGGTTATTGAAAAAAATATAACATTCTGTAGCTTGTTCCAGGGCGGTTTCCCTTTGCAGCACAGCGCCCGGATCGGGAGAAAACGTTTGGCTGAGGGCCGGAAACGCGAGACAGCAGAAAAGCAGGAGCGGTAAAATGCGCTGCATGAAAAGGGCAGATGGTACGGGTAGAAGTAAGGAGTGTGGTTTTGCCAGAAAAAGGTCCCGCAAGTTAAGTGCAGTTTGCAGTAGCGCGCGCCTGACGGCGGTAAAAGTTTGGACAAAAGCGGACAGAGGCGGTACTAGGCTGATAAGGGTGCAATCAAGGTCCTCTTCACCGGTTCCACTGCAAAATAGAGTCGCGGTGGGCGTAGTACCGATCCCAGAAGTCGCCGATACAGTTGTCGGCCAGGCTGGTAGGGGTGTTGAACAGCACGCAGATGCCGATGCCGTCGCGGCGGTGGAACGCGATCTCGCTGCGGAAATCATTGACAGCGCCGCCGTGGTACACAATCGTGTCGGCGCCGGCGCTGAGCAGTCGCCAACCCATAGCGTAATAGGCGTCGGCGGGGCCGGCGGCCGAGTGGAAGCGTTGGCGTTCGCGGCCGGTTCGGATTACAGGGCGGAACACCTCGTCGAGCGTAGCTGTCGACACGATCTGGGGCTTGTAACCCAGCAGCAGCAGCAGCCATTCGCCCATATCGGCGATGCTGGCGTTGACGCCGCCGGCGGGCGCGGCGTTGTAGTAGCGTTGGGTGATGCTTTCAGGAGCGGCGCCGCGGTGGGGCAGGGCGCGATCGGTACAACGTTGGATGCTTTCCCAGTCGGCCGAAGCGTTGCGCATGCCGGCGGGTTCGAAAATCTTGCGGCGCAGCAGGCTGGGGTACGACTTTCCGGTGCTGGCCTGCATGGCTTCACCGACCAGGCTGAAGGCGGCGTTTTGGTAGCTGAAAATTTGGCCGGGCTTGCCGTGCAGCCGCAGTTTGGAAAAATTTTTGGCAATGTCGCGCAGGCCATAGCCCGCTTCGATCATATTGGTGTACGCGTGGTAGGGGAGTCCGGTGGTGTGCGAAAGCAGGTGACGGAGCGTAATCTGCCGGGTTTGATCGGCGGAGGAAAGTTCAAACTCAGGCACGTAGCGCACGATGCGGTCGTCCCAGCGCAAATCGCCTTCCGCCACCAGGATGCCGGTGAGCACGCCGGCGAAGCCTTTGGACAATGAGCCGATGCGGAATACCGTGTTGACACCCACGGAATCGAGCCGTTGATTGGCCGCTTTCAGGCCGTAGCCCCGCTGGAACACCACCACGCTGTCTTTGACGATCACCACTGCGGCGCCGGGCAGGCCCATGCCGGCCATGGTGTCGGCGAAGTAGCGGTCGAATTCTTCAATCAGGGCGCGCAGGTGCGGGTTGCGCACTGCGGCTGATGGCGGCTCCTGGCGGGCGTCGCGGGAGCTGACGGGGGTGCAGGCTTGCGGCAGTGCGCTGAAAAAAAGGATGGCCAGGGCCAGGGAACGGAAAAGGGTGCGGGTGGTAGGATGCATGGCTTCGGGCGTTAAAGGTAGGGTTTGTTGGCGGGATTGGGGCTTTTGGCGCGGGGAGGAGGGTGTTTTTAACGTTCGGGGTTTGGGACGGCTCGGGGGCTGATGGCATCATTTGATGGCATCATGTGCCGATAATTTGGGCTTTTGGGGTCAATTTTCGCGTCAAGGTCGAATCATGGGAGCCCTGGGCTCTTTAACCCGAAATCAAATCGTGTCCGACCAGAGTTGTTCTACGCGCCAAACCGATCAAATCTGCGGCTATCCGCTTAAATCTGCGTCGTCCGCGTTCCTATCCATCTAAGG
>CAZVZH010000259.1:0-6018 GCA_964630705.1 uncultured Saprospiraceae bacterium | reverse complement strand
CACGCGGTCGAGGCCGAACAGATCGCGGAGCCGGTTTTCCGTTTCCGTTTTGTTCAAATGCGGGTTCCGGTTGGGCGAGAGCAGGCATTCGGCCGTAGTGAGCAGCGTGCCCTGCCCGTCGCTTTCGATGCCGCCGCCTTCTAGGGCCAGGCCCGGGTAGCGGTGTTCGGCCTTAAAAAAACCTTGGTCGAACAAGCACCGGGTGAGTTGGTTGTCGAGGTTGGCGGGGAATTTCAGGCCCCAGCCGGTGAACATAAAATCGAGGAGCACCGGCCGGCCGTTCTCCTCGACGACGATGCCGCCGTGGTCGCGCGCCCAGGTGTCGTTGCTGGGGAGTTCGACGAGGTGGAGCCGCTCCTGCACGGCATGGCGGAGCAGCGGGCGGGTGGCCTCCTTGTCGGCGCACACCACGAGTACCTGTTCGAAGCGGCTGACGGTTTCGGCGATTTTCACGAAACAGGGCAGCACTTCGTCGAGCATATCGGCCCAGTCGGTTCCGGCATGGGGGAAGGTCAGTTGGACGGCGTCTTGCGGTTCCCATTCGGCGGGGAGGCGGCGCGCGGGCAGTTGTTCAGGCATGGCAGGGGCAAAGTTAAAACCCGCAGGCCATTATTTTGGGCGGGGCCGCACCTGCCGGGGCGTTATCTGTTGCCGCAGCCCTTTTTTTCGCCGAAAAAACACCAACTTTGCGCTCCCGCAAAACAAATTTTGCCCCAGAGCCATTTGTAGAAATTTGCACAGCATAACAGATAATCGCCCAGCACCCAGCGCGCCACACCATGCAATTTTTATTTCCGTATTTCCTCTTTGCCGCCGCCGCCATCGCGATCCCGATCATCATCCACCTGTTTTTTTTCCGGCGGTTCAGGAAAGTCTATTTCACCAACGTCCGGTTTTTACAAGAGGTCAAAGACATCACCAACAACCGCCAGAAACTGCGCAACCTGTTGGTGCTGCTCCTGCGCTGCCTGGCCATCATTTTCCTGGTACTGGCTTTCGCCCAACCGTTCATCCCGCGCTCCTCGGAGGTGAAACAAGGGGAAAAAGCGGTGAGTATTTTCATCGACAACTCGTTTAGCATGGCCGCTTTGTCGAAAGACGCGCCCCTGCTTGAGCTGGCCAAACAACGCGCCCGCGATATCGTGACGGCCTACGGCCCGGCCGACCGGTTTCAGGTGCTGACCGCCGATTTTGAAGGCCGCGACCAGCGCCTCGTCGGTAAAGAAGACGCCCTGACCCGCATCGAAGAAATCCGCATCAGCCCCGCCACCCGGCAGTTGTCGAAGGTGCTGATCCGCCAGCAACAATGCCTCAACACGGGCAAAGCGCAAAACAAAATCGCCTTCCTCATCAGCGATTTTCAGGACAATATCACCGACCTCAACAACTTCACCGACAGCCTGCTCGACATCAGCCTGGTGCCCATGCGCGCGGTGCAGGAAAACAATATTTCCATCGACTCCGCCTGGTTCGAAAGTCCGGTGCAAATTCTCAACCAGCCCGCCCGCCTGCTGGTAAAACTGAGCAACCGGGGCGACGAAACCGCCGAAGAAATACGCCTCAGCCTGCGCCACGACGGCCAAACCAAACCCGTAGGCGCACTGAGCATTCCGGCCCGCAGCACCCGGCTCGACACGGTGAGTTTCAACATCCTGCACGCCGGCTGGCACGAAGCACGGCTCGCGGTCACGGATTTTCCCGTGCAATTCGACGACGATTACTACCTGAGTTTTTATGTCGCCGAACGCATCAACGTGCTGGCGATCAACGGCCAACAACCCAACAAGTATCTCAACAATGCCTTCGCCGGGGCGCGCTATTTTAATTTGGAAAATGCCGACCTGCGCTCGCTCGACTACTCCAGGTTCCCCAATTTCCAACTCATCATCCTCAACGAACCGGCGCTGGTGAGCTCCGGTTTGGCCCAGGAACTCAAAACCTTCGCCCAAAACGGCGGCAACGTGCTGGTTTTCCCAGCCCAAAGCGCCGACCTCAACGCCTTTAACGGCTTTTTGCAAAACTTCGACGCGGGCACGCTCGGGGCTTACGAACCCACGCCCCGCCAGGCCAGCCAGATCAACACCGAGGAGTTTGTGTTCAACGACGTGTTTTTGAACAAAAGCGCCAACCTGCGCCTGCCCGGCACGCAGGGCAATTTCAAACTGGCGCCCAACCGCGGTGAACACATCCTCAGCTACCGCGACGGCTCGGCCATGCTGGCTAAATACCCCGCCGGCGAAGGCGCGCTCTACCTCTGCGCAGCGCCCCTCGACGAGCAGCTGAACGACCTGGTGCGCAACGGCGAAATTTTCGTGCCCCTGCTGTTCAAAACCGCCATCGCCGGCGCCAAAGGCCGGCAAATCGCCTACACCATCGGCAAAGACGAGGTGCTGGAAGCCAACCACCTCGTGTCGGCCAGCGGCGAAATGGTGTACAAACTGCGGCTGGCTGCCGAGCCCACTGCAGGCGCGCCCGAAACCCAGGCAGGCCAAACCGCCGCCACGGAGTTTATCCCCGAACAGCGCATCCTCGGCGCCAAGGTGCTGCTCAGCCCCGGTCCGCAATTGCGCGACGCGGGCTGGTACCGGCTGAGCTTGCGCTCCGACTCCACCCTCGCCGAATTCGCTTTCAACTACGACCGCCGCGAAAGCGACCTGCGCTACCGCAACGAAGCCGCCCTGGCCGAGGGCCTGCCGCCCAACATGAAAGTACTGGCGGAAAATGCCGAGGCTAACTTTACCCAAGTGGTGAATGAAGAAAACCAGGGGGTGGTGCTGTGGCGCTGGTGCCTGATTTTTACCCTGCTTTTTCTGGCGCTGGAGGTGCTTTTTTTGCGGCTGTGGAAAGTTTGAGCAGATTTTGGATAATCTTTGGCATTCTTGTTGATCTAAATAAAGTCAAAATGTAAGATGTAAAATGTAAAAGTCAAAAGGGAGATTTCGGCGCAGGGTGCAACTTTTCCTAAATGCCACCATGACTAAAACACGATGCCAGCGCCCTTTTGACTTTTACATTTTACATCTTACATTTTGACTTTAAAACCCGCGCTCAGATGCAGCAACCTACACCGTTCATCCTGCGCCCCAGCTATGCCATTGCCCCGAATGAATTGGTTGAATACGCCGGAAAAAAGTTCACGGTCCAGGATTTTAACCTCGAAACCCGCTGCTTTGTGCTGCTGGCTGCCGACGGCTCGGTGGTGGAAGCCTACCACCGGGAAGTGAAAAAGATCGAGGGGAATTCGGGGAGCATGCCGTTGCATAATTAAAACCAGCGGCACTTTTTACCTGCAAAAATACGGTTTCAATGGCCTGGCACTCCGCCAGCCCAAGCCTCCTGTTTTCCCGGAGCACTGCGCCTGTTTGGGCCCAAAAACACCTAAAAACAGTCAAAACGACCCGGATTTTAAGGACTTTTTAAAGAATACCTCCCCCGGGGTGCCGACCTTTGGCGCTTTCGTAAATAATCGTTTTGACATGAAAAAAATGCAGGTTTTGTGGTTGTTTGCCGCTGTCGTTATTTTTCCCACCTCGGAATTTTGGGCGCAATCGGATTCATTAGGCGACATTAAACTTCGCTCCCTCACCATCTCGGCTTATCGCCTGGCCGAACAAAAAGTAGAGCGCTTGCCCGACGTCCAACACACCTACCTCTTTGCCGGGAAAAAATCTGAAATCATCGATGTGGCCGGGCTGAACGCCAACCTGGCCGAAAAAACGGGCCGGCAGGTGTTCGCAAAAGTCCCGGGCGTGTTTGTGTACGACATGGACGGCTCAGGCAACCAACTCAATATCAGCACCCGGGGCCTCGACCCGCACCGGAGCTGGGAGTTCAACGTCCGGCACAATGGCATTTTGGCCAATTCGGACATGTACGGCTATCCGGCCAGCCATTTCAGCGCCCCACTGGAATCTATCGAGCGCATCGAGATGGTCCGCGGAACCGGGTCTCTGCAATACGGGGCTCAGTTCGGTGGCATGATCAATTACGTGCCTAAATCGGCCGACACCACCCGCGCAGTGGGTTTCGAACAACAAACGACCGTCGGCTCGTTCGGCCTTTTCAGCAGTTATACCGCGGTTGGCGGCAAGGTTGGACCCTTGACCTACTACGCCTACTACAACAAACGGGTATCCGACGGCTACCGCGACAATGCCCGGTCGAACGGCGATGCGTTTTACCTGCAAACGGCCTGGGAAATCGGCGCATCCATGCGGCTGAAAGCAGAACTTGCCCGCTCCAGGTATGTCTACCGCTTGCCGGGGCAGCTCACAGATGCCATGTTCGACGACAACCCGCGGCAGAGTACCCGAAAACGCAATTATTACAGTCCGGACATTTACATCCCTTCGTTGACCTTCGACTGGCACCTCGGCCCGAATACCCAACTTAGCTGGGTCAATGCCGCCGTGTATGGCGCCCGCAACTCGGTGTTGTTCGACCGCTTCGCCACCGTCGCCGATACCGTGAATACTGCCACAGGCGATTACAACGCCCGCCAGGTGGATATCGATAATTTTCATTCGCATTACTCGGAGCTGCGCCTGCTGCACCACTATGCCCTTAGAAACCAGAAGCAAGTGCTGGCCATTGGCGCGCAATACATGCACAACAACATGCACCGCCGGCAACAGGGAAAAGGCACCACCGGTTTTGATTATGACCTGACGCGGACCGACCCGAACTGGGGCCGCAATATGTGGTTTAAAACCCGGAACGTCGCCTTGTTTGCAGAAAACATTTTTTACCTCGGCTCCCGGCTGGCCGTATCGCCGGGGCTGCGGGTTGAGCTGGGGGAAACCAACGCGACGGGCAGCATTTCGTATTACAACCCGGAGGATGTGCCCAACCGCATCGAGCACCGTTTCCCCTTGCTGGGCATTTCCGCCAAATACCAATTACCGGCTGAAAATCAAATTTATGCCGGCTGGTCGCAGGGCTACCGCCCGGTCATTTTCAAAGATATTGTTCCGGCCTCGGTGCTCGAACGGGCCAACAAAGACCTCCAAAATGCCAAAGGCTACACTGCCGAAACGGGCATCCGGGGAAAAGTCGGGCAATGGTTCCGCTACGATGTTGGCGGATTTTACATGGTCTACCGGAACCGCCTGGGCAATTTGCTCCTGCGCGATGAAACCACCGGCGAAAACTATGTCTACAAAACGAACATCGGAGACAACCGCAGCTTCGGCCTCGAATTGTTTCTGGAGGCTACGCCCTACCGCAGCCCCGATTTTGCCCTGACGGTATTTACCTCCACGGCCTATTTCAACGCCCGATACCTGGACGCCGAGGTTTTGGCCGGCGGCGTAAACCGCTCTGTCAAAGGCAACTACGTGGAAGGCGTACCGAAATGGACGAGCCGGAACGGGCTGCAAGCGGCCTGGCGCCGCTGGAGCGGATCGGTGCTGTTCAGTTACGTCAGCGAAAACTTTGCCGATGCCCTCAACACTACGGCCCCCTCGGCCAACGGCGCCCAAGGCCTGGTGCCGGGCTATTCCCTGCTTGATTTTAACGCAGCCTACCGCGTCGGCAACCGCCTCACCTTCCGCTTGGGGGTGAACAACCTGACCGACCGGCAGTATTACACCAAACGCCCGACGTTTTACCCGGGCCCCGGCATTTGGCCTTCGGATGGGCGGAGTGTACAATTTAGTGTGACGATCAGGGGGTGAGGGCAAATTGGTGATTGCAGCAGCAATCACATAAGTCATCCCGAATTTTCCTGGGAATTTGAAAATCGGATTGACAGCTGTAACAGTGTTTTGTCGACAGGATTATCAGGATTTCATGTTTGATCGGCTTTGTCGACCAAACAACCAAAGGCGGTGAAACCGCCTTAAAAAATCCTGGAAATCTTGTTCATCCTGTCGAAAGCCTACGTCGGCGCTGTTTTTCTATCGAAGATGGAAATTGTCGGCTACAAAATTTGGGATGGCTCATGTTTGGCGACCCTACCGGTACCCCTACAACGCCCCAAACCGCCCCGGTTCCGCCTCCCGCATCAGCCCGTACACC
>CAZVZH010000258.1:1649-6039 GCA_964630705.1 uncultured Saprospiraceae bacterium | reverse complement strand
AAAGACCTGGTCGTCGCCATGAAGGCCAAAGACGAAGTAGCCCTTCGGGGTATCCGGGCCATCAAGAGCGCCATCCTGCTCGCCAAAACCGACGGCTCCGGAAAAGCGCTCGACGAAGCCGCCGAAGTGCAAATGCTTCAAAAACTGCTCAAAAGCCGGCAAGACTCCTACGACATCTACGTCAAAAACAACCGGCCCGAACTGGCGCAAAAGGAAATCGAGGAAATCGAAATCATCAAACGCTACCTGCCCGCCATGCTCGAAGGCCCCGAACTGGAAGCCGCGCTGAAAGCCATCATCGCCGAAGTCGGCGCCAACGGCCCGCAGGATATGGGCAAGGTCATGGGCGCCGCCACCAAACAACTGGCCGGCAAAGCGGAAGGCCGGCTTATCTCCGCCACCGTTAAAACCCTGCTCGGCGCATGATCCTACGAGCCGAAAATCTGATCAAAATCTACGGCAAACGCACCGTGGTCAAAGACGTCAACTTCGACGTCCGCCAGGGCGAAATTGTCGGCTTGCTCGGCCCCAACGGCGCCGGCAAAACCACTTCGTTTTACATGGTGGTGGGTTTCATCAAACCCACCGACGGCAAGGTGTACCTCAACGATACCGAGATCACCGACCTGCCCATGTACAAACGCGCTCAGCAAGGCATCGGCTACCTGCCCCAGGAACCCAGCGTGTTTCGCAAACTCAGCGTCGAAGACAACATCCGGGCCGTGCTCGAAATGGGCCGACTGAAACCCGCCGAACAGCAGGAAAAACTGGAAGAACTGCTCGACGAGTTCAACCTGCACAAAGTGCGCAAAAGCAACGGCGACACCCTTTCCGGCGGCGAGCGGCGGCGCACCGAAATTGCCCGCGCCCTGGCCAGCGACCCCAAATTTATCCTGCTCGACGAACCCTTCGCCGGCATCGACCCCATCGCCGTGGAAGACATCCAGTACATCGTAGCCAAGCTCAAAACCAAAAACATCGGCATCCTCATCACCGACCACAACGTGCAGGAAACCCTCAGCATCACCGACCGGGCCTACCTCATGTTCGAAGGCTCCATCCTGCGCGCCGGCACCGCCGAAGAGCTCGCGGCCGACGAACTGGTGCGCAAAGTGTACCTGGGCAAAAATTTTGAATTGCGCCGCAAAATCATCGAACTGTGAACTGCCCCGGAACATCGAAGTGCTTGCTGCTCGCTGCCTGCCTCCTGAGCCTCCTCGCCTGCGAGGGCGTCAACACACCGCTCGACGCCACTACCCGCCAACGCATCGACTCCACCAGCGCCGCCCAGATCGACCTGGCCCGCACCGAACTCACCGAACTCTGTTCGCTGCAACGCACCACGCTCCTGCCAGTGCTGATCGACTCCATCCGGCAAAAACGACTCAGCGAAATCCAACAACAATTGAAAACCGTGCCCCGGTAGGCTTCAGCCCGCCAGCTGTTGCAGCGCCTCAACATATCGCTCCGCAAATTCATCGGCCCGTTTCCGGCGGTATTGCATTACCCAGCGCGGGTGGGGCAACGGCACGATCTCGCGGAAAAAGCCCTGGCGCTCGTTCAGTTTTTTAAAAAATTTAAAATTCTGCCCCTCGCCGATACACACCGCCGCTTCGCGCCGGGCCCCGAATTCGAGCTGCGTGCGGATGTTCCACAAAATGAACGGCTCCACGGCAGCCTGCAAAGCCCGGTCGTCGTAATAATTGATGTTTACCCCGTTTTTCACAAAACCCAGCGGCGAAATGGAGGTGATGTAAAAATCGCGGCAAAACGCCTGCCCGCCACCGTAAGCCCGAATAAACATCCAGACAAACTGCGACGACAATTCCTGTTTTTTCGCAAACGGGTTTTCGATGCCGCACTCCGCTTCCAGCCGCACCGGATCGGTAAACGGAACGCCCGTCACGCCCGCCCCGAAGCGGCCGGGGTTGATGCCGAAGAGAAAATGGCGCGGCTGCGCATCGGCGTAATATTTTTGGTAAAAAGCCGAGAGCGCGGCCATCGTTTCCGGCTGGTTGTACGGAAACAACCACTCGAAACCAGGCGGCAATTCGATCGCCGGCGGCCGCAGATCGCGGGTAAACTGAAGCACTTTTTCGGAAAAATACATGGCGCGAAGATAGCCTATCTTTGCCCCGATGGACCTTGTTCGCCTCTCCAAACCCGGCCGTCAGTTGCAGGCCGACATCCCGCTCGACGGCTCAAAAAGCATCAGCAACCGCGCGCTGATCGCCCTGGCCCTGGCCGGCGCCGACCCCGAACGCTGGCTCCGCCGGCGCTCCACATCCAACGACACCCAAACGCTCCTGCGCCTCCTCCAGTCCCCCTCCGAAAATTACGACGCGGGCGACGCGGGCACTACCTTCCGTTTTCTCACCGCATACCTCGCCTTGCAGCCCGGCACGCAAATACTCACCGGCTCAACCCGCATGCGCGAGCGCCCCATCGGCCCCTTGGTGCAGGCCTTGCGCGCACTCGGCGCCAACATCCGGTTTTTGGAACGCGAAGGATTTCCGCCGCTGCAAATCGGCAGCCCCAATGCGCTGGGCAGCTCCGGCAGGCAGGTGCGCGTCGATGCCGGCCTCAGCAGCCAGTTCCTCTCCGCATTGCTGCTCATTGGGCCGTATTTGCCTGAAGGCTTGGAACTGATACCTGAAGGCCGGCTGGTTTCGCGCCCCTACCTCGACATGACGCTCCGGCTAATGCATTACTTCGGCGCGCAGGCTGGCTGGCGTCCCGGCGGCGAGGCCATTGAGGTAGCCCCCGGCGGCTACACGCCCCGCGAACTCGTGGTAGAAGCCGACTGGTCGGCCGCCTCCTACTGGTATGCCATGGCCGCTTTTGCCGATAGCGCCGACCTGCGCCTGCACGGCCTTTTTCCCGACAGCTGGCAGGGCGACTCGGTGATCGCCGACTGGTTGTTCCCCGGTTCGGTGCATTCGGGAACGGCGCTGATTAAATTCGACCAACCGCCAGAGCTACCCCTGCGTCAAACACTCAATTTTTTACCCTGCCCCGATATCGCCCAAACCCTGGCCGTGGTGTGCGCCGGCCGGGGCCTCTGCGCCGAATTTTCGGGCCTGGAAACCCTGGCCATCAAAGAAACCGACCGCACGGCCGCGCTCCAAACCGAACTGGCCAAAACCGGCGTGCGGTTTTCCCCTGCCGGCGCGGCCGGGCTGTGGCGTCTGGAGGGCCGCGCGCAATGGAAACAGCCGCCTCGTTTTGCCAGCTATGGCGATCACCGCATGGCCATGGCCTTCGCCTGCCTGGCTATGCTGGGGCCTGTCGAAATTGAAAACCCGGCAGTTGTGGCCAAATCCTATCCGGCATTTTGGGAACATTTGGCCGCCGCCGGTTTTTTAGTAGAAAAAATTTCGGGCGCATGAACACCAGCCTTGCTTTTTCCACCCATGCGCATGGCAAGCTGTTGCTAACGGGCGAATACGCCGTGCTCGACGGCGCCCTGGCACTGGCCATCCCGGTGCGTTACGGGCAACGTTTGCAGGTAGAACCGCTGGAGCAAACCGACCGGTTGCGCTGGAGCAGCTACGACGAAAACGGGGCCTGCTGGTTTCAGGCGGCATTTGCCCTGCCTGCCCTCCACATCCTCGACAGCAGCAGCGCCGAAACCGCCGAACGCCTGCAGCAGATGTTGCTTGCTTGCCGCTTACAAAACCCCGGTTTTTTAGCGGATGCCGCCGGTTGTTGGGTACGCACCCGCGCCGACTTCCCCCGCGCCTGGGGCCTGGGCACCAGCAGCACGCTCATTGCCGCCCTGGCGCACTGGGCAAGCGTCGACCCTTACCGCCTGTTATTCGACAGCCTGGGCGGCTCGGGTTACGACATCGCCTGCGCCTATGCTCCGGGGCCCTTGCTTTACCGGCTTGCCGATGGGAAACCGCAAGTGCAACCAGCACGCTTCGATCCGCCGTTCGCAGCCCAGCTGTTTTTCGTTTTTTTAGGCAAAAAACAAAACAGCCGCGCAGGCATTCAGCGCTACCGCGCGCTGGCTGCTGGCAACCGGCCGCTGATCAGCCAAATTTCGGCGCTGTCGGAGCGCTGCTTGCAGGCGGAAAACCTGGAGGAATTTTCGGCCGTTTTGCTCGAACACGAGCGCTGCATCAGCACGGCGCTCGAATTGCCCCGCGCACAGGATTTGTATTTTCCCGATTTCCCGGGCGCAGTGAAAAGCCTGGGCGCCTGGGGTGGCGATTTTGTACTGGCCGCCAGCGCGCAGGCGCCTGAAACGACGCGGAATTATTTTTTGGAAAAAGGCTTTTTCACCTGCATCGCCTACGCCGACATGGCGCTCCGCGTGGATTGATGGCTACTGACGGTAGCGGATTTGAAACAGGTTTCCGTTGACCGCCAGGTATTCCGCTTTGCG
>CAZVZH010000258.1:0-1549 GCA_964630705.1 uncultured Saprospiraceae bacterium | reverse complement strand
TCGACCTGGGTAATTTTGAAGCGGATGTTCGGGTCGTAGTTTTTAAGGTCGGCAACCGTGTAAAAGGTGGTGTAACAGGCGCTCCACAACAGGAGCAGGACAAACAGGAAAAAATTTCTGGTCATATTTCGATTGCCGGTTTTTTGCACTCCAGCGCATCAAAATTAAACGAATTTCGCGCTGCTCAACTGGCCGCCACACAAAAAATCACCGCCCCTTTCTACCTAAACTTTTGCTGTTTAAAAGAGTTTTACCAACACATCAAACCATTTAAAATGCCCACCTGGTACGACAGCACCGTGGTAAAAATAGAGCCTGCCAGCCCGCAGGTGCGCCGGTTTTGGCTGCAAACGCCGGGCGTAGAGCGCCCCGATTTCAAAGCCGGGCAATTTATCACCCTGGATTTGCCCATCGGTGAAAAACGCCTGCAACGCTGGCGCAGTTATTCCATCGCCAGCGCTCCGGCCGACGATCCCAATTTGCTCGAGCTTTGCATCGTGCGGGCGCCGGAAGGCTTGGGTTCCAAATATTTGTTCGAGGAGGTGCAGCCGGGCGCTATCCTGCGCTGGAAGGGTCCTGACGGCGCATTTTTCCTGCCCGAAAAAATTGAACGCGATCTGGTTTTCGTGTGCACCGGCACCGGCGTTGCACCGTTTCGGAGCATGCTCCGCGATTTGCAGCACTCCGGCAAGCCGCACCGCAACATCCACCTTATTTACGGCAGCCGGACCGAAGCCGATATTTTGTACCGCGCCGAATTCGAGGCACTCACCCGCGCCATGCCTGGTTTCCGCTACGATGTGGCGCTGTCGCGACAGCCCGATTGGCCGGGTTACCAGGGCCATGTGCACCAGGTGTATCTGGAGCATTATGCCGATAAACGCCCCGACGTGTCATTTTACCTCTGCGGCTGGAGCAATATGATTGATGAAGCGGTGGCCAACCTGCTCGTGCGCCTGGGTTACGACCGTACGCAAATTCACTACGAGCTGTACGGTTAAACTCTCTGCCCTGACGTATTTTTGCCCGACACTGAACAGAGCCCGGTTTTGTTATGATCCAACGTATTCAATCGATTTTTTTGCTGCTGGCCGCCAGCGCCTTAGGCGGCCAATTTGCCTTGCCTTACCTGCAAACACCGGCCGGCGACCCGGCGCGCGCGCTGCCTGCTTTAGCCGATGGCGTGCTTAACCCGTTGGACAACCCCGGTATGCTGGGGCTGACAGCCCTGGGCGGCTTGCTTTCCCTGTCGGCTATATTTTTATTTAAAAACCGTGCGCTGCAAGCCCGGTTATCGATCATAGCGGCGGGCATTGGCGTAATGTTGCTCGCGCTGGCGGGCCTCACCGCCGCCACCACGATCAACCAAACCCCAACAGGCGGCAACATTCGATGGGCTGCCGGATTTGCCCTGCCGGTAGCGGCCCTCCTGCTCAATTACCTGGCGGCCCGCGCTATTCGAAAAGACGATGCACTGGTGCGGTCGATGGACCGGCTGCGATAATGGTAGGTGGGTAGGTGTGGCACTAGTTATTGACTGGAAATTTTT
>CAZVZH010000257.1:0-6066 GCA_964630705.1 uncultured Saprospiraceae bacterium | reverse complement strand
ATTCCGTCAGTTTTTAAAAGAAATTGCCTGGCGCCCGAAGTGCCGCGGCTAAAAAACGCCTGTTTTGTGTACAAAAGCAACCCGGTATTAACCTCCTGATTTACAATTTTTTAAAAAAACAAAAACTGCGAAAACTCCAAGCAGTCTACCCAAAAACGCCTCCGAAACCTTCAAAAATCTGTACTGGATTACCCGCCTGCCCCGGGTGCAGTTTTGTCGTGTCAACACAGCGGACCGCCGCTGATTTTTTCACAACAACAGCCACCTGAATTATGAAACCGTATGTTTTTCGTCTGCTCATCGCCACCCTCTTCGCCGGCAGCCTCCTCTGGGCCTGCAAAAAAGACAACGAAGCGCCCGCCACGCCGGTGCCCGTACCGAAATGGGACGTTTACCAAGCCCGAACCCTCTACTATGATATCCTGTTCGAGGGCTACACCGAAGGTAAACTCGCAAAGACTCGCTCTACTACCCTCCGGTTGATCTTCCCGGGCGACGGCACCGTAACTGCCATTTTCGACGACGCTGCTTTCAAAACTGCTTTCAAAATGGATTCCACGGGAACGCTCACCCCGGTCGATCCCGACCAACTGTATTCGCCCATCCTCGACCTACTGTCCGTTATTCCTCCCGCAGGCCTTCCGGGGGCTGAGCTGGGCAGCCAGTGGGAGGTGCTGATTCCCGCAGAGAGCAAAGTTTCTTCCAATCCGGAAGTATTCACCGTGCAATCGCGGCGCAATTTCAAGGTTTTGAGCGCCACCGATACTACACTCCGACTGGAGCAAAATGGCTTTCTCCGCTTGGTCGACAACAAGGCCGCCAAGCGCAACCTCGACGATTTTTTCGGCCCCGTCGCCGGCGCGCTGGCCCGCGCCGACTGGACGTCCTGGCGCCGTTTCCTGACCGGTACCAGCGAATTTTCCACCGCTGGCGGCAACCTGCGCAGCGCTGAGTTTGTAGCTGTCATCCTGCCAGACCCCAACTTGACCGACGCTCAGCTCATTGCCTCGCCCGAGCGCGAAGAACTCACCATCCGCATCCGTCCGTAAACCCGAAACCGGTGCACCATTTTTCCACTTTCAAAAAAACAAGGTCATGAAATCCTATCTGTTGTTCTCCTTTCGCCTGGCCCTGATGCTGGGTTCCTACCTGCTCTTCTGCTCCTTTCCCGGTTGCAGCATCACCGACGAGCATATCCAAAACGAACTGAAAAAAATGCGCGACGACTGTAGCATGCCTGCCGAGGAATGCGACGGCGTCCTGGGCAGCGGCTTGTTCTGCGGCATCACGACTTTCAAAGACGGCACGCCCTGTGAACGGTACAAGTCCATGACGGACAAGTTCGACATCAATATCGTCGGCTTTTTTTCCTTCAACGGCAAAGGTTCCGGTACCCTGAGTTTTACCAGCCGGCCGGTGTTCGCCGAACACAACCACTTCGCACCCAACTCGCAAGGCGGCGCCTGCGCGGAGGAATACATCAAAGCGCAGTATTTCTACGAGGAAAAAGCTGATTTCCGGACCGACGGCGGTGTGGACATTATTAAACTGGTCAACGGCGATTACGTCAGCGAGGTGTCTAAAGTTGTGAATAAAGGCGCCCGGTGTAAAAAAGAGAAGCACCCCGAGCCGCGGGCGTGCATCAATTAAACCGATCATTTTTTCACCACTAAAGGCACTTAAAAACACTAAAACACACTAAGAAGACGAAAGTGCTTAGTGTGTTTTAGTGTTTTTAAGTGCCTTTAGTGGTGAAAAACTAGTCGAGTTACCCCCGCAAAAACCGCCCCCACCGCAGCACCCCGCCGCGCAGCCAGGCCACCCGGTACCAGCCCGCCGGCCAGCCCGCCAGCGAAACCATTTGCAGGTTTTGGCCGGACGCATCCAACTGGCGCATCAGCCGGCCGTTGGCATCCCAGATCCAGATTTGACCCGAAGCGCCCTCGACGGCGGCATCGGTCCATGCCAGGTGCAGCTCCGCGACGGCCGGATTGGGGAAACAAACCAGTTCGGGCTCGGCAGCACTTGACCAGGGTGCAAAAGTTGCCACCGGCTCGCTCACCACCGTTTGCGTGGTATTGGTTTGCACCGGCGCATTGTAGTCGAAGTAGATAAAAGCCGTGTTGCGCAGCGTATCGCCGAGTTGCAAGCCCGGGTAGGGCTGCACGCTGAAGGCCACAAAACCGTGGCTGTTCGGCTCGTCGGAAGTGGAGTCGGGCAATTCAATATTGTCGAAGAAAAAATCGAGCACGCCGCCGCCCAGCAGCTGCCAGCGACAAGGGTGGCTGCTCGCCTGAAACACAAAGGTCGAAGGGTCGAACCGCGCGCTCAGCGTATCGCGGATGCGGATAAAACTCGCGGGGTAGTTGCCCGTATTTTGAAACCGGACCACAAACTCCAGCGGCAAACTGTCAGCCACTTGTTGCGGGCTGATGCGGTCGCCCAAACGGGCGGTTTTGTCGTTGGGGTCGTACGAACCGCGCACCACCAGGCGCAGCCCCGAAGTGTTGTCTTTGATGTACGCGTCGCCGTCCTGCGGGTCGATGCTGGATTCCAGACTGAGGGTAGTACCGGGCCCCACGGTGTTGGCAGTTTCCACCGCGCAGCGCAGCGTGCGGGTTTGGCCGGGTTTGATGCCCGGGAGCAGCCAAACGGCGGAGTCGGCGCTCCAAAACACCGGGTTGTCTTCCGCGGCGATCAGTTTCGTCTTTTCCGAGGGAAAAAACCGGACGGTCGCATCCTGCGTTTCCGTGCCCACATTTTCACAATGCAACAAAAAGTCGGTAGGCCTGCCCGGCACCAGCACGCCAACATTGACCAGGCTGATGCGGAGGTCGCGAATTTCCGGGTGGTACACCGCAATTTCAGGCGTGTCCAGCGGCGTGTCGAGCAGCAGTTGAGCGGGCGTAACTGTGATGTAGGGTTTGCTGTTGAACACCAGCAGGCTGTCGGAAGGCGCTTCCCCGGCTACCCGGATGAGGCCGGAAGTGTCGCTGCTGGCAAACGCGCCGCTCTTGGCCCGCACCACCAAACCGGCAAACGGTTTCTCGCCGGCATCCCGCTGGCCATTTTGGTTGGCGTCGAAAAAGGCGCGCGCGTGGTAGGGCGTCAGTGGGCCGACGTCAGATATCCACAAGCCGTTTTCAATAGCTGAAACGATCAACCGGCCCTGCCAATTCGCCACCGAAGGGACGGCAACTACGCCGGGTAGCGGATACGGATACCAGTGTTCGCCAAAATCGGAACTGCTGAGCAAGCCGTTTTTCCGGGTGCCCAATACCAGCAGCGGGCCTTTTAGCGCAATACCGGAATAAAAATCTTCCTGCGCCGGGCCTTGCACTGGCGACCAGTTAATCCCGTCGGATTCGGGGCTGCGCAGCAAGCCTGTATTGCTAAAATGAAAAAGATAACCTGCCGCTTGTTGAATATCATGCAGGGTAAACAAAGACGATTGGCCCAACTGCGCCCGGAAGGTCCAGCTTTCGCCCAAGTCGTCTGAAAAATAGAGTTGGTTGAAATTGCTGAGCGCGAACCAACGGCCGGGGTTGGTTAAAAAGTGGGCGGCACTCTCCGGGCTGCCCGCCGCCTTGGTCCAGGGGCCGGTAACGGCGGTGGAGCGCCAAACGCCTTTGCTGTCGCCGACCAGGAGCACATTGCCGGAAGCAGCCAGGGCAGCCGGACTGGTAAACGGGCTGACGATTGGGGTCCAGCTGATACCCTGGTTGGTAGAATAGAACAACTTGAGGTTGCACAGCATGACCAGGGTATCGCCTCTTTCCACCACCTTGTACACCAGCCCATCGCTGGGTATGGCGCGCATAGGCGCCCAGTGGATGCCGTCGGTGGTGGTACTCCAGGTGTCATCGATTCCGGTAGAGAAAAGTCGGGGGCCCAGGGCTTCTATTCGATACTGGTTATAGTCGCCCAGGCTGCCCTCCTGATCGATAGTTAGCAAGCCGGTGGCCGGGTCGACCCGCAGCAAACCCACCCCCGCGAGCCCCCAAGTACCCTGCTCCGTTTCGTAGATGAAGAAAATTGAACTGCCGCAGCCGTCCGACATTTTTTGCCAGGTTTTACCCCAATCGTCGGAATAGTGTATTTGTTTAAAAGCGGCGTAAAGCCGGCCTTGCCGCCCGATCGACACAAAGTTGGACCCCACAGCGGGGTTGGGCGGGGCTGTTTGCCAGGTATTGCCCAAATCGAATGAAAGTTGGATAGAATCGGTGGAAGTTGCCACAAAAAGGGTATCGCCGGCCCGGGCGATGTTGCCGAATCCGGTGAGCGGCCGGATGAGTTCCCAACTCGAACCCAGGTCGTATGAGCGGAACAAGCCCCCCGGCGCCAGAGCCAAAAGCCCTTTTTCGCTAAAGTTAAACCGGGAAGCCCCTTGGGCCGGGGTCGGGCCGTTCAGTTCGAAGCTGTTGCCCCCGTCGACGCTGCGCCAAATGCGGCCGATCGTCCCGATCACGATGGTATCGCCGGAAATCCAGACGCCCCGGTACAGCAATTCATAGGTGATGCCGATGGGTTGCGATTGCCAGCTGGCGCCTTGGTTGGCGCTGCGGTACATGACGGGGCGTTCGGTGCCGGGGTTAGCGGGATCGGGCACATTAACCACCACCGCGATGGAATCGCCCTTCAGCCACATGCCGCCTACGGCAGCCAGCGCCGGCAAGCCCTGTATCTGTTGGTATTTTTGGCCCCTGTCGTTGGAGCGGAACAAGCCGTACTCGGTGCAGAGCCAGCGCACCGGCCCTGCGTCGAGCACCTGATAGGGGGCGCTGCCTACCTGGCCGGTGTGAAATGTCCATTGGGCAAAAAGCAGCTTGGAGAAAAAAAGGCAGGGCAGCAGGAGCGGCAAGCGCCGGAGCGCAGTCGGAATTTTCATGGGTGAAATATATTTTCCGAAAGGTAGGCGGGTTTCGGGCTTGGCGCGGCGGTTTTGTTTTGAAAAAAAACTTTTTGCCCTTGTTGGCTTTCTCGCAATGCCTGACAGCCATGGCGGAAAAGCCAACAGGAGCAAAAAACTACTGTTTGTTGAAACTTCACGCAAAGTTCTGCTTCTGCAGATGTCTCCGCTGCACTCCGACATGACAAGCTTAGGGGCGATTCGGTTTAAGGAATACCCAGACCGTTTACTGATCAATTCCACTCCCAGATTCACATGACGACTCCTGTTGATCGTTTTTAAACGGGGTTATTCAGTTTCAGTCCAGGAATGTGCGAGAAATCCGTCAAATTTCTGGTTACCAGCTCCAAGCGGTATAAAACCGCCGTCGCAGCCAGAATTGCATCGCCAGCAGACATTTTTCGGTTTTGCCGGGATTGAATTGCCTGGTCGATGATCTCTTTTGTTAAAGGCAATACCGTCTTTTGCCGGAAGACACGCTCGTAATATGCTTTTTCCTTACTGGTTAAGTTGTTGTAGCCAAGAACCTCCAATCGGGAAAATTCCGAAACCAAACACTCTGGATCAACCAGCATAGGCAGCAGGTGTGAAAACGATGGCTGCGGGGCATAAATGAGGATATTACTGTCCAGGAGTTTCATGCGCGATCACTAGGGAGGCGTTAATTTTCCCGGCCAGGCAATGGCCTGTCCTTTCGACTTTCTTCGAACTCCTGAACAAAAGTTTCCATGTCTTTCCGGGCAGGAAGACCTTTCAAGATAAATGCCCGGTCATCTTTTGCCGCTGCGGGTTGCTCTTGTCCGGGCATTTTTTGAACTACACGAATATCCAACCGCTCCAGTAAAGCGAGCAGCAGGTCCAGGTCCTTATCTTGTGGTACTTCGAGAATTATGCGCGTCATGTACCAGAAACTGTTTAAATGAATTACAAAATTACGTAAAAATGCTAAGGAAGGATCAATATCCTTTTTGCCCTTTTTGGCGTCCGCGCCTTTGCCGCCAGACTGTGGTGAAGTAATTTCAGATTTGGGGTTGTGATAAAACATGAGTCATGCGAGTCAGGGGTTAAAATTTAGCCCTGGGTTAGCAAGCGAAATAACAAATCGGCGGCAATCCGCTTAAATCCGCGTCGTCCGCGCTCCTCGTCGTAGAAAGATA
>CAZVZH010000256.1:2686-6071 GCA_964630705.1 uncultured Saprospiraceae bacterium | reverse complement strand
TACCTGCCGGTGTATTCCGAAATTTACGAGCGCACCGAAAAACTCACTTACGGCCTCACGGTCACGGTGAGCCTGCGCAACATCAGCGCCACCGACTCGGTGTTCGTGTCCAGAGCCGATTACTACAATACCCACGGCGATTGCATCCGGCAATACCTCAGCGAACCGATCTACATCAAACCTATGGAAACTGTCGAGATTGTGATTGACGAGGTGGACAAGGGCGGCGGCACAGGGGCCAATTTTATTTTCGACTGGGCAGTCAGGCCTGGCAGCCTCGAACCTTTTTTCGAAGCCGTCATGATTTCTACCACCGGCCAGCAAGGTATTTCGTTCACCACCCAGGGTATCAACATTCACGAGGATCAACAATGAAAACCGTACTTTTTTTACTGGCCGCCGCCTTGCTGGCCCAATGCGCCCACGCCGCCTTGGCCCGCCACGCCCGGCATTTCCGCGAACACGGCGACGGCTACAGCCTGCAAAAAGTGGTCGACCTGCTCCCGCCCGGAGCCGATTCCGCCCAGGTCAGGCGCTTGCTGGGCGAGCCCATCGACTTCGGTTTCGATTTTCGCTACCTGATCGACTCCACGGGGCCGGGCGGCTGCCCGGTCGGCGCGGTGTTTCACATCGGCGAAGGCGGAAAAATTGACCAGCAGTGGTTGGGGGAGATTTGTGAGTGATGCAGTTGCTTCCTACAGCCCGAATGGCAGGCCGGAGTACGCGGCGCTGATGACTCGGATGGCGGCTGCTTTTACTGAATTTTCGGTGGCGGGGAATGTTCGGATGGCGTATGATACGCGGGTGTATTGGGGTTTTCAAGGAGCTTGAGCATTTGCTGTTGACCTATTGTATTTTTATAGGAATCACGAACTGAATCCAGAAATACCCTAATTTTACCGGTATGATTCGACTGATTGAAACAAAAAATTTTAGAAGCCTTAAGTATATTTCACAGCCCTTGGATAGCTTCCATGTGCTAGTTGGTGCTAATGCTAGTGGCAAAACTACATTTTTAGATGCTATTAGTTTTATTGCTGATTTGGTCATGCAAGGAATTGATTTTGCTATTACACAACGCACGCAAAATTACTCGGACCTAACCTTTGCAGGTAAAGGAGGAGATATAGAATTAGCTGTTGAAATGGAAATACCCAAAGATTTGGTTAGTCAATTACCGGATGAAAAATTTGATCGAATCAGATATGAAGTCCGCTTAGGGCTTACTAACACAACAAGTGAACATGCTATTAAGGAGGAACGGGTATTGTTATTGAATAGTCGTCATGCCAGGAAAAAGCTAAATGGTCAAAGCCGGGTCATATTCCCTGAATATTTTGACTTAGATCATAAACTTGTGGGAGAAACTTTTACTATTAGACAGTATAAACAAATTATTAAAAAACAAGAAGGGGGAAATGATAACTTCTATCCGGAAACACGTAAGGATAGTAGTGGAGGTTGGTTACCTTCTTTTAAATTAGGGATAAAAAAATCGGGGCTTGGTAATCTTCCGGCTGATGAAACGAAGTTTCCGGTATCTTCCTGGTTAAAGGATTTTTTGAATGAAGGGGTTCAACTTTTTATTTTAGACAGTTTGAATATTCGACGTGCTAGCCCTCCAGGGCAAATTCGTAAATTTAAAACGGATGGTTCCAACCTTCCTTGGGTTATTGAGGATTTAAAAAGACGAGATATTGAAGCATTTAAAAACTGGATAGATCATATTCGTACTGCATTGCCTGATATATTCGATATTACTACCGTAGAACGCCCTGATGATAAACATCGTTATCTTAAAGTTCAGTATAATAATGGCATGGGGATACCAAGTTGGTTGGTGTCAGATGGTACTTTGAGATTGTTGGCTTTGACTTTGCCCGCGTACTTGCCTGATTTTGAGGGGGTTTACTTGATCGAAGAGCCTGAAAATGGTATTCACCCCAGAGCAATTGAAACAGTTTTTCAATCGCTTTCTTCTGTATATAATGCGCAAATACTTCTCGCCTCACATTCTCCGATTATTTTAAGCATGGTTCAATTAGAAAATGTGCTTTGTTTTGGAAAAACACAGGAAGGGGTCACTGACATTGTTAGAGGCATAGACCATCCTATGCTTCTTGACTGGAAAGGAGAAACCAACCTGAGTGTACTATTTGCTGGAGGCGTTTTATCATGAAGGATATTGCTATATTGGTTGCGGACTTGGATACGGAAAACGTCTTGATGGGGCTATTGCCTCGTATCGAACGTGTCTACGGTACAAGACCATTTACTTTTGATATTAAGCGGCATCTTGAACGTGATCCCGGCTGCGCCAAGGGGAGTGCAGAATTTTTGAGGCCATTCTCAGGTCAGTTTCATTATGCACTGGTAGTTTTTGACCTTGATGGTAGTGGCCAAGAGGCAAAACCTCGGGAGGAGATTGAAATGCGAATTGAAAAGGACCTTGTAAAAAATGGCTGGGCTCCTGAAAATGTCTTGGCCATTGTAATAGACCCGGAAGTAGAAAATTGGATGTGGATTAACACCCCACGCGTTTCTGAGGCATTAAATTGGAAAGACCAGGAACCATTATTTGATTGGTTAACCAAAGAAGGATGGTTAAAGGAAAATGAAGATAAACCCGAGGACCCCAAAGCCTCAATGGAGGCTGTTTTGAAAAAAACTAAAAAAGCTAGATCCGCTTCAATTTACAACAAAATAGCAGGTACAGCTTCCTTTAAAAGTTGTAAGGATCCAGCTTTTAATAAACTTATTGAAAAGTTGAAAGAATGGTTCTTGCCTCCGGTTTAATTGGATTACCATTTCTCTGAGGTAAGAATAATCCAATCAATAAATCCAATTCCCACATGTACAAAGTAAAATTCGGCGGAAAAAAGGGCAAAACCATCCAACTGGTGGAAAGCCCCGACATGGTTGTCGTCCGCACCAAAAGCAACCAGGAAATTGAAAAAGCCAAACTCAGCCGCAGCAGCCGCGCCATTATCGACGACACCAAAGAGGTGGCGGCTTTCCCAGAGGCCGGCGTCAGCGTCCGCCGCGTCGGGGCCGAAGAAGGCGGCCTGGAAAGCACCGGCAGCACCCGCGCCCGCGACGCCGTGCGTACCGAGTTGAAAAAAGACGATAATATCCGCTTCGCCGGCCGGGTGTTGCAGGATGCCGGCAGCGGGGAGGTCATGCTGTACACGGAGAATTTTTTTGTAAAATTCCATGACAAAACGCCGGAAAAAGACTGCCTGGCCATCATTGAAAAATACCAGTTGAAGGTAAAAAACAAGTTGCCTTTCGCCGCTAACGCCTATTTCGTGGAGGCCAGCGAAGGCACCGGCCTGGAGGTGTTCAACATCGCCGAAAAACTCCTGGAAGAAAAACAGGTGGAATA
>CAZVZH010000256.1:0-2586 GCA_964630705.1 uncultured Saprospiraceae bacterium | reverse complement strand
TGCGCCGGCGTGGCTTGCGCGGCAGGGCTGCCCGGCGGCGCCTCCGGTACCGCGCCCGAAGCCCGGCTCATGCCCATTCGCCTGCGCAGTGGCCTGGGCAGCATGGCCGAAGCCAACGCCTTTGCCTGGGCCGCCGACCACGGCGCCGATGTCATCTCCTGCTCCTGGGGGCCTACCGACGGCGAATGGTGGAACCCCATGGACGCGGTGCACAACCGCTCCACCGCCCTGCCCGACAGCACCCGGCTCGCCATGGAATATGCCCTCACCAAAGGCCGGGGCGGCAAAGGTTCGGTCATCCTTTTCGCCGCCGGCAACGGCAACGAAGACACCGCCAACGACGGATATGCCAGCTTCCCCGGCGTCATCGCCGTGGCGGCTTGCAACGACTCGGGCAAGCGCTGCGTGTACAGCGACTTCGGCAAGGCTGTCTGGGTTTGTTTCCCCAGCGCCGACTACGGCTGGCGCGCCTTCCAGCATCCGGCGCCCATCAGCGAGGGCCTGCGCACGACCGACCGCCAGGGCGCGCCCGGTTATACGCCCGACAACTACGTCAATTCCTTCGGCGGCACCTCCGCCGCCTGCCCCGGTATGGCGGGCATCGTTGCGCTGATGTTGGCCGTCAACCCCAACCTGAAACCCGTCGAGATCAAAGACCTCATCCGGCAATCCTGCGTACAAATTGATAAAGCCGGCGGCAACTACGACGCCAAGGGCCACAGCACACTCTACGGCTACGGCCGTATCGACGCGGGTTTGGCGGTTGAAAATGCCCGGAAAGCGGCTGCTCCCGCTGCCGCTGCAACTGGCGCGCCCAGTTTGGAAGGCACCGTTAAGTTTTATAAAAAAGGCGACGTCGCGTTCAAGCCGGGCGTGATGCTCGGCGCCGACTTCAAACCGGTGGAGCGCGTACTCGGATTCCGGTTAAAACTTAAACCGGCAAGCGCCAAACTGACACTGCGCTACAAAGTCAACCCCTCCTCCCCAGGCATCGACCAAAACCAGCAGGAAGGCGAATACGTCGGCACCGACGATGCCCGCCGCCGCCTCACCGGCTTCGCTATCGAACTCCAGGGCCCCGACGCCAGCCGGTACGATATTGAATACGCCGCCCTGCTCAAGGGCCGCAAAATGCCCGCTCAAGCCAAAAACGGCGCTTGGTGCGGCTCGGCTAAAAATAGCGGCCGCACGGTAGAAGCTATTTTTGTGACGTTGAAAAAGAAATGATTTTTGGGGTTAGAAGGTTTCTGGTTAGAAGGTTAGAGGGTTGTACATCATCCGAAATGGTGTACAACCCTCTAACCTTCTAACCAGAAACCAGCAACCATAATGGTGTTTAATAGCATTTTAATATACGCTTAACCGGAGCTTAAGAAAGCGGGTTTTTCAGGCATGGTATTTAGAAATCGGTCAATAACCAGTTGTTTCTAACTTATTGATCGAACATGCGTATTTTACTTACAATCCAGATTGCGCTCTTTGGCTTGCACACCGCAATGGCAAAAAGCCCGTCCCAAACAACCGCACAACCGCTCACCGTGGAGGTCGACCGCATCGTCGACGTGTCCTGTGCCGGCGGCTCCGATGGGGCTATTTACCTGATCGTACAGGGTAAAGCCCCCTTTTTGTTTAAATGGAGCAATGGGCAGCAGCAGCAAGACCTGACCGCTGTGCCCGCCGGAACCTACGGGGTAACTGTCACCGACTCGGACAACCAAACGGTTAGCCTGAACAGCCTGACCGTTGCCCAACCGGCCCCGCTGACCGTTTCCTTGGTTTTTATCCAGCACATCAACTGCCTGAGCTCCCATGGCGTACTGACGGTAAAAGCGGAAGGTGGAAACGGCTCCAACCAATTTGTTTGGAGCAACGGCGACACCGGCCCCTCGGCCAGTCCCTTGCCGGCCGGCGCCTACACGGTTACGGTAACCGACAGTAAAAACTGCGCCAGCACCTTGAGTGCGACCATTACGCAAAATCTTACGCCGCCCACCGCCAATGCCGGACCTCCCGTGATGGTGCTGTGTTCAAATTCGGTGATACAACTGCAGGGCTCGGGCTCCACCGGCCCGCAGTTTTCCCAGCAGTGGACGGCCACCAACGGCGGCAGTTTTATAGCCGGCGAAAAAACCCTGCAACCCACGGTAAACCACACGGGCACGTACCTCCTCACTGTAACCAATACCACCAATGGCTGTACCGCCAGCGACGCTACCACCGTGAGCAGCGTGTACCAGTCGCCCGCTGTGAGCGTCACCGGCGGCACGCTGACCTGTGCGACTAACAGCGTGCAAATGCACGCCACGATCGACACCTTGTACACCGTTTTCGACTGGCAGGGTCCGAATAATTTTAACAGTCCCTCCCTCCACCCCATCGTCAGTACGGCCGGGAATTACCTGCTGACGGTGACGGACACGATTACCGGTTGTTTTACCATTGAAACTGCCACCGTAGCGCTCGATACCTTGCGCCCCAACGCCACTGCCAGCGCCAGCGGTTCGATTTCCTGCGCTTCGCCCTCCGTTTACCTGTTGGCCTGGTCGAATGTGGGCAATGCCACCTTGGCCTGGACCGGTCCGAATG
>CAZVZH010000255.1:0-6084 GCA_964630705.1 uncultured Saprospiraceae bacterium | reverse complement strand
TATCAACCCTATCAACCCTATCAACCTTATCTTTAAAAAATAAAGGTTCATTGCCCAGAAAAGTATTCCTGTTTGGCGCGGGCCAGGTGCCCGGCTAAGAGGGCCGAAATTTTATCGTTGTCATAGCGGAACAGTTGTTGTTGGAGGCGGAGAATTTCCTCAAAATCCTGACCGTCGTTGCGGTAGGCGGCCAGGCTCAGGTCGATGAGTTGTTGGGTTTGGCTGCGTTGGCGGTCGAGCAGTTCGATGCGGCGGGCGGCTTCTTCCAGGTCGAAGGCGGCCATGGCGTACATGGCGCGCAGTTCGTTGCCCATGGCGGTTTTTTCGTGGGCATACATCTCTTGCATGAGCCGGCGCTCCTCGACTGCGGCGTCGTATTTTTTGCGCCAAATGGGCACTGTGGCGGTGAGCATGGGCATGAACATCTGGCTGCCCGTGTTGGGGGGCAGGTGTACGTCGTCGCCCTTGCGCCGCACCAGGGGCATATACTGGATGCCCGCGCCCAGCATAGGCTTGCGCATGGTTTCGGCGGCGGCTTGTTCGGCTTCGGCCATGGCGATATTGCGGTCCATCAGCGCCAGGGCGGGGTGGTGGGCTACCAGGCTGTCGGGCGCGCCGGAAACAAGCGGAGCCGGGAAGTTGGGCAGGCCTTCGGGTAATTGCACGGGCGTGTCGGGCGCTCGGTTGAGCAGGAGGTTGAACGCAGCGGCCAGGGGGGCACGCTTTTGTTCGAGCAGCTCGAGTTCGGTGCGCAGGTCGTCGAGCATAATGTCGGCGCGGAGCGGGTCGGTCAGGGGCGCCATGCCTTGTTCGAAGCGGTTGATGGCCAGTGCTTTGTCGGTTTCGAGCAGGCGGATTTGTTCGCGCAACACCCGGAGCCGGGCCTCGACTTCGAGCAGGGGGTACCAGGCGGATTTTACCTGAAAAACGAGCGCGTTGCGCAACACCTGCCTTTCCTGGTTTTTCACCTCGGCCGCTTGGGCCGCCTCCGCCCGCATAGCCGGGAGCGTGCCGGGCCAAGGGAACATTTGCATGACCGAAATGCTGCCGAGTTGATTGCCCATCGGCAGCATCATCGGACTCAGGAAAAACGCGGCGTTCAGCTGCGGGTCGGGCAGGGCGCCCGCCTGCGGAATCTTTTGCAGGGCAGCCTGGTAGCCGGCCTGTTTGGCCGCCAGCCCGGGGCTGTTTTCCAGGGCGATGGCCAGGTAGCCGTCCAGCGTTTGAGCGGAAAGCCCGGCGCAGGCTAAAAAGGTCGTACAAAGCAGCGTGATTGGACGCATGGCTGGATTTTTATGTTTTGAAAGTTGTTGTACTTTAAATTTCATACCGCTGTCGGTTTTCGTTGCTGGAATGTTGTGGCGAGGACGCCAACAACGGCGAAAGATTTCATGCTACTGGTATTCACTTCCCCACGGAAGTACCTTTTCCCTTTTAAATTTTACATTTTACCCCGCTAAAGCTGGGCAAGCATTTTACATTTCTCCAGTCCGGCGCACGGCATTTTCCCGCCAGGCAGCCTGGAGCACGGGCACCACGAACATGGTCATCAACTGAATGGTCATGCCGCCGAACGTCGGGATGGCCATTGGCACCATAATGTCGGCGCCCTTGCCCGTGGAACTCAGCACGGGCAGCAGGGCGATGATGGCGGTGGCGGCGGTCATCATGGCCGGGCGTACGCGTTTTTTTCCGGCAATGAGCACGGCTTCGCGTACCTCGGCTACAGTGGCCGGCTGCCGCTCTTCGAACACTTGGTGGATGTAAGTACCCATGATCACCCCGTCGTCGGTGGCGATGCCGAACAGGGCGATAAAGCCCACCCAAACGGCTACGCTGAGGTTGATCGGGTGTATTTGAAACAAATCGCGCAGGTTGACGCCGGCCACGGAAAAGTTTAAAAACCAGTCCTGCCCGTACAGCCACAACAGGATAAACCCGCCGGCGAAGGCCACAAACACCCCCGAAAAGTGAATTGCAGAGGCGATGATCGTTTTGAACTGAAAAAACAGCAGCAGGAAAATAATCAGCAGGCTGATTGGGATGACGATGGCCAGGCGCTTCATGGCCCGCAGCTGGTTTTCATAACTGCCCGAAAACTTGTAGCTGATGCCGGCGGGCACCGTCAGCGCGCCGCTGTTGATGCGCTCGCGGAGGAAGCGCTGGGCTTGCTCCACCACGTCGACCTCTGCGTAGCCTTCTTTTTTGTCGAACAGCACGTAGCCGGTCAAAAACGTGTCTTCGCTTTTGATCATTTGCGGACCGCGCACGTACTCCAGTTGCACGATCTCGCCCAGCGGCACTTGTGCGCCGACGGGTGTGGGCACCAGCATGCGGCGGATGCTTTCGGGGTTGTCGCGCAGTTCGCGGGGGTAGCGCACGCGCACGGGGAAGCGCTCGCGACCTTCCACCGTGGCGCTCAGGCTCATGCCGCCGAGCGCCGTTTCGATAAAATCCTGCACGTCTTCGATATTGAGGCCGTAGCGGGCCGCGGCCTGCCGGTCGATGCGCAGCTGGAGGTAAGGTTTGCCCACGATACGGTCGGCAAACACAGCCTCTTTTTTCACCGAAGGCACTTCCTTGAGCAGGGCCTCCAGCTCGATGCCAAAGGCTTCGATAGTGGCCAGGTCGGGGCCGTACACTTTGATGCCCATGGGCGCCCGCATACCGGTTTGCAGCATCACCAACCGGGTTTCGATGGGCTGGAGTTTGGGCGCCGAGGTAACGCCGGGCAGCTGTGAGACGCGCACGATTTCCTGCCAGATGTCGTCGGGCGATTTGACCTGCGGGCGCCAGTTGCGGAAATACTGTCCGCCTCCGGCGGATGCGGGGATCAGTTCGGCCGCAGTAACACCGCGTTGCAGGGCCTGGGCATTGCTGAGCGTGTCGCCGCTGCGCAGGATGAAACGTTTGTCGCGGTCGGTTTTAAAACTCAGGCGCCGACCCGAGGCGTCGATCAGAAACTCCGGCTTGTAATTGATAATGTTTTCAAACATGGAAATGGGCGCCGGGTCGAGGGCCGTTTCGGCGCGGCCGGCTTTGCCCACGGCCAGTTCTACTTCGGGGATGTTGGCCAACAGCATGTCGAGCTGAGCCAGCACGCGCTGGTTCTCCGCCACGCCGGAATGCGGCATAGAGGTGGGCATGAGCAGAAAGCTGCCTTCATCGAGCGCCGGCATAAATTCTTTGCCCAAGCCTGGAAAACGGTGCAGCATCGCGCTCCAGAAACTTGTGGTGCGTACGTTCCAGTCCAGGTGGTCAAAACCGCGGGCCGCCCAACCGAAACACTGGGTCCAACCCAGCCAGGCCACCGTGCCGAACAGGATGGTGAACAAGGGCAGCAGCAGGAATTTGCCTTTGTTCTCCAGGCACCATTTCAGCAGCGGCTCGTAAAAATGCACGATCGCCAGCAAAGCGCCGAGGATGCCGCCGAGCAGTGCCACGACGAACAGGTAATTGACCCACAGTGCGTTTTGATGGCCGAGCGGCAGCCATTCCTCGCTCAGGATAAAGGCGGCGACCAGCAGCACGATCGCCAATAAGAGCTGTTTCGATGGAAAGTGCGAAAACCGCCGCTCCAACCGGGGCGCCGCCAGTTGCAAAACCCCGATGGCGCAAAGCCAGAGCGGCAGCCCGCTGTGTAGCTGCTGGGCGAGCAATATGCCGGCGGCGATCAGGCTAAAATTCCAAATGATGCGCACCCGCCGTTTTTCCAGGTTGAGCGACAACACCAGGTGCGCCAGGGCCGGCAACACGGCAATGCCCAGGAGAAAAGAGGCGCCGAGGGCAAAGGTTTTGGTAAACGCCAAGGGTTTGAACAGTTTTCCTTCGGCCGATTCGAGTACGAATACCGGCAAAAAACTCACCACCGTGGTGGCCAGGGCCGTGGTGATGGCTGAGGAAACCTCCACCGCCGCGGCGTAAATAATTTCCAGCAAAGGCCGGCCCCGGGCATCGCGGTTTTCAGGCAGTTCGAGGTGGCGGATGATGTTTTCCACAAAAACGATCCCCACATCGACCATCACGCCGATGGCAATGGCAATGCCCGACAAGGCCACGATGTTGGCATCCACGCCGGCGTAGCGCATGACGATGAAGGTCATCAGCACGGCCACCGGCAAGAGGCTGGAAATCAGGATGGAAGCCCGCAGGTTGAGCACCAGAAGGATGACGACGATGATGCTGATGAGCACCTCGTGCGACAGCGCCCGCTCCAGGGTGCCGAGGGTTTCGTGGATCAGCTGGGTGCGGTCGTAAAACGGCACCACAGTGAGCTGGCTCAGCCGCCCGTCGGCTAGTGTTTTCTTGGGCAGGCCCGGAGCGATCTGCCGGATTTTTTCCTTGACGCCATCAATCACCGCCAGCGGGTTGGAGCCGTAGCGGGCCACCACCACGCCGCCGGCCACCTCGGCGCCGTCTTTGTCGAGCAGGCCGCGGCGGGTGGCCGGGCCGAGCGACACCACCGCGATGTCTTTGATGCGGATGGGTACGTTGTTGCGCACGGCCACGACGGCCAGCTCGAGGTCTTCCACCGTTTTGAGGTAGCCCAGCCCGCGCACCAGGTACTCCACCTGGTTGATCTCGACGGTTTGGGCGCCGGCATCGCGGTTTGATTTTTTCACCGCCGCCATCACGTCCATCAGCGGGATGCCGTAGGCTTTGAGGGCGTCGGGGTTGACGTCGACCTGGTATTCCTTGATCTGGCCGCCTACCGAGGCCACTTCGGATACGCCTTCCACGGCGTTGAGGGCGTATTTTACGTAAAAATCCTGCACCGTGCGAATCTCGTGGAGGTCCCAGCCGCCAGTGGGCCGCCCTTCCGCGTCGCGGCCCTCGAGCGTGTACCAGTACACCTGGCCGAGCGCGGTGGCGTCGGGGCCGAGGGCGGGTTGCACGCCTGGCGGGAGCATGCCTTCGGGCAGGGAGTTGAGTTTTTCCAAAATCCGCGAGCGCGACCAGTAGAACTCCGTGTCCTCGTCGAAGATGACGTAGATGCTGGAAAAGCCGAACATGGAGCTGCTCCGGATAGATTTTACCCCGGGGATGCCCAGTAGGAAGGTGGTGAGCGGGTAGGTGATCTGGTCTTCGACGTCCTGCGGCGAGCGGCCCATCCAGTCGGCGAAAACGATTTGCTGGTTTTCGCCCAGGTCGGGTATGGCGTCTACCGGCACGGGATCGGTGGGCAGGAAAGTTTTCCAGCCGAAGGGCGCCGTGGCGATGCCCCAGCCCACGAAGAGGCTGAGGAGCAGGAAGGTGACGAATTTATTTTCTAGAAAAAAACGAATGATTCCGTTGAGCATGACGAACCGTCCTTTTTGAATGGTTGCAAAATGGGCAACACAGGTGCGGCGGCTCCCTTTCGAAACACCATTTGAAAAAGGTGTTCGGAAAGGCATGCAGCAGTACAGCAGCCGCACAAAGGCGGTCGTCTACAGTCGGAAAATTTGCAGGCGGGCCTGTGCCCGCTGGACTATCAGGGGTGGGCGGTAGTGCAGGTAGGCGAGCAAAGCTGGTACCGGACTCGGGGCCGCCGGCAGGAAAGCCGGTTCGGGCAAGATTGCCGGGCAAACAGCGGGGGGCTGAAGCGGCTTATAAAAGGGTTGGGTGAGCTGCTGGTCCTGATCGAGTTGGTAGTAGTCCGAGTGGTCTTTGCAGCAGCCGTTTTTCCGGGCTTTGGGGTGTTTGGCGCAGCCGGTTTTGGCGGCTTCCATCTTGCAGGGTTTGGCCCGGACGAACAGCGCGGTGTCGACCAGGCGGTTGCCGCAAAAATGCTGGTTTACGGTGAAGCCGGTTGTGCTCAGCAACACTGAAAAAGCCAGGAGGATATGGAAAGCGCGAAGTAGCACCCGTGCAGTTTGTTTTGCAAAGGTAGAAAATCTTTTCGGGGGCAGATTTATAAAATTTTAGCCAGGGTTTGCAGGATTTTGGCAGATTTCAACGATTAGTCGACAATGCTTACCTTGGGCGGTAAAATCAATTTTTCCATGAAAAAATACCTGAAACCCGCGATGTGGACCCTGCTGGCTTTGCTGGTACTGATCCAGTTTTTCCGGCCGGAAAAAAATTTGTCGAACGACCAATCGG
>CAZVZH010000254.1:1884-6086 GCA_964630705.1 uncultured Saprospiraceae bacterium | reverse complement strand
GTGTTGTCGTTCAGGTAGCCGCTGAGGGTTTCCTGATCGGTTTCGATCGATTCCGTCACGGCGGCGTGGTGCTGCAGTTCGCCCTGGGTCAGGGTTTCCACGATGGCGACGAACACCGATGGAACATCGTCGGTGACCTTTCCGGTGTCAATTTTTATACGCCGGGTTTCGGGTTTGGGTTTGATGCTGACCAAAATTTTGTCGTACGCATTGAATTGGTCGCTGAACATCAGCTGGCACACTTCCACTACCCGCGAGCGCCAGGGGCCGCCGCTTTGCAGCCAGGGCGCCGGCAGTTGGGTGAGGAAATTGCTGATGACGTTTACCGGCAAACTCGGCAGCACATGGTTGGCCAGCTCCACATCGTTTTGGTCGCATTCGATCACCCGGACCTGGTCGATCAATTTTTTGTGCACGGCGCCAAACACGCGCACTTCCGCACAGCCGCCCGTTTCGAAGGTGACGTAGTTGCAGGAGCGGGCAAACTTTTCCTCAAAATATTTTTCCAGCGCTTTATAGTCGATCTGCGGCAAATTCGGTGAGCGCCGCACCGGACGTATCCCCAGGTACGGCAAGCGGAGCGCGCGGTGGCATTGCTCGCCGGAGCCTTGGTCGGCGCCGGGTTTTCGCGTAAGGCACACTTCGAGCAGCAAGCCGGTAAAATACCGGTTGGTGATAATCAGGTAGCTGATGTCGTCGGCGCTGAGCTGGAGGGTGACCTGCTCAATTTTTTTGCCGGGCGTGGGCCGCCAACGTTCCTGGTCCACCAGTTTCCCTTCCTTGTTAAAAGCGTATACCCCGAGCGTCGTCCTTTTTTGGTTAAACGACACGAAACGCAAGGTCACCGCCTGGGCAGGCTTCTGGAGCACGTCGATGCGCATATACTCGCGCAGGGAAATCCCGCGGTAATTTTTCACATCGCGCATTTGCGTGCGCAGTGGGTAGCGGCGGTTTTTCTCAAACGTATCCGCCGAAAAAAAGCCGCCCTGGCGCAAGTCAAATATCGAGCGTTTGGTGTTGGCGCTGTAAATCAACAGGGCATCTTCCACGCGGAAGGGGTTCCGGTGGAATCTTCGTTCGGGCAAAAACAGGTCGTAACATTTCGTCGAAGGCCGGCGACCTTTCCCGGTGGCGGATTCCGGCGCGCGCCCGTCATAGCCAATCACTTCTGCCGGGTTGTCGTAGGGCATACCCCATTCCGTCAACAGCATATCGAGCGTGGAAGGGGTGCCGCATCCTTCGGGCGCGTACACGCGCATCAGGGTGCCGGGCGGTTCCACGCGCACGGTGTCGGGCGGGTCGGGCCAGGCGCTGCCGCGCAACCGCCAGCCGTGCATCGAGGGGCCGAGCGGCTGGTTGCAAAAGGTGTACAACACCCGGGCCGGCGGCGCTGCCCGGCGGCACAGATTGCCCCAGCGGACGGTGATATTTTCCCGCAACTCGGTCGAGCGCTCTACGGCATACTCCGCGGCCGTAGGCACCCGGCTGAACAAAGCCAGGTCGATGGCGGTATCGGCGCCGTTGGGCGTGTGCGGGCGGTCGAGCCGCCAGGTAGCCGGGGGGCGTTCGCCGGCATAGGCCGCGCCGTTTTCGGTGAGGGTGAGGCTGTTGAGCGTGTACTGCAACTCGACATCGCCGCTGAGCTGGTACCAGCCGCCGGCGGGTTTGCCGGGCGCCGGCAGGATCGGATTGGTGAAAGTGTTCGCATCGAGTGAGGCGCTGTTTTCCGGCGCAAACCGCAGTTGCAGCACCGGCACGGTATCGATGGGAACAGGCGCGGTGCGCTGGTCGGGCGGCGGCGGCGCGGCGGGGTCCCAGGCGTTGCCCAGGCTGGCGTCGATGGGCTTTTGGGCCGAGCCTTGCCCAGAGGTCAACACCGGGGCGTAGCTTTGCAGGTACAGGCCGTTGATGAGGGCCGGGGGCTGAATGTCGAAGTCTTCGGTGCCGATTTCGAGACCGACACAGGCGGAAATCGAAAAGAAAAAGAAACTGACGCTGCCGCAAATTTCGCCTTGCAAATAAGTTTTGTACGAGCCGTCGGGCCGCTGGGAAATCAGGGCGTTGAACGTTCCGCGCGCGCCGATGCTGACGATGAGCAGGCGGAGCTCGCCTTCCAAAAACATGGAGCCGACGATGATAAAGGGCGAAAATGCCACGCCGACGTGCAGCCCTGCCGAAATGCGCAGGTAAATAGAGCCGGGGTCGCCCAGCAAAATCGAGGCTTCGATGCCGGCAGCCAGGGCGACGCCGGGCAGAATTTTGTCGCGTAAAAATTCGGGGACGCGGTTGCCAAAATCGGCATACACCAGGCGGTCGCCCTGAATCATAAAGTAGGCGCTGCCGCGCACGATATTCAGAATTTCGGCAGAGGCCGGCTGCGCGATAGTGCCGAGGTAAAAATGCCAGTCGTTGTTGTTGCGCAGGTTGAAAAAGATTTCGATGGGGATCGAGAGTTTCAACAGTTCTTCGATTTCGAAATTGATCATCACGCCGATGGTGATGGTTCCGCGCCCGAAATCGAGGTCGATAATGCCGATAATGCCCAGGCTGAGCTGGTTGGGGTCGTCGCTTACCTTGGGCGCGCCATCCACGCTGAGCATTTTAATTTTTACCAAAATCAAAATACGCGGGCCGGGCAGCTCCAGCACAAACATGCCCTGGAAATTGATGAGCATGCCGCCTTCCAGCGAGCCGAGCACGGCGCCTACGCCGAAACTCCAGCGGTCGAATTCCGGCCCCCAGAGCAATTCGGCGGCGCTGTTTCGCAGTTTGTACGCCTCGCCTTCGGCTTTGATGAGCCACTTGAGCGCCGGGCCGACGGCCTCGGTGGGGTTGCGGGGTTCTTCGAGCCGCCGGTAGTGCATGGCAAACAAGCCCGACAAGCCGAACAAGCCCATGCCTGAAGAGCCCAGCACGATGGGCGTGGGAAACTCGACGATGAGTCCGACAAACACGGCGATGGCCTCGCGGCCGCTGGTAGTGTCGCGGATGGTGCCGACGGCGATATTGCCTGCGATACGCAATTTGACCGAAACCAGCGTCAGGTCCAGTCCGCCTTCGATGCCTTTCGACTCGATTTCGATGCCGTTGGAGTCGACCACTTTGGTGTCGACCACATTGACGTAGCCGTTGCCGATGAGCACGCCGGGGATGTTGACGCGGATGCCGCTGGGCAAAATCTGGGGGGTATCCGGCGGGTCGAGCGGAATTTTTACTTTAAACCGGTCGACGGTGATGATGCCCAGGTCGACCTTGATGGCAAAATCGATTTCCAGGGTCAGCGGATTGAACCGGGCCATGCGAGCGCCGACGATGCTGAAGAGGCTGCCGAGCGGGTCGGGGAGCCGGAAGAGGCTGGGGTCGGCGAGGTTGAGGTCGTAGCCTTTGCTCTGGTCGAAAATGGCATTGTATTGTACGCCGCCGGGGCCATCCACGAGGTTGATCCCGAAACCTTTGTAGCGCACCCGCAGCGGCGGGGGCAGGGGCGTGGCGGCGCCGGGCAGCCGGTCTTGGCCGATGCCGAGCGCTTCCACGATGATGTCGAACTCCACGCCGTAATCGAGCATCAGGGCAAAATCCCAGCGGCGTAGGCTGCCGTCGGTCGATTTGATCCACTTGAAACGGCCTTCAGCGCCGAAGAGCATACCCCGGCGGGTGCGGAAAATGCCGAGGGCGCCGATGGCGATGGGTACGCCCAGGCTCAGGCCCACGGCTACCCAGTTGCCGGCATCTTCGCTGTTGTCGGCGGCTGATTCGGCGGCGCTGTTGATGATGGGGCCGAAGAGCATGAGCGCGCCCATGACATTGGCTCCGACATCGTCGCGGTTATCATTGTTGATAAAATGACACAAGCCGTCCTGGTCATTCTCGTCGGAAAAGAGTTGCAGCGCTATGGCGGTTTCATCGGAAGCGCGGTCGTACTGGTAAATCAGTTTAAAATTCAGAATGCCGTCGGGGCGGTTGCCCTGGGTAATCCAGTCGGTATTGCCATCCCCTGGCGGAACTGTTCCACCGTTTCGCAATTTTCCTTCGAGCTCGGTTTCGAAATCGATGCTGCCGTACAGCTCGAGCAGGGCCAGTTCGTTCTGGTCGATCTTGATCCGGATGCCGAGTTGTTTGATGGCCGGGGGGATGCGGTCGGGCATTTCGGAGGGCCGGGGCGGACTGCCGGGGTTCGTGGTGGGCGTGGTGCCGCCGCCAGA
>CAZVZH010000254.1:0-1784 GCA_964630705.1 uncultured Saprospiraceae bacterium | reverse complement strand
CGACCTCTCCGTTGTCGAGCGGGCGGCGGACCGTAAAATTTACAAAGATCGGCCCCACCGCAGTCGGCGTTAGCGCCGCATACTGCACCTGAATATCAAAATTGCCGCCTTCCTGCACATCCAGGGAAAATTCGCGCTGGTTTTGAATCGTGCGTACGGCTGGCCCTCCGCCTTGCGGAGTAATGGTCACGGTAAACGTATCGCCGCCACCTTGCACCTGAAAACGGGCCGTAGTGCGGTCTTCTCCGATTTTAACCAAGTCGTGGCCGCCGCTTTGGCCGCTGGTCACGCCGAAATCAAGCGTTGGCAAGGGGTGGTCGCCCGGCCGTTGGTCGGCGGGTGTGCCGGACGGTGGCGCGGCCGTATCAGAGGCCGCCACCACCACCCGGATGTACTCGCGTTTGCGGCGCGGATCGGGCGAGCGGCCGTCGTTTACTTTTATAAAAATATCGAAGGTGCCGGCGGTGTTGAAAACGACTTGACGAGCGGCATTGTCCCACATATTCGTGCTGCCGTTCAGCACCTCGATACTGTACGGCGGGGTGCCGCCGCTGATGTTGAGTTGCATGACATCGCCCTGCATCAGGCTGACCCGGCCGGGCGGTTCGCCGGCTGGCGCCGAATCGACGGAATCGTCGAGCGGACCGCGCCGGAATTCCTTGCGCTCGGCGCCGTGGTAAAACCGGGGTTCGACAGAAAAATTGGTGATGTCGATGTTGGGGAACACGGCCAGTTCAGCCTCGAAGGTCACCTTGCCGTCGAAGCCGAACAGCGCGTCGGCCAGCCGGAGGGTAAAGCCCACGCCCTGGTCGTTGGAGTAGTACAGCAGAAATTGTTTGACGTAGATGCCCGTCCAGTCCTCTCCCACGCCGAAATATTCGAGCAGGGCCGGCGGGGTGCTTTCCGGGCTGGTGTCGAGCACCAGTTCGTCGAGGCTGAAGGCGAAACTTTCGGACGTGTGTAGTGCAATCCCCGGTACCATGTCGATGAACTCGCCCATGCCCAGGTCGTGCGGCGCGTCGAAGCCGGAGGTGCCCCAGGATTCGAGTTTAAATTGGGGCTGGAGGTCGTTGTCGTCGTCGCCCTGGCTGTAGCTCAACAGCACTTTGCTCAGGCGGATTTCCACAGGTTTGCCTGCCAAACGCGGATCGGTATCGCGCACGATGCGGCGGGAAACCGGGTGGACCGTTCCGGGCACCCATTCGCTGCCGAGGCTGAACGACAGGGCGTCGACGAGGAGTTCCAGGCGGAATTTGATCCCCGGATAATCGGATACCGGCGGATTTTCCGTGCCGGTAGGCTCCGTCGGCCGCAAGTCGTTGAGCAGGGTCGCCACCTGGGGTAAACTGCCGGCAGTAGAAGCATTTACCACGCTGTCGATAAACGCGGCGCCGTCGCGGGGCACCGACATCCGAAAGCGCATGTTCAGGCCGTTCCAGCGGAAGCGGCCGCCTGCCGGCGCTTCGTGTACGATCTCCGTACCGCCGCCAGCGCCGTCGACCGAGCAGGTTCCGCTGTACAGGATGGCTTGCGGTCCGACCTGCGTGTGGAGTTCGTCGACCGAAATAATGGAGAGGTACCGGTCTATTTCTTCCGGAAAATCAAATCCGACCAGGTACTGAGGCGCTAATAAATCGAAAAGGCCGAGTCGCTGAAGAGCCATGTTTTCATTGGGTTAATCTGCCAGGATTGAGGTATTTGTTTGGGGGCGTCTCAAAGTTACGCGGTAAATAACGGCTTTTACTGCGGGGCTGAAATTTTAATCGGAAAATAAGTTGTGCGGG
>CAZVZH010000253.1:0-6109 GCA_964630705.1 uncultured Saprospiraceae bacterium | reverse complement strand
TCAAAAAAAGCCCTAATTTTTACCTCCAGCGGAAATTCCCCAACATGCTCTTACCCCCTGCCCTCCCTTTTGACTTTTACATTTTGACTTTTGACTTTTGACTTTCCCTATTTTCAGGGTATTCCCCCAAATTCACAAAAAATTAACGCCCGGGGCACCCGGAGTCCGCCGCTTGGCGTTTCTTGCGCAGACGATAACGCAATACCAACAATTCCCATGCAACATAATATCGACGTCGAAGCGCTGAACCGCATGGTTCAAAGCGAAAGCGCCTTTCTCGACCAGTTGCTGGCCACCACCGCCAAGGTGATCGTTGGCCAGGAAGCCATGCTCGAACGCCTGCTCATCGGCTTGCTTACCAAAGGACATATTTTGCTCGAAGGCATGCCCGGGCTGGCCAAAACGCTGGCCATCAAAACCCTGGCGCAAGCCGTCGACGCGCGTTTCAGCCGCATCCAATTCACGCCCGACCTGCTGCCGGCCGACGTGGTGGGTACCATGATTTACAACCCGGCCAAAGCGGAGTTTACGGTGCGCCGCGGCCCTATTTTTGCCAACTTCGTGCTCGCCGACGAGATCAATCGCGCCCCGGCCAAGGTGCAGAGCGCCCTGCTCGAAGCTATGCAAGAGCGCCAGATCACGATCGGCACCGAAACCTTCCGGCTCGAAGAGCCTTTCCTGGAGCTGGCCACCCAAAATGCCCTCGAACAGGAAGGCACCTACCCCTTGCCCGAGGCCCAGGTCGACCGCTTTTTGCTCAAAGTAAAAATTGGCTACCCTACGCAGGAGGAAGAGCGCGACATCATCCGCCGCAACCTCAACAGCGAAGCCCAAGGGGTAAAAAAAGCCGTTTCAGTCGACGCCCTGCTGCAAGCCCGCAAAGCGGTGGCCAAGGTGCACCTCAGTGAAAAAATCGAACAATACATCCTCGACATCATATTCGCCACCCGCACCCCCGATCGTTTCGGCATGCCCGACATGCAGCCGCTGATCAGCTACGGCGCTTCGCCCCGCGCCAGCATCGCCCTGGCACAGTCGGCCCGCGCCCTGGCTTTTATCCGCCGCCGCGGCTACGTAACCCCCGACGATGTGCGCGAAATCTGCCCCGACGTGCTGCGCCACCGCATCGGGCTCACCTACGAGGCCGAAGCCGAAAATATCAGCCAGGAGAATATCGTCGAGCGGATTTTGCAAACTCTCGTAATCCCCTAGAAATGTAAAATTTAAAATGTAAAATGTAAAAGGCAAAAGGGAGATCACGCGGGCCGATGGCCTTGGCGATGAATGTTTTTAACCAAAAAATTGGTAGATACAGGCCTTCGGCCCGCTCGACCTCCCTTTTGCCTTTTACATTTTACATTTTACCCCGCTAAAGCTGGGCAAGCATTTTGACTTTACCATGACTTCGTCCGAACTGCTGAAAAAAGTCCGCAAGATCGAGATCAAAACCCGGGGCCTGAGCAGTCACCTGTTCACGGGCGGCTATCACAGCGCCTTTAAGGGCCGGGGTATGTCGTTCAGCGAAGTGCGCCTGTACTACCCGGGCGACGATGTGCGGGCTATCGACTGGAACGTCACTGCCCGGGCGGGCGAGCCCTACATCAAAGTTTTTGAAGAAGAACGGGAAAATACGGTAATGCTACTGGTCGACGTGAGCGGCTCGGCGGTGTTTGGTAGCCACACCCAGTTCAAGGAAGAATACCTGACGGAACTTTGCGCGGTACTGGCATTTTCCGCCATTGCGAACAACGATAAGGTGGGCGTCATGCTGTTTTCCGATCAGATCGAACTGTTTATTCCGCCGAAAAAAGGCAAACAACACATCCTGCGCATCATCCGCGAAATCCTGACCGCTCAACCCCGCGGCCGCGGCACCGACCTGGCGGGCGCCCTGCGTTTTATTCAAAATGTGTTGAAAAAACGCAGCGTGTGTTTTCTCCTGTCCGACTTTCTGGCCAGCGGCTACGAAGATGCGCTGCGCATCCTGGCCCGCCGACACGATTGCATCGGCATCCATTGCTGGGACCCCCTCGAGCGCCAGCTGCCCGATGTGGGTGTGTTGCGCGTAGCCGACGCCGAAACTGGCCAGCAAGTGTGGGTCGACACCACGAGCAGCGCCCTGCGCCGGCAGTACCAGCGGAGTTTCGAAATGAATACAGCGGCTACACAGGCTATGTTTCGCCGCGCCGGCGCCGATTTTCTGAGCCTGTGTACCACCCAACCGTACGTCAGAGCGCTGCTGCACTTTTTTGCCCGGCGTTCTAAAACAGTCGCGCATGGATAGGAGGCGGTACTTGCTCGGTATGTTAGTTGCGGTGGCCTTGCCCATGCAGCTGCCGGCTCAAATCCGGGCCAATGCAGCGTTCAACACCGAGCGCATAGCCGCCGGCGATACCTTCAACCTGCGCGTGCTGGTGGCCGGCGCCAAGGTGGCGCCCAAGCGCGTCAGTTTTGCGGCCTGGCTGCCAGTGTTGCCTACCGAAAATATCCTCCGCCGGTCGGAGTGGGCGCGTTCGGGCGCGCAGTGGGTGCAACAGTTTACCCTGATCGCGTTCGACAGCGCCCGGCTCGAGCTGCCGCCGCTCACGGTGCAGCTGCATTTGGGCGACACGGTGCAAACCAATCCGCTGCCGCTGCTGGTAACTACTCCCGGCGGCGCCACCGATTTGCCCGACATGGCCGGCATCCGGCCTATCCGCCGCGAGCCCACGCACTGGTCCGACTACTGGCCCTGGGCCTTGGGCGGCGCGCTCGTACTGGCTTTTTCGGTTTGGCTTTCCCGCCGCAACCGCCGCCAACGGCCGCCGCCACAGCTGGCACAAAACCCGGCCCCACCGCTGGTTGCTCCGCGCGACTGGGCATTGGAGCAGCTGGCGGCCCTGGCCCGCGCCGAGGCGCCCGCGCTGCCATTTTTCGCCCGGCTGAGCCTGATCGTTCGGGAATACCTCGAGCGGCGGTACCGTATTCCGGCTCTGGAATCGACCACTGGCGAGATCGCCCGGTTTTTGAAAAAAACAGATTTCCCGGCAACCCAAAAATCCACACTCGATACCCTGCTCCAACAAGCCGATTTGGTGAAATATGCCGAAATGCAACCGACTGCCGCCGACGCCAAACAGGCGCTGGAGCAGGCGCGCGTATTGATTCAAAATAGTTGATGTGGTTGATAGGATTTATTAAGTTGATAATCAACCTTGTGAGCACTATCCAAATATCAACCTCATCAACCCCATCAACCTCATCAACCCTCATCAACCCCATCAACCCCATCAACCCTCATCAACCCCATCAACCCTCATCAACCCTCATCAACCCTCATCAACCCTCATCAACAACTAAAAAAATGACTTTCGCACAACCCTACTGGCTTTTGTTGTTGCTGGTGTTGCCCTGGCTGATTTTCCGCTACCGGCGGGCGGCCGGCAAGCGCCACGTGACCCTGCAGGTGTCGCGGCAAACGGCTATGGCCGGCGTAAAAACCTGGGTGGTGTATGCGCGGAGTTGGTTGCAGGCCTTGCGCTGGGTGGTGTTGGTTTTGTTGATCACGGCAATGGCCCGGCCGCAACTCCTGTGGTTGGAAGAGCAAACCGAGGCGGAGGCCATGGATATCCTGCTGGCACTCGACATTTCCCCCAGCATGCTCACCCGCGATTTCGCGCCTGACCGGCTGACGGTGGCGAAAAAAATGGCCAATGATTTCGTCGCCCGCCGCCCCTTCGACCGGTTAGGGCTGGTAGCATTTTCCGGCGGCGCGTTTACCCAATGCCCGCTGACCAACGACCGCCGCTTGCTCCAGGGCTTCATCAACAACCTGCAAGTAGGCCGCTTGCCCGACGGCACCGCTATCGGTATGGGCATCGCTACGGCCGTGCAACACCTGAAAGACAGTCCGTCGCCCGGCCGGGTAGTCGTGTTGCTCACCGACGGCGAAAACAATACCGGCGCCATCGGTCCCATCGAAGCGGCCGAGATGGCGAAGGCCCTTGGCGTAAAAGTATACCCCGTGGGCGTTGGCAAGGAGGGCGTGGTGCTCTCGCCCAGCCGCCGCAACTACGACGGCAGCTATGCCTTCGCCAACCGCGAAATGCACTTTGATTCGACCCTGCTGCTTCAGGTGGCGCAGTGCAGCGGCGGCCGGTTTTACCGGGCCAATACCCCGCAGGATTTGCAACAGATTTATGCCCAAATCGACCAATTGGAAAAAGCTAAAGTGACCATCAAAAAAGTCGAGCAAAAAACAGAACTGTTCTTTTGGCTGCTCGACGCCGCATTTTGCCTCCTGGTGCTCGAGCTGTTTTTGCGCTGGGGGCCGCTGCGGGTTATAACTGTTTAAGAAGGTTAGAAGGTTTCTGGTTTCTGGTTTCTGGTTGGGCGTTCGTTTGGTTTTCCGGGATATTTAGCCAATGCCCAACCAGAAACCAGAAACCTTCTAACCCTCTAACCCTCCAACCAGAAACCAGTAACCTCTTTTTAATTTTAATCCCTATTTTTGCCAGCCTTATTTTTTAGCAATCAATATGATCAATCTGATACTTTTCGGTCCTCCCGGCTCTGGTAAAGGCACGCAAGCGGCGCGGCTGGTGGAGAAATACCAATTGGTGCACATCAGCACCGGCGACCTGTTCCGGTATGAAATGGGAAACAACACGCCGCTGGGTCAAAAAGCTAAAGCGTACATCGCCCAGGGCGAACTGGTACCCGATGAGGTAACCATTGGCATGCTCCGCAATAAAGTAGAGGCCCACCCAGAGGCCAGTGGATTTATTTTCGACGGTTTCCCCCGAACGATTCCACAAGCAGAGGCCCTCGACAAACTCATGGCCGAGGAGGGAACCAGCGTGCATGCCCTCGTCGCCCTGTACGTCGACGATACCGAAATTATCCAACGCATCAAGCTGCGGGGAGCAACTTCCGGCCGCACCGACGATCTGGACGAGTCGGTCATCCGAAACCGCATAGAGGTGTATAAAACAGAAACAACGCCGGTATACGACTACTACGCCGGCCAAAACAAAAGCCATCAGGTAGATGGCGTAGGGTCGATCGATGCGATTTTCGACCGGCTCTGCACTGTTATCGATGCGCTCGACCCCCAACGCGTAGTCGTACACGACCGCTCGTAAACCGGTATTTCCAGATTAGAGCGTGTTTGGCTCCAGCAGAAATTTCTAAATACGCTCTTAACGGCCCGAAGCCCGCCGGTTTCTCCAAAACGCTGTACTTTTGTGCCGACACTGCCGTCGCCGGCAAGCGACGGCCAGCATCCATGGCTTATGGCACTTCCATCCAATCCCTGGCAAGCACTCTGGCAGCGCCTTCCGGCGCCCCTCCAAAACCGCTACTACCTGACCCTGCTGGTGTTCTTTTTTATCCTCATTTTTCTGGATAAACACAGCCTCTGGACTCAATGGCGCCTGCACCGCGCCCAGCAGCGTCTGGAAGCCGACCGGGAATATTACGAGGAGAAAATTCAGGAGGCACAACAGGAGGCCGAAGACTTCGAGCTGACCAAAGAAAAATATGCCCGGGAGCATTATTACATGAAGCGCCAAAACGAAGACGTCTATATTATCAAAGAAAAATAAATACAACACGTACATTCTCAACTACGCACCCTTACATGTCAGTTCTCGTTAATAAACACTCCCGAATTATCGTACAAGGCTTTACCGGAAAAGAAGGCACTTTCCACGCCGAGCAAATGATCGCTTACGGCACGAATGTAATCGGCGGGGTCACACCTGGAAAAGGCGGCCAAACCCACCTCGAACGGCCGGTTTTTAACACCGTCGAACAAGCCGTCAAATCGGCCGGCGCCGATACCTCCATCATCTTTGTACCGCCGGCTTTTGCCGCCGACGCCATCATCGAAGCCGCTCAGGCAGGCATCAAAGTAATTGTTGCGATCACCGAAGGCATCCCGGTGCAGGATATGGTGCGCGCCAAAGCCTATATCGACCAGCAAGATTGCCGGCTGATCGGCCCCAACTGCCCCGGCATCATCACCCCTGATGAAGCGAAAGTGGGTATTATGCCCGGATTTGTGTTCAAACGCGGTCCGATCGGGCTGGTTTCCAAGTCGGGTACGCTGACCTACGAAGCGGCCGAC
>CAZVZH010000252.1:2354-6116 GCA_964630705.1 uncultured Saprospiraceae bacterium | reverse complement strand
GCGCCACTATCAACCAATACTAAGGGGCTGGCCAATCCCATATCATTGCTCAGCGTTAAATCGCCCGTTACCACTACCGGCTGATCCGGCGTAAAGGATGAAATGGTACCGCTCAAGGGAATAAATTCTTTGGGTGCTACGAGAGCTGTTTTTGCTACAGGTAATCCAAGCTCTACATAATTCAGTTTAGCTTCTACCCGCAGACGTAAGTTAGAGTTAGGGGGATCTGTGGTAATGGACGGGTTAAAATCCAGCACAAAATGGAACGAAACGGCAGAATCGGCAGGTACAGAAAATAAACGCGGCTGCATGGTTGAAGTATCAAACATTACAAGACTGTTGTAATTATTATCGATCGTATCGGACCGGTTAAAATCTTGCCCCGGAACATTTGGGTCCCAATCGTATATGGCATCCTGATACCGTACGTTCAGGGTGGCGTTTGTCAATCCGGCGGCCCCGCCGTCGACTGTGATCGTAAACATGGCTCTGCTTCGGTCCGGCTCGCAGCCCCGGTACAAATAGGGCTGATCGGTAGCCATACCTACGGAGGGCAAGTTGGAGCAGCTGAAGTTTTCGGATAAGGGGTATGGTTCAATTACGTCTTCCCATAATTTACAACGGCAATAACTTCCACAACTTACCCCTCTGGTAAAAACACCCTCTGAGGTATCCGCCAACTTTTTATAGTCGCAATCATTAAATGCTATTGCGCCGGAACCGCACATAAACGTGGACAGGAAATTACAATCATGCGGACACGGGGACATGGGTAACGCCGGATCGGTGGGGTGCCGAAGCCCCAAGTTGTGTCCAATCTCATGCGCCACCAAAACTGGCGAAATGGCTAATCCTGAAATTAACCCTACACTGCTTTGCCCGTGCCCGCCTCCTGTACTGAAGGAGTTACTAAGAACCAAAATACAGTCTTGTCTCAAACAGGGGTATAAACTTTTGAACGTCGGGTTGATGTAATTGGTAATCCACGCGCTCAAATCTCCACCAGGATATGGCGGAGCAAGGGTGTTTACTGGAAAGAAAACCATTCGAAATTCAAGTTTATAGTTTTTAAATATCTGGTTCATTTCCATCAAGGCAAATTCAACCCTGGGTAAAGCATAAGCTTTAGCTGCTACTGTATCATCGCTAAAAAGCGCAACAAAAGAAGCATCCATCCAAACTGTTACATTGAAGTACGATGGTCGGATTTGATTACCGTTGAGGCATTGCCCGTAAATGCAAGTTGTGTTGAGAAGTACCGCAAATAGTAGTGCTAAAAGCGGTGAGCGGTGAGGTTCAGCATAACGACTGGTTTTGGTGAAAGAAAGAATAAAGTTAACCCAACCATACCAGGAAAAGAAGCATTCCAGCGCCTTTAACCTTCGCCGGGAGCACCGCTTGTTCAGCCGGGAGAAGTGGAACCGGGATATTGTTCCGCGAGAAATTCAGCCCTGGCCGGCGGGCTAAAAATCTGTTTTACTTTTTCAACTCCACTTCCAAAAACCGCCCCATCAGCCCAAACAAATGCAGCCGCGCATTTCCCCCGCGGATGCCGTGGTCGAGGTTGGGGTAGAACATGGTGGTGTACTGCTTGTTGGCCGCGATGAGTTGTTTGCACATTTCGGCGCTGTGCTGGAAATGCACGTTGTCGTCGGCCAGGCCGTGCGCAATCAGGTAGTTGCCCTGCAAGCGGCCGGCGAGGTTGACCGGCGCGCTTTCGCGGTAGCCCTCGGGGTTTTCGGCTTCGGTGCGCATGTAGCGTTCGGTGTAGATGTTGTCGTACCATTTCCAGTGCGTCACGGGCGCCACGGCGATGCCCGCTTTGAACACGCCGGCGCCGCGCAACAGGCACATCGACGCCATGTAGCCGCCGTAGCTCCAGCCGAAAATACCGATGCGGTCGGGGTCGATCCCGGGCTGGCTGCCCAGGTACCGGGCAGCAGCAATCTGGTCGGCTGTTTCATATTTGCCCAGTTGCAGGTAGGTCATTTTTTTGAAGGCCTCGCCGCGGCCGCCCGTACCCCGGTTGTCGACGCAGGCCACCACGTAGCCTTGTTGGGCCAGCAGTTGAAACCACCAGTAGTTGACGCGCCAGGCGTCGAGCGCTTGCTGGCTGCCCGGGCCTCCGTACACATACATCAGTACGGGCAGTTTTTTCCCTTGAAACTGCGGCGCCACGGGCTTCAACATCCAGCCGTTGAGGGTGCCGCTCCAGGGCTTGCCGCCTTTTTCGGCGCCCGCTTCGTCGTGGATGGGCACGGTGAAAAATTCCAGGGGCAGCGTGCCGAATTCCGCCTGGCGGGCGCGCTGGTCGGCGTTGTCTTCCAGCGTGCGCAGGAGCCGGCCGCTGCGGTCGCACAGGTTGGTTTGGGGCGGGTTGTTGAGCGTCGACCACTCGTCGAGGAAATAGCTGAAATCCGGACTGAACCGCGCCTGGTGTACGCCGGGCGCCGCGCTGAGCCGTTCGCGGCGCTTGCCGTTGAGCGGTATGGCGTACAAGTCGCGTTGCAAGGGGCTTTCGGCCGCCGCCTGAAAATAGGCCAGGCCGTTGCGCCCGTCGACGCCGTAAAGCGCCGTCACCTCCCAGTCGCCCCGGGTGAGCGCCGCCGTTTGCCGGCCCTGCATGTCGTAACGGTACAGGTGGCGGAAACCGCTTTTTTCGCTCAGCCAGAGGAAGCCTGAGCCGTCGGGCAAGAAACAAGGTTCCTGCAATTCGAGGTAGGTCGGGCTGCGCTCTTCCAGCAACGGGCGGCTCCGGCCGTTGGCCGGGTCGACGAGCACCAGTTGCAGCAGGTTCTGGTGGCGGTTGAGGCGGGTGAGGCAAATCTGTCCGGTGGGCGTCCAGGCGAGGCGGGGCAGGTACTCCTCGGCGGTTTCGTTGCCCACCGAAGTCGGAAATTTCAATTGCGTCACCTGACCCGAAGCCAGGTCGCAGACCTGCGGGGTCACCCAGGCGTTGCGTTCGCCCACTTTCGGGTATTTGAAGCGCAGCGGTTCGGGGTAAAAACTGTCGCGGTACAGTTCCATCGAAAACTCCGGCACCTGCCGTTCGTCGAAGCGGAGAAAAGCCAGGTACTGGCCGTCGGGGCTCCACTCGAAAGCCCGTTTCAGGCCGAATTCCTCCTCGTACACCCAGTCGGGCGCGCCGTTGATGATGGCGTTGGGGGCGCCGTCGGCGGTCAGGCGGGTGGTTTTCCCGGAGGCGAGGTCGGTGTAGTACAGGTCGTTGTCGAGTACGAAAGCCACCTTGCTGCCATCGGGTGAAAAGGTAGCGTAGCGTTGTTTGGCGCTGGCGTGGATGGGGCGGAGTTGTTGTGTTTTCAGGTCGAAAACAAAAAAGGCAGCGCGGGTACTGTGGCGGTACATTTTTTCCTCGCCGGCAACGAGCAAAATTTTACCGTTGTCGGGGCTAAATTCGTAGCGATCGAAGGCGCCGTCCCAGCCCGAGGGCGCATTCATCAGCGCAGAAGGGTCGAAAAGCGTCGCCGTTTTTTCGCCGTCGGCAATGTCGAACTGTTCGATTCGATTGCCGTTGCGGCGGGCGTAGTGCAAGCCGTCGTTTAGAAACTGGAGGTCGTCGACGGTTTTAACTTCAAAGATGTTACTGGCCCAGATGTCCTCCAGGCTAATCGGTTTTTGCGCGGGCAGCAGGGCCGAACCGGCCAGCAGGAAAGCCAGCAAACGGAGTATTTTTTTCATAGCGGAAAGGATTTGCGGGTAAAAATACAGAGGCCGGCTCTGGCCCTGCGCACAAAACCTATA
>CAZVZH010000252.1:0-2344 GCA_964630705.1 uncultured Saprospiraceae bacterium | reverse complement strand
GCCTGCATTTCTTCACCAACCTTGTCTGTTTTGAAAAAATCACTGCGCACCGTTCTGTTGCTGGCCTTGCTGGCTGTTTGCCTCCCCGCATTTGCCCAAAAATGGGCGCCGGAAGGCCACGCTTTTTACCAGGAAAACAAAAGCCGGATCGAAAAGGTGAGCCTGCCCGGCATGGAAACCGCCACCCTGGTGGAGCCCGCACAACTCACCCCGCCGGGCGCTGCCGCGCCGCTGCCTGTGCGCGATTTTTTCTTTTCAGCCGACGGCCGCAAAGTACTGGTGTACACCAACAGCAAACGCGTGTGGCGCTATGACACCCGGGGCGACTACTGGGTGCTTGACCTCGATAGCGGTCAACTGCGCCAACTGGGCAAGGGCCGGCCGGAGTCGTCGCTCATGTTTGCCAAATTTTCACCCAACGGCAAAAAAGTCGCCTACGTCAGCGAGCACAACCTGTACGTAGAAGACCTGGCCAGCGGCAAAATTCAGGCGCTCACCCAAACCGGCGGCCGCCGAAAACTCATCCACGGCACCTTCGACTGGGTGTACGAAGAAGAATTCGATTGCCGCGACGGCTTTCGCTGGAGCCCCGACAGCCGCCGGATCGCCTACTGGCAAATCGACGCCGAACAGGTGCGCGATTTTCTCATGATCAACACCACCGATTCGATCTACCCCTTCACTATCCCGGTCGAGTACCCCAAAGTGGGCGAACCGCCCTCGCCCTACCGCATCGGCGTGGCGGATATCGCCTCCGGCAAAACCCGCTGGATGGACATTCCCGGCGACCCGCGCAATACCTACCTGCCCCGCATGGAATGGGCCGCCAACGCTTCCGAACTGCTCGTCCAACAACTTAACCGCAAACAAAACGAAAGCCAGCTCATGCTCTGCGACGCCGCCACGGGCAAGGTGCGCACCATTTTTACCGAATCCGACGAAGCCTGGATCGACCTCAAAGCCGACGGCGACGCGGGCTACTGGGACTGGCTGTCCAAAGGCCAGGCTTTTCTCTGGAGCAGTGAAAAAGACGGCTGGCGGCACCTCTACCGCATCGGGCGCGACGGCCAGTCGGAAACCCTGCTCACCCCCGGCAACTTCGACGTCATCAGCCTCGAACGCATCGACGAGTCCAACGGCTACCTCTACTTCACGGCTTCGCCCGACAACGCCACGCAGGCCTATCTGTACCGCATCGCCATGGACGGCCAAAGCCGGCCCGAGCGCCTGTCGCCTGCCGGTCAACCCGGCTCGCACAGCTACCTCATTTCGCCCGACGCGCGTTATGCCCGCCACTCGTTTTCCAATCACTACACCCGCCCCCAAACGGAGTGGGTGAGCCTGCCCGGGCACCAGCCGCTCGACCCCAAATCAGCGATTCCCACCCAGATTGAACCGCCGGCGACGAACAACACCGAGTTTTTCCAGGTGACCACCGCCGACGGGGTCACCCTGGACGGCTGGCTGGTCAAGCCCGACAATTTCGACCCCTCGAAAAAGTACCCGATCGTGTTTTACGTGTACACCGAGCCGGCCGGCGCTACGGTGCGCGACCGCTTCGGCATTTCCCGCAACCGCCTGTACGAGGGCGACATGGCGAAAGACGGCTACATCTATGCCTCGCTCGACGGCCGGGGCACGCCGGCGCCCAAAGGCCGTGCCTGGCGCAAAGCCATTTACCGGAAAATCGGCGTGGTCAACATCCGCGACCAGGCCATGGGCGCCCGCGCCATGTTTGAACGCTGGAATTGGATCGATACCAGTCGCGTAGCGGTGCATGGCTGGAGCGGCGGCGGCTCCACCACGCTCAACCTGCTGTTCCAATACCCGGAAATTTATCAAACCGGTATCGCCGTGGCCGCTGTGGCCAACCAACTTTCCTACGACAATATTTATCAGGAACGCTACATGGGCCTGCCCCAGGAAAACCTCGAGGATTTTGTCGCCGGCTCGCCCATCACCCACGCCAAAAACCTGCGCGGCAACCTGCTCTACATCCATGGTACCGGCGACGACAACGTGCACTACCAAAACGCCGAACTGCTCCTGAACGAACTGATCAAATACAACAAGTACTTCCAGTATATGCCCTATCCGAACCGATCGCACAGCATCCGCGAAGGCGAAGGCACCACCCGGCATCTGGCTACCATGTTCACCCGGTTTTTGCGCGAGCATTGCCCGCCGGGCGGCCGGGTGACGACGCCGTGAACTGCAGGGGAAAGCATAGAATTCGTTTTTATTTGAAAATGAAGGTTAAAGCCCTGAAAATGAATGCTTCTTGTTCTCTTTGCCTTGATGCAAAAAGAACCAAAAAGATCAAGGCTGTATGCAAATCCTGCGA
>CAZVZH010000251.1:0-6130 GCA_964630705.1 uncultured Saprospiraceae bacterium | reverse complement strand
CCGTTACTTTTGCCCGCACTGCAAAACGAAACGCCCACTGTATGAAACTCTCCTCCCTCGACATCGCCATCATCCTGGCCTATTTGTCCGCTACGGTTGTCATCGGCCTTTTGCTCAAAAAGCGGGCGGAACGCAGCAAAAAAGACTACCTGCTCGGTGGAAACAACCTGCCCTGGTACTTGCTGGGCCTGTCGAATGCCTCCGGCATGTTCGATATTTCCGGCACTATGTGGCTGGTTACCCTGCTGTTCGTGTATGGCCTGAAAAGCGCCTGGATACCCTGGCTTTGGCCGGTGTTCAACCAGATTTTTCTCATGGTTTTTCTGTCGATGTGGTTGCGGCGCTCCAATGTGACGACGGGCGCGGAATGGCTCAACACCCGTTTCAGCGGGCGGGGCGCCAGCCTGTCGCACGGGGTGATTGTGGTGTTCGCCATTATTCTGGGGCTGGGTTATCTGGCATACGGGTTTATCGGCATCGGCAAATTCGTGGAAATTTTTCTGCCCTGGGAAACCGTGTCGCCTTACCTGCCCTTTGAGGTGCCGGCCGCCTACGTGCCGCATTTTTATGGCTTGTGCATCACGGCTTTTGCAGTGTTTTACACCTTGCTGGGTGGTATGATGAGTATTGTTTGGGCCGATGTGATCCAGTATTTGCTCATGACCATTTCAGGTGTGGTGATCGGGGTGCTGGCGATGCAGGCAGTGGCCAGCCACGAGCTGGTTGTGCCGGCAGGCTGGGGAACGCCGTTTTTCGGCAGCCGGCTCGATATCGACTGGTCGGGGATCATTCCGGAGGTCAACCGGAAAATTGAGAGCGACGGGTACAGTCTGTTTTCCATTTTTTTCAGCATGATGCTGCTCAAAGGTGCGCTCGTATCGCTGGCCGGCCCGGCGCCGACCTACGACATGCAAAAAATCCTGTCGGCCCGCTCGCCCCGCGAAGCCGCCCTGATGAGCGGCTCGGTGAGCCTGATCCTGATGCCGGTGCGGTATTTTATGATCGCCGGTTTTGCCGTGCTCGGCCTGATTTTTTACGACCGGCTCGACCTGATGGTGGGTGGTAACCTCGATTTCGAGCAGGTGCTACCCTCGGCCATCAATGAGTTTGTGCCGGCGGGTTTCCTGGGCCTGATCCTGGCTGGCTTGCTGGCGGCGTTCATTTCCACGTTTTCGGGTACGCTGAATGCCACCCAGGCCTACCTGGTCAACGACATTTACCTGAAATTCATCCACCCCGAGGCTTCCAATACCCGCATCAAATACGTCAACTGGAGTGCGGGCATCGTCATGGTGGCAGTCAGTATTTTCCTGGGTTTGTTCGCGCGCGACGTCAACGACCTCCTGCAATGGATCGTTTCGGGTTTGTACGGCGCCTATGTGGCTTCGAACCTGCTCAAGTGGTACTGGTGGCGCTTCAACGGCAGCGGATTTTTCTGGGGCATGGTGGGCGGCTTGCTGCCGGCGCTCTCGTTCCGGTTTATTTTTCCGGGCACGCTCGACCTGTACACCTTCCCGCTGATGCTGCTCCTGTCGGTGCTCGGCGCGGTGCTCGGCACCTATTTGACGCCGCCTACCGACACGGCTACGCTGAAATCGTTTTACAAAACCGTGCGCCCCTGGGGTTTCTGGAAACCCATCCACGAGCTGGTGGTGGCGGAAGACCCGGCCTTCGAAGCCAACAAAAACTTCCGGCGCGACATGTTCAACGTGCTCATCGGCATCGTCTGGCAAACGGCCCTGGTAATCTTCCCGATTTACCTGGTGTTGCTGCAAACTGTGCCCTTCCTGCTCAGCTTCGCCGTGGCGGTCGTTTGTTCGTTTATTTTGAAAAAAACCTGGTTCGATCAGTTGCCGAAGGACTAATGAAAAAACAATTTCCAGAAAATTTCACCTGGGGCGGCGCTACCTCCGCTTACCAAATCGAGGGCGGCTGGAATGCCGACGGCAAAGGCCCCTCGATCTGGGATGTGTTCTGCATGATTCCGGGTAAAGTACACCGGGGCGACAGCGGCCAAATCGCCTGCGACCACTACCACCGCCTGGAAGAAGACGTCGAACTGATGCGCCAAATCGGCTTGCAGGCCTACCGGTTTTCCATCGCCTGGCCGCGTATCCTGCCGGCGGGGCGCGGAGCGGTCAACCCTGCCGGCATCGCCTTTTACAACCGCCTCATCGACAGCCTGCTCGAAGCGGGCATCGAGCCCTGGGTGACGCTGTACCACTGGGACCTGCCCGCCGCGCTGGAGTTCGAACTCGGCGGCTGGCTGGGCCCCGAGATTTCCGATGCCTTTGCCGACTACGCCGATGTATGTTTCCAGCACTTCGGCGACCGGGTTAAAAACTGGATCACGCTCAACGAACCCTGGGTGACGGCCATCCTCGGCTACGGACTCGGCGTGTTCGCCCCCGGCCGGGTGTCCGACTCGGCGCCCTACCTGGCCGGCCACCACCTGCTCCAGGCCCACGGAAAAGCCGTGCGGCGCTACCGCGAAAAATACCAGGCGCAGCAAGGCGGCCAGATTGGCATCACCAACAACTGCGACTGGCGCGAGCCGCGCACCAACAACCCGGCCGACCAACAAGCCGCCGAACGCGCGTTGGAGTTTTTCCTGGCCTGGATGGCCGACCCGATCTACCGGGGCGAATACCCCGAATCCATGCGCCGGCGGCTGGGCGAGCGCCTGCCGAGCCTGACCCTTGCCGACCGCGAACTGCTGCTCGGCTCTTCCGATTTTTTCGGCCTCAACCACTACACCACCATGTTCGCCGCCGACGCCTCGGGCAAAACCTTCGAAACCAACGTGTACGGCAACGGCGGCCTTTCGGCCGACCAGGATGTAGCCCTCAGCGTCGACCCGGCCTGGCCGCTGACCGACATGCAGTGGGCCGTGGTACCCTGGGGCTGCCGCAAACTGCTCGAATGGATCGCTGCCCGCTACGGCAACCCGCCGCTGTACATTACCGAAAACGGTTGCGCCTACGACGATCCGGTGTTGGACGGGCAGCTGCGCGACAACCGGCGCATCAATTTTTTTCAAGGCTACCTGGCCGAAATGCACCAGGCCGTCCAAAACGGCGTCGACCTGCGGGGCTACTTCATCTGGTCGCTGCTCGACAACTTCGAGTGGGCCTCGGGCTACAGTAAAAAATTTGGGATCGTGGCGGTGGAACCCGGGAGTTTGAAACGGCTGCCGAAGGCTTCGGCCTGGTGGTACCAGGGCGTCATTCAAAACAACGGTTTAAGCGTGTAACCCAATGAATGTTACCGACTTATTCCGGGCAGAAAGTGGTTTGCGAAAGCGATGATATCGCGCGCATTGCCTGCCGCCGGCGCTTCGAATAATTGTCTGCTCGGCCCTGCCCGCCTCCGTAAACTCCGGTTAGGGTGTGTCTGAAAAATATTCGAGGGTTTGATTTTTTGACACATTTTTTTGAACACTCCCTCCCGAATCCTCCCAAGAATACGCTTCAATCCGTGTGATCCGCGCTCCCATCAAATCCGCTCCCATCACCCATCTCATTCAAAGCGCCCATCCCGGGTTTTGCAAGGCCAGTCGTCGGAGCGGAAGGGTGCAAGTGGAAAGCCCTCGCGGGTGTACACATTCAGGCCTTGGGGATCGTCGGCCCAGGCGTAGCGCAGGGCAAGCGGTTTCGGCACTGCAGCCGACCAGGCGCGGATGGTGGCCCCTTCGACCACCGCTTGCGCGGGGTGAAACACCCGGTCTTCCCCGGCCAGTTCGAAGCCCTGCGCCGCTCCTGCCGAATCGCGAACCATCAGCCCCGGGGCCGGAAGTTCGAAGTATGCGTAGGCCGTGTCGGCAGAAAATTGCACCCGAGGCGGCGGCGGACTGCCGGGAGCGAGGTTTTCGCCATAAGCGATGCGCCTCGCCTCGTGCGCCAGGCGCAAACCCACATCGTGTTTGTTTTTCGGGTGGATGTCTTTCGATTCGCCGATATCGATGGTCACCGCCATACCCGTGCGGGGCAGTTGCAGGGTGAGGGCCTGGGCTTCGCGCAACTCGGCCCAGTCGCTGCCAGTGTTGGCGTCCCCCTTACCGGCTTCCCAGTTGGCCAGTTGGACGAAAAGAAAAGGAAACTCCGAACCCCAGAGCCGCCGCCAGTCCCGGATCAGCAGGGGAAAGGCCTCCCGGTACTGCCAGGCGCGGCCGGCATTGCTTTCGCCCTGATACCAGATGACGCCCTTGATGGGCAGGCGGGCGATCGGGTGGATCATGGCGTTGTAAATCGCCGTGCCGTGGTTGTTGCTGGAGTGCACGAAATAGTGGGGCTCGCTGAAAATGGGCATGGCTTGCCATTTGCCGGCCAGGGAATGGGTGCCGGTAGCGGTTTTGATCCAAAAATCGCTTGCAGGGCCTTGCAAGCCCATTTGCACCCAGTCGGTCCGTTTGCCAAGGCGTTGGCGCACGAGCAGGCGGTTGTTGCCGGGGCGGATGGTGCGCGCGGGCAGGGTGATTTCCTGGCCGTCGAGGGTGTCGCCCGACCAGATCATTTTCCCGTTAAAAATCAGGTCGAGGGGGCCGTCGGCCCGCCCGAGCCGAAGGGTAGCGTCGGCTTCGAGGTCGGCGGCGCTGAGTTGGAAATCGACAGCCATACAGCCGCTGCCCCGGAAGGCCCAGAACTGCTGCCAGTCCCAGGCGTAGTTTGGGCTGAGGGTTTTCCAGTTTTGGAGGTTGAGGTTGGGGTTGATGTAGTTGGCCTCGGTCGTGGAGTCGGGCTTGGCGTCGGCTACACCGAAGACGTATTCTTTAATTTTAGCCAGCGAACGGGCGTCCGCTTCGGTCCAGGTTTTGGGAAAATTGGTTGCATAGGCGCTAAAAGCCTCCGATTGGGCCATGCCGGTTCTGCTCATCCAGCTTTCCACCTGCGAGCCGCCCCAGCTGCTGTTGACGAGGCCGACCGGAAGATTGTAGCGCTCTGCCAGTTCGCGGGCGAAAAAATAGCCGACGCCGCTGAAGCGCTGCACGGTCGAATCGTTGCAGGGTTCCCAGAGGCCGGCATCGATAATTTCAAGCGGTTCCAGGCTGACAGCGTGGGGAATTTTTACCTGGCGGATATGCGGAAAGGCTGCGGCGCGGGTTTGCTCCGGCGTGTATTTGCTTTGGGAGATTTTCCATTCCATGTTCGATTGGCCGGAGCACAGCCAGACTTCCCCGATGAGCACATCCGACCAGAGCAAGGTGTCTGAGCGGGTGCTGAGGGTGATCTGCTGAGGGGTCAGGCTGCCTGCAGGGGTGGGCACCGGCACCGACCAGCGCCCTTGCCGGTCGGCCTGAGCGCGCAGCACCTGCCCCGGCAGCCAGGAGCATTGCAGGCGTACTTCCGCGCGCCGCGCCGCCCAGCCCCAGATCGGTACGGTGGTATTTTGTTGTAAGACCATGTGGCTGCCGAAAATGGCTGACGGCCGCAACTGGGCGGCGACAGAAAGGTGTAGTGCGAGTAAAAAACAGAGCGGGAATAATCGTTTGTTCATAACAGCGGTCGGCGTGTGAAAACAGATTTTCGGGCAAAATAATACGGTCTGCTTAATTTTCAACCATGCTGTCCGTACCGGAAAGCGGGGGCATTTTTGGCATGGCGGTAAAGCGGCTCGAAAATTCGGATAGGCTCTTAGTTCGACTTTAGCCTTTTTTAAACCCGAAATCGTGTCTGACCAGATTTTGAAAAAACGGACTCCAAGTGGTGGCCGACCAAGAGAATTATGACAGGATTACAAAAATTTGCAGGATTTAGAAGCCGGAACGGCTTCTAAATCCTGCAAATCCTGTAAATCTTGTCTAAAAAAAAGAGTCTTCCTGCGGCTGGAAACCGCTTACATCAAGGGTGAAATTCAAAATGCAAAAGGTCGGTCCCGAAGCAAGCATGTCGGGAGTCTAACCCTGAATTATCCCCCACTTTTGGCCGGGTATATTTCCTTTTTTTTCCTCAACTCAGACCTTTTTTTCCAAAAAGAAAACCTTTTTTCAGTGTTCCCAGACCTTTCTTTCGAAAAAGAAGACCTTTTTTCGGCGTTCCCAGACCTTTTTTCCGAAAAAGAAATCCTTTTTTCGGCGTTCCCAGACCTTTTTTTCGAAAAAGAAGACCTTTTTTCGGCGTTCCCAGACCTTTTT
>CAZVZH010000250.1:2444-6147 GCA_964630705.1 uncultured Saprospiraceae bacterium | reverse complement strand
TGCGCGCGGTTTTGTCCCAGTTGCAACTTACCAGAAAACGGCCGTCGGGCGAATAGCCGACAAAATAACTGACATCCAAGTGGCCCACATACTGCCGGGGCGTGCTGAACGGAAGTTTCCACTCCCGCACCGGACGCTCCATGGCCGAAGTAACTACGTACTGGCCATCGGGCGAAAAGCTGGCCCACCACAGAGGAAGGTCGAGCAGCAAACTGTCGAGCAGGCTGCCTTCGCGCGACCAGATTTTTACCCACCCATCCTGGCCCGCGCTGAGTAGCCGCTGGCCGTCGGGTGAAAATTCGACACGTTTGATCGTGCCGGAATGAGCTTTCCAGCGGTGCAGGGTGTGTCCGATGGTATCGATCAGGAATAATTCAGGGCCGGAAGCAGCGCAAAGCACCTCTTTTTCTACAGGAGAAAAATCGGCGGCAAGCACGGGTTTGGGAAACTGGTCGAAACGCTGATGGAGCAGCCCGGCAGTATCCCAAATGCACACCGTCCCGTCGAAGGAGGCGGAAAAAAAGCGGTTGCCCAAGGCATTGAAATTTACCTGTTCGACGCCTTTGCGTTGGCCGCGCAGCTCGTGCAGGAGTTGGCCATCCAGGCTCCAGAGCTTGGCTGTCTTGTCTTCGCTGCCGGAAAGTACGAACCGGCCGTCGGGCGACGCTGCCACTTTCGTCACGGGTTCCTTGTGCCGGGCGGCTTTGTTGTTGAGGTTGAACGGCAGGTTCCAGATTTTGGCCGTAAAGTCAAACGAGCCGGTGGCTACCCAATTGCCGTCAGCTGAAATCGCCAGGGCGCCCACGCGCTCGGTGTGGCCTACCAGCCGCAACACTTCTTCGCCGGAGCGTTGCCAGAGTTTGGCGGTATGGTCGTTGGAGGCGGTAAGCACTTGTTTACCATCGGGCGAAAAAGCCACCTCGGTGATTTCAGAGGTATGGCCGCCATAAATGGCTTCCAACCGGCCGTCGAGGCTAAATAGTTTGGCGGTATTGTCGCCGCAGCCCAACAGGAGATGGCGGCTATCCGGTGAAAAAGCCGAAGCATTGGCTGCAGCCCCACTTAGCTCGAATACCTGCCGGAGTTGGCCGGCTGCACTCCAGAGCCGCACCGTGCCGTCGGTACTGCCAGTGGCGATCCAGCTGCCATCGGGCGAGATAGCTGTTGTTCGCACGGCGTTGAGGTGCCCGCGCAACTGGTGCAATCGGATGCCGTCAGCACTCCAAACTGTGGCCGTGCTATCGCTGGAAGCAGTGACCAGCCAACGGCCGTCGGGCGCCAGCGCCATATCCCAAACGGCGGCTTGGTGGGCGGCAAAACCCTTCAAAACCCGCCCCTGGAGGTCTATTTTCTTTACCCAGCCGTCTTGCCCGGCCGCCCAAACGGCCTGTCCGCCCGGCTCAAATTCGATCGAACGCACTGTGGCCGTAAAACCGGCAGAATCGGTGGGAACATCGGCAGGTTCCAGGCGGCTGAGCAGGCTGCCGTCGCGCTGCCAAAAGGCCAGGCTTTTGTCGAAACTACCGCTGGCAACCACTTGGCCATCGGGCGAAAAGGCAAGTGCTTGCACCTCGAAGGCGTGCCCGGTAAAAACATGCTGGTAAAATGTCGTGGTGGGGGTGTTGGCAATACCGCGCAGGGTTTGGCGGGCATCCGCGTTGGTACTGTCGAGCCGCAGGGCTGCTTCGGCCAAACGGAAGGCCAGGGTGTGGTCGTCGCGGTACACCTCCCAGGCTTTGGCGGCCAAAGCCGATACGTTGGCACTCTGCCGGGCCGCTTCGGCCTTGCGGTAGTTTTGCCAGGAAAAAAAGCCGCCGAGCAGGGCCAGGCCCGCCAGGGTAAATCCGGCAATGGCAAATAGCCGGGCGCGGCGGCGTTTTTGCGCGAGTTCGTTCAGGCGGTCGCGTTCGGCTTGCAGGGCGCGGGCAGCGGTTTCGCGCTCCTCGGCGAGGCGCCGCTGTTCGTAAGAACGCAGCACGGGTTCGACCAGGGTGTCATGGCTCAGCTCGTATATTTTGCCCAAATGGATGATCTCCGTTCGGATCAGACGGCTGTCGAGCAAACGACTCAGCAGGTTTTCGCCGACCTCAAACTGCGTTTGCTCGGCGCCTTCCGGCAACCCCACCCGCCGGCCATTGACGATCAAACCTTCTTCGATAAACCGACGTGCCAGCCCCTGTTCGGCCTCGGGCAACTTGCCGATCTCGCGCTCGTAGTAGTCGTTCAGGATATCATTGATGCCATCCGCTCCGCCAAAATCGGCCGGTTGAACCTGTTGAAGCCGGTGGGCGGCCGCAATTTTTTCAATTTGCTGGCAAAGAATCTGCAGCTGAAAAGATTCCACTTCACCGCTGTCGTTTTCCAGGCCCCGCAGCATCGTCGACAGCGCTGCTTCGCTGTATTGAAACGGCGGCACGGAAAATCCCGCTCCGGGCAAAGCGGCCGGCTGTACAATGGCCTCGCGGGCCTCCTCGTGGTCGAGCGGTTTGAGGTAAAACCGGTCGTGCAACACCGTGGGGATGTGCTGTTTCAGCCGGTCGAGTTCGCCCATGCGGTCGGCGCGAATGGCGAACAATACGCGAATTTTTTGCGGACTAAACCAGTCGAGCAACTCTTCGCTGCGCTCCTGCCGGGGAAAACTGCGAAAACGCGTTTGCACTGCATCCGGCAAGCGCTCATTGACCAGGTCGGCCAAAGCCAGCGTGAGTGCCTGCTGGCTTTCGCGGGGGTGGTTGAACAATTCTTCAAACTGGTCGAACACCAGCACTGGTACCTGTTGGCGGCCTTCCGCATTTTCGAGCCGGCAGGCGCGGAGGAATTCCCAAAGGGAAAACGGCGCCTGGCCGAAGCGGTGCAGGCGGTCGCGGTCGAGCCAGGGCTCGAGCACTTTTTTGACCGTATCGACGGGGGCAAGCGCCGTATCCTGCAAGCGGATTTTGATCAAAAAGTAGCCGTTTTGCTCCAGCAAAGGCGTGAGCCCGGCGTTGATCAGCGAGGTTTTTCCGATCCCCGATTTGGCAAACAGCACCGTCAGCGGTTTCACTTTTACCATACTGAACAACTCGGCCGTCTCGCGCTGGCGCCCAAAAAACTGGCCGGTTTCCGTGCGTTCGAACGCGCGGATGCCGGGGTAGCGGGTACTGTACAGCGGGCTATCCATAGTTCAGCATCAGTTTCAGGCGTTCGGCCACCAGGGTGAAAGCCGAGTCGGCATCGGGCCAGTTGCGCAGGGGTTTGTCGCGTTCGGGAAGCGGCGCGAAGTCGCCCAGATCGGTTTCTTCCCAGGTGCAGGCGCGGTAGAGCAGGGGCACCAGGCGCAGCCCGCGTTCGCGGTGTTGGCGGAGTGCCGCTTCGAGCAATGGCGCCTGGTCGGGGTCGGCCAGGAAATCGGCACTGAGGATCGGCAGCACGGCATCGGCGCGGCCGATCTGCTCGAGCATTTGGGCCAGCACATCGCCGTGGAGGGCCGAGCCGGGGTGCCAGAGTTCGAGGCGGCCTTCCTGAATCCAGGGGTTCAACTGGGCGCGAAGTTGCTGGAGGCAGTCGATGTCGGCGGCATTGCCGTGATGGAGAACGACCAATCGGCGCGGACCACCCGCGGGGGCGGGCGTTTCGGCCGGCGTTTGTTCGACAAAATGCTGATTCAGTCCGGCAACAAAGCTGCTGATTTCCTGCTCCACAAACACAAAGCGGTAGCGGTCTT
>CAZVZH010000250.1:0-2344 GCA_964630705.1 uncultured Saprospiraceae bacterium | reverse complement strand
CCGGCAACAAAGCTGCTGATTTCCTGCTCCACAAACACAAAGCGGTAGCGGTCTTCGTAAAAACTTTGGGTTTCGGGCCGCAGCGGGTAGTTGTCGAGCTGGGGCGAGAGCGTGGTGTTTTCGCGGCTGAGTTTGAAACAGTCGAGCAACAGGCGGATATCCCAGTTTTCCAGGTTAAAACCGAGGAACAGGTACGTTTTGCGCTCGTCGAAAACGCTCATTACCCGGTTGGGAATGGCAGGGTTACCCTTCACTACATTTTTGATAAACTCCACGCGGTCTTCCTGGCTGAGCACCAGCGACTCCGGGTCGCTCAGGGCGCCCCAAAGGTTGTATACCAGCGGTTGCTCGGGTGAAAACTCCTGGAGCACGACTGCGTCGCGCTCGCGGTGGAGGTTGTAGTGCAGGCTTGTGGCCCCGGTTTTTCCGGTTTGGAGCAAGGCCCGCAGCATGAGGTCGTCGGGCGCGGTATTAACCACCAAGGTCAGCGGCAGGGCAGCCAGTTGGCGGTACAGTTCGGGCATGGCTGGCGGATGCTGGCGGTAAAATTCCAGCACCTCGTCTTCCAGATCGATGCGGCGAATTTTGGGGATGGCCAAAAAACGCTGAGCGATGTAGTGCAGGCGTTGCGCCGCGCTTTTTTCGTAAGAAACGCCTTCCTGGTCGAGGATACCCGCCAGGTGGGCTGCCAGCCGTTCATTCATGGGCGCCTCCGAGCCAGGCGCCGCCACAAGTCGGCTACCCAAAAAGAGGATGCAACGCTGCTGTTGCAGGTCGCGGGCTAAGTTTTTCCACTGGCGGTCGGTGAGCGACATGTTTAACGGCGGGCTTTAGCAGCGAATGTAACGTAAAAAAAGAGACTGTTCAGAAAAGTGTACCACACCTCGATTCGGGCCTTGGGTGTGGCACACTTTTTTGACCAGGCTCCCAAAAAATCAGAAGCCCTTTGGCAAGTTGCCGATACGTAAATCAGCCGGCAGGCCGTACGCTTCCGGGAACAGGTAACGTCCTTTTTCTTCCGGAGCCTTTTCAACTTCCGGCACTACCGGGTTGCTACGGGCAAAGGCGTCGTGGCGGATACCCGTGACCTGCCAGCTCACTTCTATGCCGGGCTGGCTGGTTTGGATCACGAAGCGGTTGTCCTGAATTTTTTTCGCCACTATGGCCTGAGCGAAAGCGCCGATCACGGTCAATTGGTAGCGGTAGTCTTTGTTGAGCGCTTCGAAATATGCCGGCAGTTCCACCGTGGCAAAGCCCTGCGCATCGGTGGTGACGACGCCGTCGTATATGTTTTTCATATCCGGGCTTTCCACACAAGAGTGATAGAGGTATTTGTTGGAGGGGTCGAGCGGGTGATCGATTTTGAAGAGTTTGGTTCCGGCGGCTAACGTTCCGGTGACGTCCACATTTCCAATAAAATAACCCGCGCGAGCGCCGGAGCCGTAACCGAACACAGCACCTTGGCCACCGGCGTAACCCACGGCCAGTATGCCCGCCGATTTTCCTAAAAACAGCCCGCCAATTCCTTCGTTCGGGTCGCTCGACGATACGGCTTTACCCAGCACGCCGACACCTGCCTGCGAACTGTTCAGGTGCTCGCCGAACAAGGCAGCTGGAAAAGTGAATGTTGGATTGTCCAGCGCTGTGGTGTTGAAATTCGCCTGGCCTTGCCGGCTGATGCCGTGCACGCCGTAGCGGCCGGCGTGGTCGACCTGCATGCCCCGTTGTGGGGTGCTGTTGGAGTTGGTGATGGAAAACATGGTGCTGTTTACATTCACGGAGCTGGAATATGGCAAGGAAAAACTGCTGGGTGTCCGGCATTCAAACTGAAGCCCATTTCCACCGTTTACGCAGGTGAGTACCATGCCGTCGCCAATACCGCTGGTAAAATCGACGGCCAGGTTTTGGATCTTTGCCACGGTTGTATTGGTAAATGTTCCCTGAATATCGCCGCCGGGCGTACTAAGTTCCCAGCTATCTCCATCGTACACATAAGCATAGCCGGCATTGCCGTTACCCGGAGGCATACCACCGAGGGGCCGGCCGCGCAAAGCGCGCACTTCCACAGCGTTGAAGGTGCCCTGGAGGTCGCCGCCAGGTGTGCTCAACTCCCAACTGTCGCCGTCGTACACATAGGCGTACCCGGCATTGCCATTGCCCGGGGGCATACCGCCGAGCGGGCGGCCGCGCAGGGCCGTTACTTCATTGCTACTGATCGGTCCGTTGACATCGCCGCTCATGGAGCCGGTGAAGCCGTCGTTGGCTGGGGCCCAGGTCGAGCCGTTCCATTTGAGTACCTGTCCGGTGGTGGCGCTTTGCTGGGCGATTTTGGCGCCGGTCACGG
>CAZVZH010000249.1:0-6173 GCA_964630705.1 uncultured Saprospiraceae bacterium | reverse complement strand
AATCGTATTCGCTGATGGCGCGCTCGAATTCGCTCGGGAAATCCGGGAACGGATCAGAGCAGCTCGGCTGGCCATTAATCGGGTTCAACGCGAGGACGCAATCGCTGTACGGCGCCATACGGCGAACGGTGAATTTAACGCCATTACAGTTGTCGTACGAACCGTCGTCAAAGGTCGTGGCTTTCACCCAGGTAACGCCGGCAAATTCGCAGCCGCCGAGTGCCGGAGGCAAGTCGTTCGGGCCGGCGGGGCCGTAGCAGTCAAAAGGATCATCGACGCCGATACCCACCACCGTGTACTCGTCGCAAGCAGCCACCGGCGGCGTGTAGTCGCGAACAATTACGCGGAACGAGCAGGTGCGGGTGTTACCGCAGTTGTCGGTGATGGAATACACCACCGAGTGGTTGCCGATGGGCAAGCAAGGCGTGGAGCCTACGGTTACCATGGTATCGCGGTCCCAGTAGTTGTTGCCGGGGAAGTCGCTCAAACCTCCACCCACGGTGTACATACCGGTTTGTTGGCCGGTTTGCGGGTCGAAGGTGGTCACCATCGCGCTGACGCTGCTGATGCTCGAGCAGTTGTCGGTGGCAATAAGATCGGGCAGGTCAACGGTGGAGCAGCACTGGAACGGATCTGTGCTCACCGTGATGTTGGTCGGGCAGGTGAAGGTCGGCGCTTCTTCATCGAGCACTTTGATCACCTGATTGTGAATCTTGGTTCCGCCTACGCACCAGTCGATGATTTTCCATTCGCGGACTACTTTATAGGTGCCGTCGCAAACTTTTACCACGCCGTCTTCATAGGTCCAGCCGATGCTGCAACCATCCGGGCTGCCAAACACATACGGATAGCCTTGCAGGCCGATGCCTTCCAGGTATTCCGGCGACGGATACGCTCCGCCGCAGGAAAGGGCGGGTTCGTCGATGTCGTCGTAGCTGGGCGGCAGGGTAACGCTGTTCATGTTCGGGCGAATGACGCGGATTTCCTGGATGCAGGTAGCGCTGTTGCCGCTGGCGTCGGTGGCCGTCCATTTGCGGTTGATGATTTTCGTCAGGCCAGAAGCGCAGTTTTGGGCGACTTCCGTGTCGATGTAGCACAGTTCAGCTTGCGAGCAGGGTTCCAGCACCGGAATGCCCGTTCCGGCAGTTACATTGTAGCAGCCGCCGCCGATCGGGAATACATTTACATTGTACTCCAGTTCATTCGGGAAGCTGGCCGTTGCCATCAGGGTTTGATATTCCACATAACCGTTGAACACACGCGGCGTAAACGGAGCGCCCCAAGGGGTGTTGGCCGTAGCGCCAAGGTTCAGGGTAATGGTACCGTTGGTATAGGTTTGGTTGGCGCCGTTGCCATTCGTGTAGTTCGACTGTGCGGTCAGGGTATGCAAAGCGATACCGGTGATGCCGGGAGGAAGGGTAATTACACCCGTCGTCAATGGAGCTGGCGTAATCGTGCCGTTACCGGGGAATGGGCCGGAGAACGGGCCCGTGTTGGCATTGGCTTGGCCGGCGAGCGTCCAGGCAGCTTGGTTCGTTTCAAAACCAACGTGCGTGCCTGCTTTGGTGTATACATTTACCAGAGTCGCGGCGGAAATATTCATACCGAAAGCGGTAATCAGGACATTTTGGCCCGAGATATTGTTGATATCGAACCAAACCATACCGCCAACGCTGTTGGCGTTGCCGCCAGTAGTGATGGTAGCCAGTTGTACCGGCGGGCTCAGCGTAGTACCGCTCGGGCCTGGGGTCGGGTCGGCATTACAAACGATGCTGTAACCCGGGCAATCCAGTACCGGAGGAAGTTTGTCTTCCACCAGCAGGTTGCCCCAGCACTTGTTGCCGGTATCCGGATCGGTGACGCGCACCTGATAGGTTTTGCCGATATCCGACGGGCCTACCACGGCCGGAACCCAGGGACCATTGCCGAAAGGAAGCGTTTTGTCCAGTTCAACAATATAGTCGTCATAGCAACCATACGGGCCGCCTTCCAGTACCTGGTCGGCGCCGATGACAGCGGTGCAATTTTCATCTACGGAAACCTGTACCAGGTCGTTGCAAACCAGCGACTTGATCGGGTTCGGGTATTCGTTCACGGTTACGTTGAAGCAGCAGGTAGCCGTGTTGCCGGCGGCATCAGTACCTACAAAGCAGTTGGTCGTCGTGCCGATCGGGAATTCGGCGCCGGAAGGCAAGCCGGAAGTCTGGGTCGGCACCGGATTGGCAACGATACCGTATTGGATCACCACGTTCGGCGTGCGGGGCGTGAAGCTCGTCGTCAAGCTGAACAGGTTTTGACCAGCACGGCCGGGCGTCAAGGTCAGGCCGCCAATCGTAATCGGCGTAGCGCTCGAGTTACCGGCGCTGTTGTACACGACCGAAGCATTTACGCCATGAATGTAGATACCCTTTTGCTGGCCGGGTTGCAGGGTAAATGGCGCGGGCAGCGTAACTTGAGAAAACTCGGAGTTCGGACCGGCCACAACCACACTGATGCCGGTGCCGGAGGTTGTCCAAGCGCCTGCATTGGCTTCATTACCCACATAAGTGTTCGCAGTTGTAGTGTAATACGTATTTACCGGTTGCGGAGAAGGCACTACGCCGAATGTGGACGTGCCAAAGCGAATCTTATAGCCGGTAATTTGAATCGGATCGGCTTGATCATTGCGCAGGTTGAACCAGAAACCGCCTGGCAGATTGTTACCGGCGACTGTGAGAGCGCCGCCACCGTGCGCAAAGAGCGTAGCCGGGAATTGTACTTCCGGGCCGGCGATAAAGAACGGACAGTTGTCCGTCAGGCCAACAGTGTAGCTAAAAAAGGTAGAACACTCACCCGGCGCCAGGTTCAGCGTCACGCTGTTGGGGCAAGTGATCGTTGGCGGCACGCCGTCGGTGATGGTGATCGACTGGCTGGTGCTGCCGCCGCAAGGCGGAATCGAGTACGTCACCGTATGGAGGCCGGAAAGCAGGCTCGGTACCACAAAGGTCTGGCCCGGATTCACATTGGCAAAGAACGTGCCGTCGATGGTGACTACGATGGTGGCCTGGCAGGTCAACGCGGGCGCCGTCAGGGAAACGTTCGTAGCGCCGCAGATAGCAGGGTTATTGCCGGCGATCGTCAAAGGGGGCAGGTTGACGCCGGCAAGCGTACAGCTGGCGTCGCCAAAAGCCAGCGACCAGCCCAGCATGACACCCGTGTCAGCGCCTACGTCGTCCTTAATTACCAATTGCCAGATGCCGTTTTGGCCTGCCGTGAAACCGGCCAGCGTAGTGACGGTCGGCGTGATCGTAGTGCCGCAAGCAGAAGCGGTAAGCGTACCTTCCGGACGGAAAACACCGGTAAAAGGAGCCGCTCCAGCGGTGATCGAAGTAGCGGCATTATCGCAAAATACCGTGTTGGTATAGTTGTCGCCGGCGCCACCGTTATCCGTCGATAGTTCGAGGATTTGGCCGTTCGGCGCCAACAGGTAGATATCCAGGTCAGAGTCGAAGGTGTGGGTGAGGTTGAGGGTAACGCTCAACAACTGGGCGTTACCGGCAATACCGGCAATGGTGCTTTGAAATATCGTGCCGCCGGTCGTTTGCGGAGCAACGGTGCAACCGCCCGTACCGGTGGAGGGGATCAGCGAGTTACCCGCCGTATTTACGATGTTGCCGTTAAAGGTTTGCGCATTGGCCATAGACACGGTCAGCAGCAAACCCAGCAAAGGCAAACACCAGAAACATGTATTTCTCCTTTTCATGAGATAAGATTTTAACTTTTTCAGATTAGATTGAAATGAACGTCAAGAAATTAAAACGTGAGCAAGCCGGTAGCACTGTTCCACAACTGAAGCAGGGTGGCGTCGCTCAGGGCTTGTCCTTCTTTGTTCGAATTGTACGTCCGAACGACTGAAATGTTGGTGGTAGCCGACTGCTGAACCGTAGTGCCATCTTCAATACCGGTGTAAATCAGTTTGTAGTAGGTGATGTAGTTCAGCAAATTGTTGTACGGAGCCGTACCGGGCGTAAAATTTTTCAAATCGTTGCCCATCGAAATCAATTGGGCGTCGAGCAGGCTCATGGCCTCTGCGGAAGACACCCAATTCAGGTTTTGGCCTTGACCGATCGTCACGTCCAACCCTTGCGCATCAGCCCGGGTAGAGGTTACCAGCATGGCGCCAAACAGGATGAACACAGCAGCGGACAACCGAAGCAGGTGTTTTGCCATCGCTTTCTTCATGTTGAAATTAAGTTTGGTGATAAGTTAAAAAGTTTATAACTGCCTAAAAATCAGAGCACTGAAGCAAAACCTTTAGGATTAGTAGCAATAAAAAAAAATAGTGGCCGCAGGCAATCGCCTGCGATCACTATTTATACGCCCTTATAGGGAAATACGATATGCGGTTCTCCTTTTCACGAGATTAGAATTTGAACGGATTAAATTAAAACTGGATTAAACGGCATTAAAAATCGGACAAAAATTGCTCCAGTTTTTAATACAGCTAAAATAGGTCAAAATTTTATTAGCGTTTTCTTTTTTTTAAGGTCGTGTTAAAATTTAACGCGATGACGTTCATTATTTCGGTCGTTGACCCAGTTCGCGGCCCCGATAAGGAGCCGCCCGTTAACCACCATTTTCAGAACTATTCAAACAGCCGAACAGGCTTCCCCCCTCCGGTTTTTAGCCGCTCTACCGCTTTTTCCAAGCTTGGAATGGCGGACTGAAAACCTTCCCAGCCTTCTGCCGCTTCCTGTAGCTGCCGGTACCAATCGCCCTCAGCATCCGGCGAGCCTTCGCCGCCCGGAGCGCCGGTGGCTTTCAAGGTTTGGGCCGCCTGTTGCAGTATATCCTGGTAGTAGGCGCCCTTTTCCGAATAGCCTTCCATTTGTGCCGTCAGTTCCGGATAATCAACCGCCGCTTTTTTAGCCGCCGTCGGAACTGCGTCGATTTGCCGCTGCAAAGCTTTCAATTGACCGGCGAATTGCGCAAACTTTTGATCCAACTCCTGAATGCGCGCGCGCGCATCGGCATACATTTTGGCCGGATCGGCCGGAAGTGTAGCAGCGGGCTGTGCAGCCTGCTCCGTCGTAGCACTGTCCGCGCCCTGGCTGGCACTGGCTGGGGTATCTGATTGACAGGCGCACCAAAACGATAGCGCGACGGCGAGGGCTACACCGATTGGTAAGGGATTCTTTTTCGAATGATTCATGATGCTATTTGATTTTGAGCCGGCAAAACTACAAAAAAGGTTACTGGTTAGAAGGTTACTGGTTAGAGGGTTACTGGTTGCTGGTTTGTTCACCATCCAAAAGGGTGGACCAACTAGTAACCAATAAACAGTAACATGGGTCATGCGAATCAGGGGCAAAACTAGCGCAATCTAACCTTGAGGCTTGTCATGGGCAAAGTTTTACCAAATCCTGCTCACAGAGCAATTTTAGTCCCTGATTCGCATGACTAATTTTGCCCTTGTTGGCGTCCTCGCCACAACTGTACGGAATGTTGAGATTTACCTCTTTGCCCAATGCCACCCTTGTTTCAAAGGATAAAAATCAGCTCTAATTGAACTTCAACAGGATGAAATAATACCCCAAAACCTACATTCCTTACAGTTGTGGCGAGGACGCCCACAAGGGCCAAAACCATTACCAGTCCATACGGATATTGTACAGTCGCCTCGGGTAGCGGTCCGCTGGACCGCCGTATCTCATCCTGACATGATGCTTCTACCAAGATGCCGGCCCTCTGGGCCGTTACGAGGTTTGATTTTCGGCACGTTTGTCATCAGGTTTATTTCGTTCGAAACAGCTAAACCTGGGCCGGTATGGGGTATGATTTTCGGCCCTTTGGGGCCGTTATCTTGGTAGAGCAGATACAAGTTGGTATCGGCTAGCGGTCCAGCGGACCGCTACCTGAGGCCACTGCACAATTTCCGGATTGTCAATAAACTTTTCCAGTAACTATTTAGGTAGCCGCAGAGCGGCGGGATATCTGTAGCATTAAATTTGGCAGGACCGGTGGAGGTGCAGCGCACCGGAACATTATATTCCGGCGCGCTGCCCTACCCAAATAGTTACCATTTCCAAACCATGGGCTTGGCTAGCGATCGGCAGGCCAAAGTTTTTGAAACATTGGGCTTGGCAAGCGTCGGGAAGCCCAATGTTTTTGAATCCATGGCCTTGGCGAGCGCC
>CAZVZH010000248.1:0-6243 GCA_964630705.1 uncultured Saprospiraceae bacterium | reverse complement strand
AATTCATGGAACTGCCGGCGGGGATGAGCGTTCCGTTAAAATCGTAATCCGTGCCGGGGCAAGCGCTCACGTTGAGGGTGCCTGTGCTCGTGGGCAATGCCGCCACGTTGACGGTCAGCACCGAATCGCAGCCCAGATAGTTTTGCAAAACAAAATTCATGGAACTGCCGGCGGGGATGAGCGTTCCGTTAAAATCGTAATCCGTGCCTGGGCAAGCGCTCACGTTGAGGGTGCCTGTGCTCGTGGGCAATGCCGCCACGTTTACGGTCACCACCGAATCGCAGCCCAGATAGTTTTGCAATACAAAATTCATAGAACTGCCGGCGGGGATAGCCGTGCCGTTGTAATCGAAATCCGTGCCGATGCAGGCGCTCACATCAAGGACGCCAGTGCTCGTGGGCTGCGCCGCTACATTCACTGTCACCAGCGAGTCGCAACCGTTTGCACTGATCAGTTGGAAGGTTTGACTGCTGCCGGCCGGGATGGCCGTGCCGTTGTAGTCGGCCGAAGCTCCCGGGCAGGCGCTCAGGTTGAGCGTGGAACTCAGCACGTTCAGGCAGGCAGGATTCAGGAGCAAGCCGACCTGGGTTTCGGCGTCGCAGCCGCTGAGGCTGGCCGGGCTTTGGCCGATGACAATTTGCCAGCCAGGCGGGAGCAGGTTGGCGTTGATCGCCACTGCATAGTTTTTTGAAAGGATATTGGCAAAAGCAAAGGCGCCGGCGGCGCCCGAGCTTTGCGCAGCAACCGTAACACCGTTGTCGAGCAGGTTGACGGCAATGCCGCTGACCAGGGTATCGCCCGCGTCGATCAGGCCGTTTTGATTGACATCCGACCATACTTGTCCCAGGATATTGCCATAGCCGTCGAGCAAGTTGAGCGACAAAGGGCCACTCTGGCTGGTGCAGCCCCACCCATCGGTGAGCACCGCGTGGTAGGTGCCGCTTTGCTGGGCCACGAAATTGGCGCTGGTTGCTCCGGGTACCGGGTTTCCATTAAAATACCACTGCCAGCCGACCACATCGGGCAGCGGAGGCAAACAAAGCGTATCGGGTTTGCAACGGGTGTGGCAACCCGCTGGCAGCGCGCGCACGTTGGGCCCGGGCAGGATCGTCAACGCATTGCTCAGCGCCTCGCAGCCGAATTCATTAACCACCCGGAGCCGGTAATGGCCCGGCTGGCTGGCAATCAGTGGCCGCGCGGTGTCGCCGGTGTTCCAGAAAAAATTCCAGTTGCCGGGGTCGGGGCCGGTGTAGCTCAAGGTATTGGTGGCCCCTGCGCAGGCCGGCGCCTGGTTGTTGGCTATAGAAAAACCGGCAGGTACCGGATGTACCGTCACCACGAACGGTGTCGTGACTGAGGTACAACCGGTGGTCACATCGGTCACCGTAACGGTGTACACGTGCGTGCCCACGGGCAGCAGGTTAAACCGGTCTTTGGTAAAGTCGATCTGAATGCTGGTCGCGCCGGTCGACCAGGTGTAGGTATAACCCGTTTGACCGGCCACGAACAGCCGCACGTCTTCGCCGTAGCACACCGAATGCGTTGGGTATTCCACTCCGATCACCTGGCCCAAAGCATTGGTCAGCAAGGCTTTGATCAGGGCGTCGGGATCGGGTAGGATATCCACCGTAGTCGGCGGGGGCGCGTAGCTGCAGCCGTTGGAGTCGGTGAGGGTGACAGCGTAAACGCCCTCTTTCGCCACCGTCAGGGAATTGGCCGTACTGCCGTCTGACCACAGATAAGTCTGACCGCCAGCCGGAGCCTGCAACACCAGACTGCCGCCTTCGCAAAGGGGCGCCGGGTTGCCTGGGCTGATGGCGCCGCCCAGGGTGTTGGAGACGACATTGACGGTAAGGGTAGCCGTGGCGGTGCAGCCGTACTGGTCGGTCGAAGTGGCCGTCACGGTGTACGTCCCCGGCGCAAACTGGTGGTACACCGGCGTGCCGTTCGCCTGGTTGAGCGCTCCGGAGGCCGGGTTGCCAAAATTCCACAGCAGGCCTGTGCCCGTCGAGGTGAATATCAGGCTGTTGCCCGCGCAGGTACCCATGGGCGGAGTGATGGCCGGCGGCACGGTTGACGGCACTACTGCCGGTTTCGAACGCGCAGCCGTACAGCCGCTGTTCGCTGTGATGGTAAGCGTCACCGGGTAATTTCCGCCCGCGGCGTACACGTGCCCGGGCGTTTGCCCCGAGCCGGTATTGTTGGCGCCCGAGCCAGGATCGCCGAAATCCCAAAGCCAGTTGGCAATACCGCTGCCGGGTAAAAAGGCGCTGCTTTCCTCCAATTCTGTGGTCGCGCCGGGGCAATCCGGTTGCAGGGTAAATTGCGCGATGGCTTCCACCGTCACCGAGTCGATGATCCGGCAGAGGGAACTGTCGGTTAACAAAGCATAGGCGACCACGACATAGTAGCCGGCCTCCGGAAAAACGAAGCCCAATTCGTCGCCCAGCGCCGTGCCAACCGATGCAGCGCCCGACTGTACGATGGCCCAGCTGCCCGAACCGGTCAGAAAGTTGGGGCCCGACAGGGCAAAGTGCATGGAGTCGCAGCGCGCCGAAGGGTCGATTTGCAGGTTGACGCTGCCCGGCGGGCAAGGCAGGGCGGGCATGCAGGGCAGGCCGCCCCCGCCGCCGCCCGTGCAGTCTTCTATGATGTTCACCGGTCCGGCAGTGGTGGTGCAGCCGGCGGCGTTCGTGGCCTGCACGGTATACGCGCCGTATTGGTTGGTGGTGTATACGGCGGCGTTCACGCCGAGCGGCGCCCCGTCGCGAAACCACTCGTAGCTGTAGCTGGCGCCGCCGCTGACCAAGGCGTACATGGTCACGTTTTGAGAATTGGCGCAAAAAGCAGTCGGGTTGGCTGTGGAAACGGTCAGCTGCGGTGCCACATCTTCGGCAATCGAAAATGCCGTTTGGGCCGAACAGCCCGCCGCGTTGGTTGCGGTGAGGGCGTAACTTCCCGGCCCGAGCGTTACGGTGGCCGCCGTGCCCAAACTTCCGCCGCTCGCGATGGCCCAGCTGTAACTGGCGAATGGCGCAGCAGTCTGCACGGTAGCCGTTGCGCCCGGACAGAGTTTGGCCGGGTGATTGACCACCGGCGCGGGCAAGCCATTGACGGTCACGGCTCGTGTGGTTGTTTTACCGCAAAGGTCGAGGCGCAGTTGGTGGTTGCCGGGCGTTTGCCAGAACACTTCGACCTGGTTGCTGCCCTGGCCGGAAATAATTGTGCCCGCGTCGGCGGGTTGCAGGGTCCACTGGTAGTCGAGGCCGGGTACCAGTGGACCCTGGTAACTGGCCTTGCTGTTGGCGCAAAAATTCACCGGACCACTAATGACCGGGTTGCCCAACACTTGCAGGTTGAGCAGCAAGGGGTCGGACGCGCAGCCCAAGCCGTCGGCCGAAATTTGCACCACCCGGAGCTGGTAGGGGCCGCTGGCGTTCCAGGTCACGTTGATGGGGTTGCCGGAAGTGGTGATGGGCGCCGCCGGACCATTTTGAATTTCCCAACGGACACTGGCGTTGGCGGGCAAACCGGTGGCTTCGTAGGTAAATGTTTCGCCCGGACAAATCAGCGTTGCGCCGGAAATGGCCGCCGCCGCAGCGGGCTGATCGGGTACGCGCACGGCCCATTCAGACTGGGCGCTACAGCTGAGGGCGGGGGTGTTGGGCACGGCAAACAGCCGGTAGCGCCCCGGGCCATTTGAAAAAACGGGGTTGACGGTGGCTGCCGGCGCAGGGCTGGTCCAGGCCACGGAGCCATCGGGCGCCAGGAGAGTCCAATTGCTCGCCACATCGGTATTCCCGTAACTGAGGCGGGTAGTGAAGGCGCCCGTAGCGTTCAGGCAGGTTTCCACCGGCCCGTTGAGGTACATTGGCGAAACGATGCGCACGGGGATGGAATCTACCCCGCCGCAGCCCAGGTAGCAGTTGTCGTAGCGCACCGAAAGCCAGTAGGTGGTATTGGGGTTGGGAAAGCCATTCCAGCGAATGCTCACCTGGTTGGTGCCCTGCCCCTCGAGCAAAGCGCCGCCGCCACTGAGCGTCCAAACAAATCCGGTGCCGCCGAACGGCTCGATGTAATAGACTTCCTCGGCGTCGGGGCAAACGCGTTCGGCGCCGCGGATTTCGGCGTTGTCGTCGATAATGGGCACGCGCACGACGGTGGGTTGCGGACAAGCCAGGCCGGTGCAGGAAAAATTGCTGAGTGTGATGGCGCCTACCGGGCCGGCGCCCCATTCGACGGTGATACTGTCTGCTCCCGGGCTACCCCCGTTAAGCACTATGCTGTTGGGGCTCACAGCCCAGTTGATGCCCGAGCAGTTGGCTGACGCCCGGTAGCGGACCGTTGCGCCCGGGCAAACATCGCCCACGCAATCGAGGGTAGGGGCTTCGGCGTCGAGTACCCGCACCAACGCGGTGGCGGTATCGGCGCAGAGGCAAGCGCTGCGCGCCACGAGCCGGACGCTGTGCAGGCCTGGTTTTGAAAAGGTATGTTGCGGGTGGATGTCGGGCAGCGCCGAGCCATCGTCGCTGAACAGCCATTCGTAGCTGTCGGCGTGTTGACTGAGGTTGTCGAAATAGACTGTTTGGCCTTTGCACACGGTGAGCGTATCGGCGGGTGTTGGGGTGGGTGGGTCGGTGTCGAATTGCGCGCGCGGCTCCTCGATAATGGTCACGCACAGGGCGTCTTCGCCGATGCATTGGCTGCTGCTCCCGATACCCACCACTACTACGGAAACCGAGCCGGCGCCCGATGGCCCCCAATGTACCGTAACGGAGGAGTTGAACGGCGGATTGACCGTAAAACTTTGCGCGCCGGTCACTTGCCAGCTAATCTGCGAATTCGTGCCGGGGTTGCCGCTCGCCGGCGAATATGAATAGGTAGCGGTGCTGTACGGGCAAACTTTTTCGCAATAATTGTTGTCGGGGTCCAGGGTGCTGTCGGCATTGGCGCAGGCTGCCGGGTTGTTTGAAACAATTTCAACGGGAACATAGGCTGCCACCACAACTGTAAGCGTAGCTACCTGAACTGTTCCGTTGATGGTGCCCAGTTCCAGCCGGATTTGATAGGTGCCAGCTACCGGGAAACAGATATACGGCACGGTGTCGGTGTATGTGGCGGCGTAATTGTTGGGGCCGATCACGGTCCAGACATACAGTGCAGGCGGATTGGCGGTACCGCCACCGGTTTTTTCCACTTTGTAGTAGTAACAGCCGTGGCAAACGCTGGTGGGCCCGACTATTTTGATGTCGGTATTTTGGCCAAAGGCCGGAAAAGCGAAAAAAAAGAAAAACAGGGAAAGGGGAAGCAGGGCAATGAATCGGTTCTTCATGCGCGGTGGATGATTTGTTCATGGAATGGATTATGAACAAAGATACAGCCGCCGGGGGATGCGCTGCCAGGGAAAAAGTGGCCGGAATTAATTCAATTTGAACCCCGCCACCATGCGGAATTCGGGAATGCTGGCTTCGAATTGCGAGCCGTCGTCGATGCGGGTCAGGAGGTAGGTGCCCGACATTTTGCCCATCTCCGTGCCGAGGTTGCAAAAGGAGGAGTAGCCGTGTACTTCGCCGGGCGCCAGCACCGGTTGCAGGCCCACCACGCCTTCACCTTCCACTTCGCGCAGGGCGCCGTCGGAATCGAGGATGACCCAATGGCGGCGGAGCAGCTGCACGGTGTGCGGGCTGCGGTTTTCAATAGTAATGTGGTATCCGAAAATAAACTTGCCTTCCCGCGGGTTGGAGTGCGCCGCGAGGTATTCCGTTTCTACACTAACGGTGATGTTGTTGGTAGTGAGCGTTTCCATACTGCTGCTGAATCGTGGTTGGTAATTCCGGCGGGGCAAAATTCTTTAAATTAAACGGAATTGCGAAATGCTTTAACGCCGGGCCGCCAATTAGGTTTTTTGAAAGGAAAATCTGTAGAATCTGCGGGAAACTACTCTACGAAGGCAAATCAATCAGCAGAAAAGCCTTTTGTCAATCTGATCGCAACGCGCCTTAAAAAACTAAAAACCAACGATTTAAACACGATTTAAATTTAAAAAAATATCTGACTCTTCCCCTGGGATTCGCCCTTGCGAACTGCCCCTGACTTATCTTCCATCAAAAAAACATCCCTTCCCGAAATCAAAAATTCCCCCGCCACTGCGGGGCACGCGCATACTAAATTCCGCATTCGAATCATGCTCGTAAAAACCTATGCAGCCGCCGTGCGCGGCGTCGACGCGCAAACGATCACCAT
>CAZVZH010000247.1:0-6261 GCA_964630705.1 uncultured Saprospiraceae bacterium | reverse complement strand
GTCGACAATATGGGCTGTTCCAATACCGTCAGTTTGCCTCTGACGGTTTTTCCCGCAGCACCGGCAGACACCATTGCCTGGTCGCCGGCACTGTCGGTTTGTACCGGCGACACGGTTACGCTTACGGCGCCTGCCGGTTCCGGCTACCAATACCTGTGGTCGACCGGCGCCACGACGCCTACGCTTGCGGTGACAACCGCCGGTACCTATACCGTGATCGTGACGGACAGCAACGGCTGTTCGTACAGCCCCGACTCCGTGCTCGTGACCCTGTTGCCCCTGCCTGCGGCGACAATCAGCGGACCGAAAATAATCTGCGACGCCGGTTGCGCGAGGCTGACAGCAGCTGCCGGTTTCGGCTATACGTATCAGTGGCTCGACTCCGGGTTTGTTCCCTTGCCGGGCGAAACAGGCCCAACCCTGACCGTGTGTACGCCGAATTTACAACCGGCCTATTCCGTCATTGTGACCGATGCGAACGGCTGTTCTGCCATGGCGCCCCTGCATCCGATAGCCCTGGCGGTGTCGCCCGCGTTTACGGTGCTCACACCGCCCAACCCCTGTGCGGGCATGCCTGTGCCATTGAGCGTAAGCCCGGTTCAGCCCAATGTCGTTTATACCTGGAGTACCGGGGCGAGCGGCCCCGGCATCACCGTCCAACAGGCCGGCGCCTACACCGTTGTTGGCACCGATACGCTCACCGGATGCCGGCACCAGGCCAGCGCAACGGTGCATCCTTTGCCCGACTTATGCCTGACGCCTGCCGGTTGTTATGAAAGTTGCAACCCCGACACCGTCTGCGGCCCGCCCGGTTTGGCGGCTTACCAATGGAACCTCAACGGTTTGCCCATACCGGGCGCTACCGGCCCTTGTTTGGCGGTCAGCCAAAGCGGCACCTACAGCCTTACCGGCACCAGCAGTTTCGGATGCAGCGCTACTTCCGATAGCCTGATGCTCCGGCTGATCGATTGCGGTTGCGATGGCTTGCAGGCTACAGCCGCGAGTTCGGAAGCCGGAAATTGTTGTTGGGCCTTGAGCTATACGAATACATTTGCCGGTTTGTACGGGTTGCAAATGTCAACCAGCGATGCAGATTTCAACTTCAACCTGGGTAGCCTGACCGACTCGCTGGCTGTATTTTCGCTCAGCGCCAATTCTATTGGCTTGGTGCACAGCCAGGCTGGAAATCCGCTGCAACAGGGTTTGGTAAACAACTTTCTGGAGTTTTGCTTTTCCAATGTGACCAACAACCCGCAAACTGTTGTGCTCGACTGGTACGATTTTGACCTGAAAATTGTATGCTCCGACACGCTCCGATTCGATTGTCCGGTGGAACCTGATTGTTTGTATCTGACCGCCGACTCGGTGTTTTGCTCCGGAAAAGAAACGCGCTATACGTTTACGGTTTGTAATCCGGTCGACGCCGCTTTCCCGGTGGCCTACCTGGATTTGCAGCCTACCAGCCCTCCGGGTATTCTACTCGCGCCAAATCCAATCGATGAAACAGCCAATCCGATCCAGCCGGGCGAATGCCGGACCTACACGCTGACGCTTTCCGGCGCTGGAATTGCCGGCGAAAAATTCTGTTTCGGCATAAATGCGCACGACGGCATTCCGGGCGGCAACCCCGATACCACACTGTGCTGCATGCTCGATACGCTGTACTGCATTATTTTGCCCGATTGCGAACCCTGCGACGATATTGGCGTCGCATCCGTTAAGGAACTGTCGGCAGAACCGGGCCAGTGTTGTTACCGCCTGTCGCTGAGCAATGGATACGCCGCCAATTATTTCGACGGCATCAGCCTTTGTATGCTCAGCCCCGGCGCTACTTTGACGCTCAGCAATCCTTTCGGTTCGGGCTGGATCACCACCGCTTATGCGCCCACGCTGATCGACCTGACTGTGGCCCCGCCCATCGGCGCCAGATTGCCTCTAGGCATCACACTGCTCCCCGATATCTGCGTTAAAACCGACCACGGCCCCGCCCAACTGCTCGAAATCAAGTGGATGCAGGGCGATTCGGTAGTTTGCCGCGACACGGTCGAATTGGGCTGCGAACCGGATTGCGGCTACCTGTTCGATAAAAAAGTGTACTGCGACCCGGCAACGGGCAACTGGGTGCTCAGCGGAACCATAAAAAACACAACCGCTTATACGATGGGCGAAGCGCATGTCGCCTTTACTTCGCCTGCGGGTATGGGCGCCTACAACAACACCCTGGTGTTAGGCGCTCTGGCGCCCGGCGCCACCCAAGGAGTAAGTTGGGTAGTTGGCCCCCCGGCTCAACGCGGCGATTCGGTGTGTTTTGTTGTCGCCTTGCACGCCCTCGACGACGATGCCGGCCATACGCAATGTTGTAATTTCCGCGATTGTTTTGCCCTGCCCGATTGCAACGGTACTGCCGACTGCGATTGCGATACCGCTTTCCAGGCAGTGCCTCTACAGGGTATTCTGGCCAACGCATCGCCTCAAAATACCCTGCTGTATACCTTCGCTCCAGTGGCTCCGTTGACCAATTGCGATCTGGTCGAATGGTCGTGGACCGACTCTCCGGTGTCGGTGCAAACTGCCGGCAACGCTTCGGTAGCCCACCTGTTCCCCAAAGCCGGCGATTATACGGTGTGTATGCAGGTAACGCGCAGTACTCCCGACGGCCGCAGCTGTTCGGTGCAGGCCTGCCGCGACATTCGAATTGCGGGATTACCTGGGCCCGGGCCCAAACTGCAGTTGTTCCCAAATCCTTCCGATGGCCTTTTCTTCGTCCGGATGACGCCTGAATGGCCTGCTACCGCGCGCTTCCGGGTTGTGGATGTGCTGGGCCGGCTTGTGACTGAACGGCTCATAGTTGACGCGGCCGGGCAAGAGTTGATACCCTTGGATTTCCAGGGCTTGGGGCAAGGCTGGTATACGCTCTTTGTCGAATGTGGCGGACAGGAATGGCGGGTAAAATTGGTGATTCACTGAGTACCTTCAGCAGGAGTTCAGCAACTCGTACTACCGGAGATTTTCAACTACACGCCTTGAAGGTTTGTAGCTGAAAATCTCCGGTATTTTAGCCCTGCGCGCTTAAACAAGTTTTAAATCGAACACTGTGGGGAAATGCCCGGCTTCCACCCGTTTCTGCGCGTAAATACGGCCGACCTGCAGGAGATTATCGACCATTTCGGCCTTGTCCATCTCGCGCATTTTCAGAATGGTTTTTTCATCAAAAGGCAGGTAGGGTTTGTCTTCCTGCGCGCCGTTGGGCAGGGTTTTGGGCTGTTCGAGGTAAGCCTGGTAGCGCAGGTAGTGCAGGGCGGGTTGCGGGGTGAGCAGGTCGCCGCGCAGGTCGCCGATCTCGGAGTCGATGGCTTCGGCGGTCGGGCTTTGGCTGAGGTATTGCAGGATGAGTTGGTTTTGCTCCGAAGCGTCGGTCATGAGCATGTCGGGCACGGTGGCGGCCCAGTCGAGCATGTTGTTTTCGGCGATTTTGTGGGCGTCGACCACTTTCGTGTAGGTGCCCGTGCCGATAGAGGTCAGCAGGAGCCGGTCGGCGCCGGTAGCCCAGTGGAAGGGGTAGCCCTTCAGTGTGGCGAGCAGGAACAGTTGCAGGGCCGGGTTGTTGGCCATGCTCACGCCGCCGTCGATGAAGGTGGCGTTGCGGTTGCCGATGTTGATGGTTTGGGGCAAGAAGAAGGTGGGAGCGGCGGTGCTGGCGCGCACGACCTCGCGCAGAAGGTAGTCCTTGTTGCCGAGTTCGCCGGGATTTTGCGGTTCGTAGTATTTGGCTTTGGGGTGGTTGATCATCGACCAGGTGCTGAAGGTATCGGCGCGTTTGGCGTTGATGTTGAGGCCGGTGCGGATGGCGGGGTCGCCCAGGCGGATATCGCCGAAGAGGTTTTTCAGTTCTTCCTGCAGGGGTTTGTCGTCGTAGTTTGCCCGGAGCTTGTTGCTGATTTCGAGGATGTTGTACTTGTCGCCGAAGATCTTTTCACCCAGGTTTTTATACAATTTGATGATCTCGGCGCTGCTGCGGCCGGTGGCGAGCAGGGTGGCAATGATGGCGCCGGTGCTGGTGCCGCCGATCAGGTCGAAGTAGTCGCAGAGCAGCAAATCGGGCTTGTTGTGGCGCTCGCGCAGGATGCTTTCGATGCGTTCGACAAAACCGAGGGCGATAGCGCCGCGGATGCCGCCGCCGTCGATGGCGAGCATGCGTTTGGGGCCGGGGGCGGAGAGGCGGTCGAGGAGCGTGTTAGGCATAGTTCAGCTGGTTTGGTGAGTCCCGAAGGTGGATATTTTTTTTAAACTTTACCCTGCTTAGGAACGATCAAATATTAATCTCACGATTTTTGGGCGATTAATTTGGCGCTAAAAAAGGCAGGAGGAAGGCGCATAGTGCAGGCTGCGCAACTGACGAGCAACGCACTTTAGGGGCAAATTAAGCCGCCAAAATCGTGGCCGGATTATTTGGTTGTTCCATAACAATAATTTGATCGCAAAATCCAGTCTCCCATGTCGCTATTACTCGATTTGCTCCGCCAGCGACCGGCCGATACGCCTGCGTTGGTCCAGGCCGGAAAAACGGTCACCGTGGGCACCCTGCTGGAAAAAAGCGCGCGTCTGGCAGCGGGCTTGAAAGCGCTGGGCGTGCGTCCGGGCGACATGGCGGCCGTGGCCATTCAGCCCGACGCCAACATGATCGCCCTGGTGTACGCCGCCCTGCAATGCGGCCTGCGGCTGGCGATGATCGACCCGGCGATGGGGCGCGATAACTACCGCGAAAAACTTCGGCAGTTGCAGCCGGCCTGGGCATTTGTCGACACCCGGCTGCTGTTGTTGCAGGAGCATCCTTTGCTGCGCTGGGTGTATTTTCAATTTTCCGAGCGCGGCTTGTATTTCCCCAGAACGCGGGGGACGCGCATCATTTCCAGCGGCCCGCGCCTGCCCTTGTTTCAGCGGCGGGTCCGGCTGGAAAAACTGCTGGAACATCCTGCCGGCGAAGCCCTGGAAGCCCTGCCGCCCGAAGCCGAATTTTTGATCACCTACACCTCCGGCACTACCGGCACGCCCAAAGGAGTGGTGCACACGGTGGGCGCCCTGGAAGCCAGTATCGAGCAGGTGAGCCGCCTGATAGCCGGCGGACACAACAAGCGGCTGGCCACCCACCTGCCGTACTTTGCCCTGATCGGCCTCAACGCCGGCGCCGGCGCCTACCTCTGGAACGACCGGCAGCCGCCGGCTGAGAAACTCGATTTTATCCGCCGGCACGAGATCACCACGCTGTTCGCCCCGCCCTGCGACTACCTGCCGCTGGTGGAATACTGCGAGCGGCAGGGGCAACTATTGCCCGACTGTTTGCAGCACCTGTTCTTCGGCTCGGCGCCGGTGTACCGCTCGTTTCTGGAACGCCTGGAGCCGGTGTTGCCTCCGCATGTGCGCCTGACCTGCCTGTACGGCATGACGGAAAACCTGGTGGTAGCCGCCATCGACGGCCGCGAAAAAATGGCCTTGCCCACGGAAGGCGGCGACGTGCTGGGGCGTCCGCTGCCCGGCCTGGACATCCGGATTGCCGACGACGGGGAAATCCTGCTGCGTTCGCCGCAGCTGTTCGCCCGTTACCTGCACCTGCCCGACCGCCCCGACTGGCACGCCACGGGCGACCTGGGCTACCTCGACCCGGAAGGGCGGCTGGTGCTTACCGGGCGGAAAAAGGACATGATCATCCGGGGCAACTTCAACCTGTACCCCGGCCTGTACGAGCCGACGATCAACCGGATTCCGGGCGTGACGGAATGCGCCTTCGTCGGCGTGTACGACGCGCAAAAGCAGGATGAAATCGTCGCGCTTTTTGTGGAAACCCACCGCCCGATGAGCGAAGCTGCGCTGCGGCGCCAGTTGAAATCCGGCCCCTACTCGATCGACCGGGCGGCGCTGCCCGATGTTATTTTTTTTGAAAAACTGCCGCGCGGGGGCAGGCAGCACAAGGTGGATAAGGGGGTGTTGCGGGGGAGGTTAGGGGCATCTGGGTAGGAGGTGTCTCGTCCCTGCTCTTCCGAGTCTTCGGAATCGGAAGTCATATCAATTGGACGCTGTCCAGCAAATGTTTAAGCACGCGGACAAAGTCCGATTGATGGTTGGGTGAGGGTGAAGGCGCTGCCGAGCAGGGAAAATGTTTTAGGACAAGACAATTGCTTTTTATCTATCCCCTGTTCGCCTTTTCCGCCGTTGTCGGCGTCCTCGCCTGACGATTTTCATAAATTGGGGGTAATTTTTGATAAT
>CAZVZH010000246.1:0-6286 GCA_964630705.1 uncultured Saprospiraceae bacterium | reverse complement strand
GGAGTTTGAAGTTTGAAGTTTGGAGTTTGAAGTGGCTCAACTGTCCGAAATGGTGAAAAACTTCAAACTCCAAACTTCAAACTACCTTAGCGGTTTATGCGCGTCTACCACGATTTCCGCATTTTTTACAACCAAAACATCCACCCGGAGCTCCTGAACCTGGAGCGGCGGCGGCGGCGTTTGATCCGCCTGCTCAGCTTATCGGTTTTCCTGTTTCTGGGAATGGTGATTTTGTCCGCCTACATTCAAATTTTTGTTGTCAACCTGCTGCTCATGATTCCGGCAGGATTGTGGATCGCGCACATCGCCTTTCGCATCCAGGTATATTATCAGGAATACAAACCCCGGGTGGTAGGCCTGATTCTCGATTTTATCGATAACGATATCAACTACGGCAGCTTCCGCTACGAGCCCAAGGGTAAAATCCCGCAGGAGCGCTTTTTTGAAAGTAAAATTTTCACCCACGCCGACGAATACGAAGCGGAAGACCTGATCACCGGACAAGTACGCGAACTGCCCTTCGAACTCTGCGAACTCCGCGTGCGCGAATTCTCCGATGTGCGCACCCGGCTCGATCTGGTTTTCCAAGGCGTTTTCCTCTGGGGCGACTTCCGCCGGGCCGACATGCAAGGCGGCGTCCTGCTCCTGCCCGATGCCAACCGCAAATACCTCAGCCGCAGCGAACGCGCCTTTCACCTCATCGGCGGCCGCCGCGTGAGCCAGCATTTACTGCCCGAATTCGAAGTCTTTTTCGACACCTACGCCACACCCAACGTGCGCCTGCGCGAGGTACTCTCCGACGACCTGCAGCGCGCCATCCTTCGCTTCCGGCGAGAATTCCAGGAGGTCAACCGGGAAAAAGAATTGTATTTTTCCATCATTCAGGACAAAATTTACATCGCCCTCACGCAAGACAAAGACCTGCTCGAACCCTCCCTTTTCCGAAACACCGTAAGTTTCGAATCTGTCCGGGAGTTTTACCACGACATCCAACTCCTGCTCGATATCCTCCACCAGGTCGACGTCATGAACTGAGGAAAGTCAAAAGGGATGATGTAAAATTTAAAAGGCAAAAGGTACATGGCGCAGGCCTATGGCCTTAGCGAAGCGTTTTTGAGCTTTTTTATCCGGCATTCGGCAGCCAGGTCCAACTCCACAACCGCCCTCAGGTCGGCCGGGAGAACGAAGGCAACCATTTTCCGCTGCCGCTGTTTACCCCGCCAAACAGCACACTGCAACAACATGCCGAACAAAACCTTCCTCATTGCCGGCGGCTCCTCTGGCATCGGCTTGGCGCTGGTAAAAAAAATCAGCGCCCGCGGCGACCGCGCCATCGTGCTCTCCCGCACCGCCGAAACCCTCTCCAACTTACCTGGCGTGGAACACCACTCCGTCGACCTGCGCAGCGGCGCACTGCCCGCCGACCTGCTGCCCGACGCCTTGCATGGCCTGGCTTATTGCCCTGGCAGCATCAACCTGCGGCCGTTTCGCTCCCTGAAGCCTGAGGCATTTTTGGAAGATTTTCAAATCAATGTCGTGGGCGCTATCCACGTTTTGCAAGCCGCCCAAACCGCCCTGAAAAATGCCGGCAGTGCAGGCGTGGTCTTGTTCAGCACCGTGGCGGTCCATCAGGGCATGCCATTTCACGCCTCCGTTGCCGCAGCGAAAGGCGCCGTGGAAGGCCTCACCCGTTCGCTGGCTGCCGAATGGGCGCCCGAAATCCGCGTCAACTGCCTCGCGCCTTCGCTCACCGACACCCCGCTAGCTGGCCGCCTGCTCGCCAGCCCGGAAAAACGCGAAGCCGCCGCCAGCCGACACCCCCTGCGCCGTACCGGTACGCCCGACGATATCGCCGGGCTGGCGCTTTTCCTGCTCGATCCGGAAAGCAGCTGGATCAGCGGGCAGGTCATCGGCATCGATGGAGGCCTATCCCGCTTGCGGGTTTGAATATCCCAACTCCTTGACAAGCCATTTTTTTCTTTAAAAACTTCCCGCACCATGTTCAATTTTTTCAAAAAAGACCCCTTGAAAAAACTCCAAAAACAATACCTTCAAACATTAGAAGCCGCCCGCGACCTTCAACGCCGGGGCGACATCAAAGGCTTCAGCCAAAAATCGGCCGAAGCCGAGGAAATCGCGCTGCAAATCGAACAAATCAAACAAAAAAGCGGGTAGCCTACGCGCATGTTGATCACCGAAATCATTTACCCAACCACCCGATCCGAGTGGCGCCAATGGCTCCAAACCCACCACCAAACCAAATCCGAAGTGTGGCTGCGCACCTTCAACAAAGCCTCCGGGCAGCCCAGCCTGCCCTACAACGACATGGTGGAAGAGTGCCTTTGCTTCGGCTGGATCGATGGCGTGGTAAAAAAACTCGACGCCGACAGCATGGTGCAACGCATTACCCCCCGCCGCAAAAAATCCTTTCTCTCCGAACTCAACCGCCAACGCGTATGGAAACTCCAAAACCTCGGCCTGATGACTCCCGCCGGCATAGCCCCCATCCAAGACCAGATCGGCGCGCCCGACGACCCCTACGACATACCCGGCTGGGTGCTCGAACAACTTCAGGCCGAGGCACAAGTCTGGGCAAATTTTAAAAACTTTCCTCCCCTCTACCAGCGCCTGAAAATCGGCTGGATCGCTGAAATTCGCGGCGACAGCCGCCGCGCCGAAGCCCAAAAACGACTCGACTACCTGATCAAAATGACCCGCCAGGGCAAACTATACGGCACAACCGTTTTTTAAAGTCAAAATGTAAAATGTAAAATTTAAAAGTCAAAAGGTATAAAGAGCAGGCCAAAGGCCCGAGCGATGTACCTTTTGACCTTTAAATTTTACATTTTAAATTTTACATTTCCATGTTCCGATTTCTGCTCCCCATGGCCGGCCTGCTGCTGGCCCACTCGCTCGGCGCCCAAAACGCGGCGCTCCCCATTTTCTGCGGCAACGAAGTCCTGCACCACATCGCCCGCGAGCATTACCCCGAACTCGAACAGGCCTTCCAAACCAGTTTTGAGGAAAACCTACGCCACAGCGCCGCCGTGCAGCAGCGCGCTCCGCAAACCATCCGCGTCGTCGTACACGTCGTGTGGAAAAACCCCGATGAAAACCTTGCCGACAGCATCATCCTCAACCAAATCCAGGTGCTGAACGAAGACTACAACCGCGAAAACGCCGACACCGCCCGCCTGCGCGCGCCCTTCCGCCCCGTGGCCGGCAACCCGCAAATCCGCTTCGAACTGGCTGGCATCGTGCGCGTGCAAACCACGGCCAACTTTCAGGTCGACTTGCAGGGCACCCAAATCCTGGCCAACCTCAAATCCAGCGCCCAAGGCGGCAGCGATGCCTGGAATACCAGCGCCTACCTCAACCTTTGGGTGTGCAAAATCCAGCCGATTACCTTGGGCGGACTCACCATCGGACAAATCCTCGGCTTTGCTTTTCCGCCCAACAACCTCGGCCACTGGCCCGCCAACAGCGGCGCTCCCAGCCCAGGCCAAGACGGCGTGGTGCTCGACTTCCGCGTGGTCGGCCGCAACAACCCCAACACCGTACCGATCCCCGGCGGCAGCGGCAACCTCGTCGTGCGCGGCCGCACCGCCACCCACGAAGTCGGCCACTACCTCGGCCTGCGCCACATCTGGGGCGACGGCGGTTTCCTCGGCCTGCCCAACGACTGCAACCAGAGCGACGGCGTGGCCGACACGCCCTTCGCCAGCGCCCAATCGCCCTTCGACTGCGACACCACGCGCAACAGCTGCGCCAAGGTCGAAACGCACTACGGCCAGGACATGCCCGACCTCATCGAAAATTACATGGACTACTCCTCCGAAGCCTGCATGAACATGTTCACCCAGGGCCAGGTCGGTATCTTGCACAGTGTGTTGGCCGGCCCGCGAAACGGCCTGGTGCAGCTCAGTTCCAGCGACAACCCCGTGGCCGAAGCCCTGCCCGAATTATTTCCCAACCCGGCCAGGCAACAAGCCTGGTTGCGCCTGCCCGAAGGCTGGCAAACCCGCAGCCTCGAGCTCATCGGCGCCGACGGCCGCCTGTTGGCACTTCCGGTCAGTAGCGATAATCTGATCCGAATCGAGACTGGGACTTTGGCGCCGGGCTGGTATGCGCTGCGGGTTGGCGGGGCGGAACAGGTATGGGTGACGCGGCTGGTGGTGGCGCGGTAGGTATTTTTCAAATTGTACTTTTCAAATTTGACTTTTGACTTTAAAAAAACTCCCCACCCGAGCGGCCTCAAAAAAAGTCAAAAGTCTAATTTGAAAAGTACAATTTGAAAAGTTTTGATGCCCTCAACCAGCTGAAACTCCCCTCCCCGAAATCTACCTTTTCCCCTTTAAATTTTACATTTTACATTTAGACTTTAAAACACCGGAGTCTCAAAAAAAGCAACCATGAAAACAAGCCTCCTCCTCCCGCTCCTCCTTGCGGCGGCCCTCCTCCAGGCCCAGGCCCGCCGCGACTACGCCGTGTTTTTCCCCGTCAGCGACTACGCCGGCGGCTGGTCGCAACTGCCCAGCACCCGCAGCGAATGCAACGACCTGGCCGCCGACCTCAGCAGCCTCTACGGCTTTCAAACCGAGGTGCTGCCCAATAAAACCAAAGCCGGGATCAAAGCCAAACTCGTCGAACTGGCCGGCCGCACCTACGGCCCCAACGACCAGCTCCTGCTCTTTTTTTCCATGCACGGCTACTTCGACGAAGCTGGAGAAGCCGGCTGCCTCTGCCCCGCCGGCGCCCACACCGACGACCCCGCCTTCGATACCTGGCTGCTGCACACTGAATTGCGCACCCTCGCCGCCCGCATCCCCTGCGAACACATCCTTATCATGCTCGACGCCTGCTACTCCGGTACTTTCGGCGGGAAAAAAGGAGGCCCCTCTGGCCCCGACTACCAGCAGGACAGCCCCGACTGCCAGGCCACCGTCGACAATGCCCTGCGCCGCAAAACCCGCTATTACATCGCTTCCGGGGCCAAAGAGCGCACCCCCGCCGTGTCTGAAATGGTGAAAAAAATGCGCGTTGCCCTCGGCGGCCGCTACAGCGGCGACGACGGCGTGCTCGCGCTCAAAGAACTGCTCGCCGCGCTCAGCGAAGCCAACCCCGCGCCCAAAGACGGCGAGTTCACCGGCGACCTGGGCGGGGGTTTTGTGTTTGTGCCGAAAAACGGCTGCGCCGCTGTGCCTGCGGCACCACACCCTGCCGCCGACCCCGACCTAAATGCCTGGAACTACGCCACCACCCAAAATACCCGAGATGCCTACGAATTTTACCTCGGGAACTTTGAAACTGGCCGCTTTCGCGCTGATGCCCTGCGTTCCCTTGAACGGTTGCAGGAAGAACGTGTGTGGCAGGCAGCCCTACAAAAAAACACCCCCGCCGCACTTGAAAATTACAAGGCTATTTACTGTCCTGGTGGATTGCATTGCGCCGAAGCTGATGACAAAAACCGAGTGCCCGCCTCGGCTCCGACTAGGGTTGATCCGCTCGATCTTGCCTTGGTAAGCGGCGGTACCTTTACAATGGGCTGCACCATTGAACAACAAGGATGCGATGACAACGAAAAGCCTACTCATTCTATCACTCTATCTGATTTTTATATCGGCCGATACGAAGTCACTCAGCTACTTTGGACAAAAATCATGGGTAGCAACCCCTCCGAATTAAATACCTGCCAAGACTGTCCTGTTGAAAATGTCAGCTGGGAAGAGGTGCAGGATTTTTTGCAAAAACTAAACTTCCAATATCCAGGTCACAATTATCGCTTGCCCACCGAAGCAGAATGGGAATATGCCGCACGGGGCGGTGGCAGCTATGCTGTGTTATTTGGCAACGGAAAAAATGTGGCCGACCCAGCCGAGATAAATTTCGACTGCAATACATTGTATAAAACCAATTATTCCGTCGCAGGTGCACGCCGCGGGACTACCGTCCCAGTTGGCAGCCTTAACAGCCCTAACCCTCTGGGACTACACGACATGAGCGGCAATGTATGGGAATGGTGCTCCGATTGGTATGCTTCGGATTATTACAAAAAAAGCCCTAGTTCCAACCCTGCCGGCCCGAAATCTAGCCACAGCCGTGTTTTTCGAGGCGGGTCTTGGAGTTCCTTCCCAAGACACTGCCAAGTAGCCTACCGCTCCTATGGTGCCCCTAGTTTTCGAGGTGGCGACCTAGGCTTCCGTCTGGGCCGGGGCCCCAGAGGCCCCGGAAGCCGGCCCCCCCACGCGGCACCCCACCCAACCGCGCCCCCCCCCAAAGGCGAATT
>CAZVZH010000245.1:0-6307 GCA_964630705.1 uncultured Saprospiraceae bacterium | reverse complement strand
AAGTCAAAAGTCCAATTTGAAAAGCCCAATTTGAAAAATTTTGAAGCCTTCCGGAGCATTAGTTGACCACCTTTGACTACACCTCTCAACTCTTGTTCCATGGCAAAAATTCAAAAAATCACCCCCTGTCTCTGGTTTGACAACCAGGCCGAAGCGGCAGCGAACTTTTACGTTTCCGTTTTCCCAAACTCCGGAATCAAAAGCGTTTTTCGCAACGGCGAAACCGCGGTCATGGTCCGCTTTGAACTCAACGGCCAGGAATTCACGGCCCTCAACGGCGGCCCGCAATTCAATTTTACCGAGGCCCTTTCCTTCATCGTCGATTGCAAAGACCAACAGGAGGTCGATTATTTCTGGGAAAAACTCACCGCCGATGGCGGCCAGGAAAGCATGTGCGCCTGGCTCAGGGACAAGTACGGACTCTCCTGGCAAATCGTGCCAGAAGCCCTGCCCCGCCTGCTCTCTGACCCCGATCCGGCCAAAGCCCAGCGGGTCATGGGCGCCATGATGCACATGCGGAAAATCGTCGTTGCCGACCTGGAAAAAGCCCACGCAGGTGCGGGACAAACTCCTATCACCGTCGAAGCCACGGTAAATGCCCCCGTTCAAAAAGTTTGGGACGCCTGGACCGGCTCCGAACACATCGTGAAATGGAACCAGGCTTCCGACGACTGGCACTGCCCGCAAGCGAAAAACGAGCTGCAACCGGGCGGGCGGTTCACCTTTACCATGGCCGCCAAAGACGGCAGCTTCATCTTCGATTTTTCCGGCGCCTACGATACCATCGAGCTCCACCGGACGATCGCCTACACCATGGACGACGGGCGCAAAGCGCAGGTTTTGTTTGAAGAAAAAGACGGCAAAACGCACATCTGCGAAACCTTCGACGCTGAAAACATACACGCCGAAGAGATGCAGCGCGCCGGCTGGCAGGCTATTTTGGACAATTTTAAAAAATACGTGGAGGGATGATTCAAAATTCCCACAAACGATCGGAGTCCAGCAAATGCACGCCCTGCCGCTGTTCGTTGGCCAGGGCAATCAGCGCTTTCGCCACCTGGGCGGCGGGGATGCCGCGGTATTTTTTCGGAATCAGAAAAGCAAAAATTTGCGCCAGTTGGATACCGACGCGTTCGGCCAGCCGGAACTCGCTGCGCTGCCCAAGCAGGAAAGAGGGCCGGGCGGAAATAAACGCCGGAAACTCCAGCGCAGCCAGTTTTTGTTCCAGCTCGCCTTTAGTGCGGAGGTAAAAATTGCCGCTGTTCGCATCGGCGCCTATGGACGACACGAGCAGGTATTGCCGGACGCCGTTGGCGCGGGCAATTTTTCCAAATTCATACGGATAAGTGCAATCGATCCGGTATTGCGCTTCCTTCGAACCGGCTTTGCGCAGGGTGGTGCCCAGGGCGCAGTACAGCTCGTCGCCGCGGATTTTTTCGGGGTCGGGCCGGTCGAAGTTGATGATTTCGGTTTTTAGTTTGGGGTGTTCGCGGTCGAAGGGGCGGCGGCTCAGAGCGACGACCTTTTCATAGCGGTCGTCGGCGAGCAATTGATCGAGTAGTTGGCTGCCGACGAGGCCGGTGGCGCCGAGGAGGAGTGCGGTTTTTGGCATATGTGAAATGATTTAATCCTGCATTTCCAGCGGAATACCTTGTTCTTTTAAATACTCCGGTATGTTTAACTGGATACCGTCGAGCAGTTCGCAGGTTTTATTCCAGTCGCTGATAATCCAGTCCTGGCCGCGTTTGGCGACCATCACCTTGCGCGAAGCGGTAAAAATCCAGACCACTTTTTCGGTGCCGAAGTCCAGGGTGTTTTGCGTTTTGCGGTGGACGTAGGTTTCCACCGGCAGGTCCTCGCCGTATTCGATTTCAGTGTCGATTTCCACCACCAGTTTGGCGGGCACGTCGGCGTAGCGGTTGCTGATTTTGCTGGCAGGCAGGGCGCTTTTTTCGTATACCGCCAGGTCGTGCGCCATATTGTTTTTGTGGGAAATATGGCTGCCGACTTCGCCAACGCCAATCCAACATTTGGAAGCATCGAGGCCGGTTAACAGTATTCGTGCCACCCACGATTTAAGAATAACTTGCAATAAACCGTCTGCCATAATTTCTTCCGGGGTTTTTAATTTAGCCAATACCTCGCGGTACCCCTTGTAATACACCGGGATACCGTCGATGACTTCCTTGATCAGGTAAGCCGGTACGGATTCGGGCTGTGGTTTTTTCCTGGCTGCGCCGGTAGCTGTGCTGGCCATTTGAATATTTTTTTACAAACTTACGGAAAATTCAGGACGGACCGGCGGTTTGCCTGCCGGGTGTATTTGAAATTTAAAACCTTGCGGAACAACGCATGCTCACCCTCACTTCCCTCCACATTTACCCCATCAAATCCATCGGCGGTATCGCCCTCGAGGAGGCCCGGCTGGAGCCCCGCGGCTTTCAATACGACCGCCGCTGGATGCTGGTGGATGCCGGTGGCCGCTTCGTCAGCCAGCGCGAAATTGCGGGCCTGGCCACCCTGGGCACGGCGCTGGAGCCGCCGTTTCTGACCGTTTTTTTGAAAAAAAATCCGGCGCAGCGGATTCAAATACCCCTGGAGCCGGACCTGCCGGCCATGCCGGATACCGAGGTGCAAATCTGGGACGACCGCTGCCCCGCGCGGGTGCACGACGCGACAGTCAACCGCTGGTTTTCCGACCGGTTCGGGCAGGCGCTGCGCCTGGTGTACATGCCCGATTCGACCCATCGCCCGACCAACCCGAAATATGTGGCGGACACCCCGGTCAGTTTTGCCGACGGCTATCCGTACCTGATCATCGGTCAGGCTGCGCTCGACGCGCTCAACCGGCGGATGGCAAGTCCCCTGCCGATGAACCGTTTCCGGCCCAACCTGGTATTTTCCGGCGGCACGCCACATGAAGAAGACGGCTGGGAGGAATTCCGCATCGGGGCGCAATTGTTCCAGGGGGTCAAACCCTGCGTGCGTTGCATCATTCCGACCACCGACCAGGACACCGGCTTGCGGGGCGCCGAACCGCTGAAAACGCTGGCGCACTACCGGCAGGTGGATCGAAAAATACTGTTCGGCCTGAATGTGATTTGGTTGGGCGTCGAAACAGGCCGGTTGCAGCTTGGCGACCGTATCGAGGTATTGAGCAAAAAAAATCTTAAAATTTGACCAACCAGGCAGCCCTTTTTAACAGTCTTCCGTCATAGTACTGTCTGTTTTAACGCAACCTTAATGGGTTTGGGCTAATCCGGCTGCCGAAAATACCGGCTGGTTCGTATACTTTTACCTCCGAATTTTTCACCACTCCTTTCGCTCACTTAAAATTTTAACCATGAAAAAACTGCACCTTGCGCTGTCCTTGTTTGCCGTTTTGCTCCTGGCTGCCGCCTGCAACCGCGACACTGAATTCAACTATTTTTACTATGAACCGGCCGATTATGCCCTAATCAGCCAATACCTGAACCTGCCCGACCGGCCCAGCGAGTTCAGCTCGGAATTGCCGGTACACATCGCCGCCCAGGGCTTGCGCGCCCGCCCGGTCGAATACGACAAAGCCACACTCGGGCGCGTGTTGTTTTACGATAAAAAACTCTCCAAAGACGGTACCGTTTCCTGTGCCAGCTGCCATAAACAGGAGCTCGCCTTTGCCGACGACAGCAAAGTCAGCACCGGCGTGTTCGGCCGCGCCGGCGACCGCAACTCCATCGCTCTGGGTTCGGTGCTGAATTTTTCCGCCTACTACGGTACCGATCTGTTCGGACCCTCCGGCGTTCCGTTTTTCTGGGACAACCGCGCCGGCACAGCAGAAGAGCAAAATATCGCTTCCATGACCAATCCCAAAGAGATGGACATGAGCCACGCCGATATCCTCAGCGCCGTGCAAGCGCAGCCGTACTATGAGCCGCTGTTCCGCATGGCTTATCGCGGCGACGGCCAGATCACCAGCGCCCGGGTGTCGGAAGCCATTGCTGAATTTGTGGATGCCATCGGCTCTTACGACAGCAAGTTTGACCGCGAAGCCGCTAAAACACTGGGCTACAACGTGTGGAGCAACCTGGAATTCACCAACTTCGGCGGCCTGTCGGCTTCCGAAAATCGCGGCAAAAATATCTATCTGCAAAACTGCGCCTCCTGCCACAGCACCCTGCAAAGCCGGCCGGCTAAGATGAAAGCCAACAACGGCCTCGACGCCGCTACGGTCGACGCCGGCGTGGGCGGTATCACCAAGGCTACTGGCGATATGGGCATGTTCAAAGTGCCGCTGCTGCGCAACATCGCCCTCACGGCGCCGTACATGCACGACGGCCGCTTCGCCACCCTGGAAGAAGTGATCGAACACTACAACTCCGGTATTCAGGCGCACCCCAACCTCAGCGAAGAACTGAAGGCCAATGGCGCCCCGCTCCGGATGAACCTCGGCGCGCAGGATAAAACCGACCTGATCGCCTTTTTGAACACCCTGACCGATCAGGGCCTGCTGACCGATGCCCGGTTTGCCAATCCGTTCAAATAAGCCGTTTATATGTTCTGTTTTTCAAATTGACCTTTTCAAATTCAGACGTTTGATTTTTTTAATCGCCGCGATCTGGCGCGTTTCTTAAGTCAAAAGTCAAATTTGAAAAGGTCAATTTGAAAAGTTTTTTTGGCCACACAGGAGCGCTCTGCCCCAGTTGCATTTTAACCCACCATGCGCCTATTTCCATACCTCGCCTTTTCCAGCCTCACACTTCTACTGCTAGCCGGCGCCTGCACCACCAGCCGCTACTACACCCCCAATACCATGCAAGTGCCCATGCTCGGCGGCGCCGGCGAAGGCACGGTTTCCGCGGGTTTTACCAAAGACGGCGACGACAGCGGCTACGAGTTTCAGGGCATTTACAGCCCGCTGCCGCACCTGGGCTTGATGGTCCAACATTTTAACCTGCGGTACGAAGGCACTACCTACGCTGATTTTACCTCGTCGTTTTCTGCATCCCCGTACAAAGGCCACACCCGCCTGACGGAAGCCGGACTTGGCGGATACATGAGTGTCGGTCCTCAAAAAGAATATCTGATCAGCTTGTTTGGCGGTTATGGGCAAGGGCGTACCGAAAACCGCTACTCGCCGCCCCTCGACATGCCAGGCACCGAAACCTACAACACCCACTGGTCGTATCAGCGCTTTTTCGTACAACCCGCCCTGGGCATGAAATACCGGCGCTTCCAAGTGGGCACCGGCCTGCGCTTCGCCTGGGTCAATTTTTACGACGGGGTGATCAACAGCCGGGTCGGTATTTTGGAAACCCAACGCATCGAACTGTTGGAAGGCACCTCGCCGCTGTTTCTTACTGAAATGGTGTGGACGATCGGCTGGCGCCTGCGCCCTGTGGTCATCAAAGTCAACAGCACGGGAGTAGTTCGAGGTAAAAAAAGCATCCAGGAACTCGACCTGGCCAGCAACTATGTAAGCCTGACGGTGGGCCTCGATCTGCACGAGATCAAGTGGCGCAAGTAAGGCCCTTGCCTCTGTTGCGGGCAGGGGACCGTATTTTTGTCAGGAAACTTGCGCGCGCGCCGCATCCGGGTTAGTCCTGCAATCAAAATCCTGTAAACCAAACACTGAAATATGTCGCGCCAACCATTCCTGTGCCTGCTGTTCGCAGCCTGCTGCTGCCTCTCGACGTCTTCGATCGCCCAAAACCAACCCTGGGCGCCGGCCGGCGCGCGATGGTATTACTGCCAGGGTACCGGGCTGGGCGCCCCCGAATGCAGCGGCTACTTTTTCCAGGAAGCTGCCGGCGATACGATCATCGCCGGACAAAACTGCCGCATCCTGCGCGGTTATGAGAAAAACTGGCTCAACCAGCAAAGTCCGCTCGCCGACCGCTATACCTTCACCCGCAACGACTCGGTGTACTTTTTTCAGCCGGATTCCAACCGGTTTTTGCTGACCTACGATTTTTCGGCTGCCGTGGGCGACACCCTCGAATTTCCAGCCCCGCAAGTATCGCCCTGGGAACCCGACGATACGAGTTTTCGCGTACGCGTCGACTCCATTGTGCGGCGCCCGGCGGGGCTCGACAGCCTGCGATTTTTTTACGTCTCCCCGCTGGAATGGGAAAACTGGGGCTTTTACGGCGGCTGGTATGCGGAAAAAATTGGCGGAAGAAACCGGGTGACGCCCTTTCCAACGGTGACCATCCCGGAAATTGACGGATTTATCCGGTGCTATTCTGACCAGACGGCGGAGATTAAGTTTTACAGCGTGCCCTGCGATTTTATTGTCGCCACTGGTACCGCCGAAACGGCTGGCGTT
>CAZVZH010000244.1:0-6351 GCA_964630705.1 uncultured Saprospiraceae bacterium | reverse complement strand
TCAACCTCATAAACCCTATCAACCCTATCAACCTCATCAACCCTATCAACTTTAGCCAACTCAAACGACGGTAAGGAATTTTTTCGACACCCAGCGCTCGTCGAGGCTGATCTTGGCCCAGTTGTCTTTTTCTTCATAAATAAACAGCTCTTCGCCTTTGGTCACCCGGGTAACTTTCAGGAATTCCACGCCCGGGCCGGAGCGCACGTTCAGCACATCGGCATTCACGGTGGCGCGCGCTACATCCTTGACGTACCGGCTTGATACCCACTCCTGCGACTTGTCGGAAATGCGGTACCAGCCGTCTTTTTCCTCGTAAATCCGCAGCACCGAGCCAAAAGGCGTGGCGTTCATCTTGCGGCCTTCCACGCCGGGCCGGTTGCGGATGTTGAGCCATTCGGCTGTTACATAGCCGTATTTGTGCACGCCGTTGGCGGGCGGCAGGGCTTGGCCGTCGACTACCTTTTGCACCAGCGGCAGGAAGTGTTGGACGGCGTCGGCTACCTTATTGCCGCCAAAAAAGTTGGTGCCTGGACAGCTTTTGGTCATGCCGCTGCCGTCGGTGCGGGCGCCCGTGCGCAGGTCGAACCAGTGGTGGTAAACAATGCGGTCGGGGTGTACCGGAATGCGGTAATACTTGGCCATAGCGGCGGTGGCGCGCACGATGGCTTCGCGCTGTTCGGGGCGCATTTTGTCGCCGTCGTCATCGAAGTTGCCGATGTTTTCGATGCAGATAGCGTGGGAGTTAAACCCGAAGATACAGGCCGGAGAAATTTCCAGATGGCGGCCCGTGACAATCATGCCGTCGGGAAAAATGCTGAAATGCTGGCCGATGTCCATCCAGCCGTTCCCGTTTTTATGGAAATTCTGCATGCCTTTTTGCAGGTCAAAATGGTTATCGCCGGTAAAGTGCTGGTAATTGGGCGACCAGGTGTGGTGCTCCTGAATATAAAGTATCGTTCGGGCCACCTTTTGTTCGGTAATCCAGGTTTCGAATTCTTTCGGGGTCAGGAGGGTAAATCCGTATTTCTGTTTCATTCGGAAGTGTTTTTTATGTAGTCGGATAGTTGGTCAGCGTATCAAGTTTTCCCAAACGCCAGAAGGGCTAAATATTGCCCATTTCGGCGACTTCAGGGCTTCTGGACCCAAACTTTTTCCACAAAATTGTCGTCTGTACAGCGGACAAAATACCAGCCCGCCGGCAAGCCTTGCAAGGGCAAAGCCTGACCGGAGCGCACGGCGGCCCAGCTGCGGCAAATTTGCCCTGCGCTGTTGCTCAGTTGAACCGGGCGCTCGGCGCCAAACGACTCGTCCCAGCGCAGCCAAAGCCGGTCGTGGGCAGGGTTGGGGTAGCATTCAAAACCTTTTTTGGCGCCCGGCGCTTCGCCGGCGGCGCTGCTCTCCTGGGTAACCACCCCGCGGCGGTACCACAGCCGGTTGGTGAGCACGTCGGCGTACACGAGATGGAAAACGCCGGTGCGGTAGGCCAGGGCAGGGTTTTTCTGGGTGCCGGCGGCGGCGGTCAGGTTGACGATCCGGGCGGGCAGGGCGCTGCCGCCGCTGGTGGAAAACGCGAACATCAGGTCGGTGCCGGTACCGGGGATGCCCGATTCTTCCCACACCACGCCCAGGGTGTCGGCGTTGCCGGCGATGTCGGGGCGGTTTTGCGTGCCGGCGGGGCCGGTGAAGGCGAAGGTAAAGCTGGGGCCGGCGAGGGTGTCATTCCGGCCGGCCGTGCTGCCATGCACCCGGGTTTTGCCGCTGCCCCTGCTCATCCACACGCTCACCAGGCTGTCGGGCCCGACGAGCAGGCGGGGGGCTGAGCTGGGACAAATGGTTTGCACCCAGTCGGTGTCGTCGACGTCGATGGCCTGGTCGAACAGCGCGCCGCCGTCGGCGCTGCTGGTCACCCAGATGTCGCGCACATTGCCTGCGCGCAGGTTGCGAAAGGCCAGCCACACCGAATCGCCCCGGGTAACGATATCCGAAGCGCAGCATTCGCACACAAAATCGCCGTCGGCCGGCGCGCTGGCTATTACCGGCGTTTCGAAGCTGAGGCCGCCGTCGGTGGAGCGGGCGAGGTGAAACTGGGCGTTGGACCAACTGCTCAGCTCGTACAGGTAACTCACCAGCGGGTTGCCGGCTGCGTCGGCGACTACGGAGGGCAGGGTCACGATGCGCCCTCCGGCCGGGGTGAACACGGTGGTCGGGCCGGAAAAACTGAGGCCGCCGTCGGTGGCGCGCAGGAGGTAAATGCCTTGCTCGACATTTTCAAATGCAACAAACACGGTATCGCCGCGGGTAGCCAGGTCGAGCTCGTCGAAGCCGTACATGTCTGAAGCAATGTTGCCGGTGCCCAGGGTTTGTGCCGGCAGAAAATTGCCATTTTGCCAGCGGGCCAGCCGGATGGCCGGGGCAGTGGAGCCGCCGCTGCCCCAGAGCACCAGCGGCTCGCCGGCTGCGTTCAGCTCGATGCGGGGGCTGGCTGCATTTTGGCTGCTATCCGACACAAGGACCGGGTCGGACCAGACAACGGTAGTGTTTTGAGAAAAACCGGGCAGGGTACAGAAAAAAACCAGCGCCGGGACGAGGAAAATCAGGTAGCGGGAATGTCGGCTGAATGACATGATTATCTGTGTTTTAGGCAAGGAAGAGCGATGGATTGCGCAGCGAATTGCCTCTTTTGGAATGGCGGTTCAGGGGCGCGCCAGGGGCTTGGTAAAGAAAGTTTGGCGCGATTTGTGTAACAGTTTTACCCCGATTAGGGTATTTATGTCTGTTGTGACGAAAAGAAGCGTTTTGGCGGCCCCGAATCGGCAGAGAGCTGGACGGATGAACAAAATATGTATTTATCTTTGTCCACCGGCTTCCGGATAGAAGGAAAATTTTCGGCGCCGTTTTAATCGCGACCAAATACCGGTTTTCAGGGAAAAGCAAACATAAGAACACCGTTTCAAATGTTTGGCTTTTTACCTGATCCAAAACATACAACAAGAGTAATCCTATGACAATTTTTTACCCTGCCCGCTTTCGGGCGGCTCTACCGGTTACACGCGGCAGCTATTGCCGCCACACGCTCTCCTGCTGCTTCCCGGCAGCTTTTCTGGACGTTGTATTTTTCGAGAAACACTTTCCTGACCATTTTTACGAGTAGAACGCTCCCTTTTCCCGCTGGCTGACAGCCGGGTCACTCCTCCGTGTTTTCAGTAAACCAACACCATTCCATGAATCGATTTTTACGCACGCTTGACCTCCGTAATCTTTTCTTTTCCCCTGCACCAACTTCTTGTACTATGAAAAACGAACGACCAATGTCTGTGCGGCCCACGAAACGTACGGCTGCTCTTTCCCCCGTTAAACCGCTCTATTTATTCACGGTTTCTGCGAAAAAAATATTTGGTATTTTGGCAAGCCTGTTATTGGTGGCGGTGTCGGGTATTTACCAGGACTTGTACGGTCAATGTACACCGAACACCGTGACCGTTTCCACCGACACAATCTGCGCGGGCGGCAGTTCGATTGCCCGGGGCAACAATGTGCCAGGCATACAAACGTATCTGTGGCAAGTTTCCATCGATAATGGCCCCTGGATGGATGCGGAGGCGACTAATACCGGACAAAACTATTCCTTGCCGACCAGTTATGAAACCACGCCCGGCAGCTACACTTTCCGGCGTATCGTAGAGGATACGACTCCAACTGCGTGCAAGGATACCAGCGCCACCGTGACCGTCACGGTAGTGGCCGACCTCAGTTCCGTAACCATCGGAACGGCCGCGACTGTTTGTGTCGGCGCCACCCATACGCTTAGCCTGCTCGCTACTACCGGCGGCTCCGGCAATTGGGCCTACGACTGGGAGCGCTCCAATACCGGCGTCGGCGGCTGGACAAATGCCAGTGCACCTCAGAATCAGGCGACCTATTCCGTGCCGACCACTAGCCCCGGCACCACCTACTACCGCCAACTGCTCGACGACAGCGGTTCGGGCTGCGGCGACAACGTGCCCTCCAATGTGCTGGCAGTAACCGTAGTTGCCGACCCGGTTGGTCCGACCCTAACAAAAATACCCTCCGATCTGACCGTCTGTTCCGAAACTACCCTGACCGTGTCAGTCACGCCCGGCACAGGCGGCACGGGTACTTGCTCTGATGAATACCGGTATTCAACCGATGGTGGCAGCACTTGGAGCCCCTGGTCAAGCATGATTCCGGCTTTCCCCGCCGAACCCGGCATCAATACGATCGAAGCGCGCCGGGTGTGCGACGGCTCGGGTTGCGATACCTCCACCGTGAATTCGGTGTTTTGGATTGTCCTCCCCCTGCCAAAACTGAATATTACCGGCGACGACTGGCTGTGCGAAGGCTCCATGCTCCAACTCATCGGCACAGCCGACGTTCAGTTGTCAACTTTTTTGTGGTCGTCGAGCAATGAAGCCGTCGCCACCGTGGATCAAACGGGCAAGGTAACGGCAGTTGCCGCCGGGATGGCCACCATTCAATTTGAAGCCGTTGCGACCAACGGTTGCTCCGATACAGTCGGGCTGGAAATCACTGTGCATGCCCTGCCGGAGCCAGTCATTTCCGGCGATACCCTGGTTTGTGCCGGCGCTCTGCTCCAACTCGGTGCCAGCCCCGGTGGCGGCGCCTGGGCTTCGCTCGACGAGACCATCGCCACGGTTGACGACGGCGAAGTAACCGGCGTCATGGCGGGTATTGCCGGCATCACCTATACCGTGTCTGACGACAACATGTGTGTCGCCACGGACACTTTTTATGTTTATGTCAACCAGCCGCCCACCGTTGCGGTCGACGAGCTCACGAGCTATTGCGTGGGCGTGGTGCTTACCCATACTGCAACCCTCAACCCTGCCGCTCCGACCAGCGGCGCCTACGCCTATTTTTGGGAGGCCTGCGCCAGTGCGAATTGCACCACCTGCAACACCGGCAGCTTTATCCCCAGTCATACGGTAGCCACCCCAACCCGCCAGTGGAATACCATCAACGCCAACCGGTCGGTAAAACTGACTGTAGGCACCCCCGGTTGTACGGCGACAGCCATGGACTGCGAGTCCTTTAGCATTGTTGCCGATCCGGTAGCGCCGGTATTGACCAAAATACCGCCAGATGCTACCGTTTGTCCGGATATTACGCTGAGTGTTTCGATGACGTCGGGAACTGGCGGCCCGGTTGGCGGTTGCGAAGACCAGTACCGCTATTCCACCGATAATGGCAGCACGTGGAGCGCCTGGGCACCGGCGGTGCCGGAATTTTTGTCGGTAAAAGGGACCAATCTCGTACAGTCGCGCCGCTATTGCGGCCAGTTCAGCGGCTGCGATACCGTGTCGAACTCGGTTTCCTGGACGGTAAGTGACACCGAAGCGCCGGATGTGAGCGTGCCAGACGACCTTTCCATTTCCTGCAGTACGGAGTTGCCGGCCGCGGCAACGACCATTGCTGAGTTTCTGAACCTGCCAGGCGCCGACGCTTCCGATAACTGTACGCCGCAGGATAGCCTGTTGGTCAGCTCGAGCACCGGCATGCTTCAAGGCAGCGAATGCCAGGGTATTATCGAACGCGTGTACACCATCACCGATGCCTGCGGAAATTCGACCTCAGTGACACAAACGATCGAGGTGCAGGACATGACCGACCCCCAATGGGCGCAGTCCATGCCCGGCGATTCGACCCTGAATTGCGAAGACCCAGTTCCGCCCGCTCCGATGGGGCTTACTGCTACGGATAATTGCGATATGGATGTAGAAGTAACTTTTGAGGAATCTGCCAGACAACCCGGAGCTTGCGCGGGCGAGTATTCGTTTACCCGCACCTGGACGGCGGAGGATAATTGTGGGAATTCTATTGGGCATGTGCAGCTGATAACGGTACAAGACACTACGCCACCAACCTTTACTGTCCCGATGGATATTACGATTTACCGGAATGCCGCCTGCGCGTACAACGCTACCCCGGCTGCGACTGGCGACGTGACTGATGAATCGGACAACTGTGGTGTCGGTGAGGCGAGTTACTCAGATGATGTAGACGACAGCGACCCCTGCCAGGTGGTGATTACGCGGACCTGGAGTTTGAAAGACAGTTGCGGCAACACCGCCGCGGATCAAATCCAAACGATCACGGTGCGCGACACCACGCCCCCGACGTTTACGGCGCCGGCGGATATCACGATTTACCGCGACGGCGATTGCGAATACGATGCAGGGGTGGGTGTGACCGGTGATGTTGACGATGAAACGGACAACTGTGGCGTTGGTGCGGCGAGGTACTCGGATGATGTGGACGACAGCGACCCCTGCCAGGTGGTGATTACGCGGACCTGGAGTTTGAAAGACA
>CAZVZH010000243.1:0-6438 GCA_964630705.1 uncultured Saprospiraceae bacterium | reverse complement strand
AAACTTCAAACTTCAAACTCCAAACTCCAAACTTCAAACTCCAAACTTCAAACTCATCCGTCATGAATGATTTTCGCTTCGAACAAATAGAACGCTATCTGCGCCGGCAAATGCCCGCAGCGGAGGCAAGTGCTTTCGAGGCGGAAATGCGCGCCGATCCGGAATTGGCTGTTTTGGTCGAACAACACCGGCTCGAGCGCCTGGGCCTCGAATTACTGGTCGAGCGCGATCTGCTGGCGCAAATGAAAAACTGGGACCGAGAAACAGAACTGTTCCAACAAATGCCGACCCGGAAGCCGGTGGTGCGCCCCATGACCTGGTTTTTGCGCGCCGCCGCTGTGCTCGTCCTAGCCGTTTTCGGCTACTGGCTGCTGCAACAAAATCAAACTACCCCCGCTGTTAATCCCCCAACCATCGTACAAACAAAGCCAGAAATCAAGCCCAGGGTACCGACGGTGCGGAGGCCGAAAACTACGCCTCCGCGCCGCGATGCCCCCTCGCCGGCCGGTGAACCTTCCTCCGGCATCGCTCAGGAAGAAACGGGCCCTGCCGAAGGCCCCAACCCCGCCCCGGTGGAGGAATTGGGCTCCGGCACTACAGTGGATTATGCTGCCCTTGCCGATGATTTCTACCGCGACCACGATTTTCTACCCCCCAAAGGCAGCAAAGGCGGCAGCATAAACTCTGCGGCTTACAACCAGGCGCTGGAAAATTTTCAAAAGGGAAAATACGACGATGCTGTCTCCAAAATCCGACCCAACCTCGGCCTGGGCGGCGATGCACTCCAGCAAAAAGAGTTGCTGGCGCTCTCCCTGTACAAAAGCGGCCAATACGAGCAGGCGCTCCTGTATTTCCGCGAACTTTCCGCTTCGGGCAAACAGCCCTACGCCCAACACGGCGAGTGGGGCATGGCGCTCAGCCTGCTCCACCAACTGCCGACCAAACGCCCGTTGTTCGACCGAGTACTGGCTAACATCCTCGACAATCCCCAACATCTGTTTTTTGCGCAGGCGCAGCGGTTGGCTGGGCGGATGTAAGCCGCTACGACCGCGGTCAAAATCATTTGTTCTGCGCGGTATCTTGCAGCAGTTATGAAAATCCTCCTGCTGCTCCTGTTGTTTCCTGGCCTGCTTCATGCGCAAGCCGACTCCACCCGCCTGGACTCGCTCGGCCCAATCACCATTTCCGCTACCCGAATTCCGGTGGTGATAACCGGTTCTGCGCTGGCCGTCAGTATCTTGTCTGGTGATTACATCCGGACCGCCCAACCGCAACTCAGCCTGAACGAAAGCCTGGCCGCTGTGCCGGGCCTTTTTTTGCTCAACGACGCCAACTACGCCCAAGACCTCCGGATCGCCCTGCGCGGCTTCGGCGCCCGGGCCGGGTTTGGCATCCGGGGCATCAAAATTTTACTCGACGGCATCCCCGAATCGGCGCCTGACGGCCAGGCGCAGGTCGACAACCTCGACCTGGCAGCTACGAGCCGCATCGAGGTTCTGCGCGGCGCTTCCGGCGGTTTGTACGGCAACGCTTCCGGTGGGGTGATCAGTTTGTCGACCGACCCGGTTCCAGAGCAAGCGTTCGCGCGGGCGCGCCTGAGTGGCGGCTCCTTTGGGTTCGGGCAGTTGCACGCGCAAGGCGGTTGGGTTTTAAAAAATAGTGGATTCCGGGTATCGGCCTCGCAACTTCAGCTGAACGGTTACCGCGCGCAAGCCTTCCTGCGCAGCACCCTGGCCAACGGTCAATGGGCTTGGCGCCCCGATACCAACGCATGGCTGCGCCTACTGCTGAATTACGCTTACAGTCCCCGCGCCGACGATCCCGGCGCTCTCAGCCTCGGCCAGGTGACGGCCGACCGGCGCGCAGCCAACCCCGCCCATGTGCGTTTCCAAGCCGGCGAGTCGGTGCAGCAAGGGCGTGCGGGTTTGGTTTTTGAAAAAAAATGGCCTGCGGGGCGAGGCTTGCGCTTGCGGGCATATTCGAGCTGGCGCGATTTTTTCAACCGCCTGCCGTTTCAAAACGGCGGGCAGGTGGCTTTCCAGCGCTGGTTTGCTGGCGGCGGTGGGCAATACGACTGGGAGACCGGCTCATGCTGGCGGTTCAGCACAGGCGTCGACCTCGACCGCCAAACCGACCGGCGGCAACGCTACGACAATCTCGACGGCAGCCGCGGCGCTCCAAGGCTCGACCAACAGGAAACCTTCTCCAGCGCAGGGGCTTTCGGCCTTGCAGAGTGGAAACCGCACCGCCGCTGGACCCTTAGCGGCGGTCTGCGCTTCGATCTTGTGCGCCTGTCTGTCACCGATTTTTTCGATGCCGATGGCTTGCAATCAGGGGTAGACCGGTATCGGCGGGCCAGTCCCTGGGCAGGTGCCGTTTTTCAAATAAACAGCGTTTGGAGCGCGTACGGCAACCTCTCCACCAACTTTGAAACGCCTACCCTGGCGGAGTTGAGCAACAATCCGACAGGCGTTGGCGGGTTTAACGCCGAGCTGATACCACAGCGGAGCCTGAGCCTCGAAGCCGGCCTGCGTGGGCGTTGGCCAGCCGGTTTTCGCTGGGAGTTGGCTGGTTTCCGCATCCGCACGCTCGACGAGCTGGCGCCCTATGAGCTGCCTGATTTCCCTGGCCGGACGTTTTACCGAAACAGCGGCGAAAGCCTGCGCCAGGGGCTGGAGCTGGCGCTGCGTTGGGCCTCTGTGCCTGGGCTCGACTTGGGTTTGAGCGCCAGCTGGGCCGGGTTCAGATTTGTACAATACGAAACCCCCGCCGGCAATTTTGCCGGAAAACGCCTGCCTGGACTGCCCGCCTTCTGGGGCATGGCCGAACTGCGCTACCGCCGGCCACGCGGGCTCTTGGTTTTTACCCAAACCCGGTTCACCGGCAGGTATTTCGCCGACGACGGCAATGCCACGGCCGTCGATCCGTACGTGTTGACCAATTTACGGTTGGGCTGGGAAGGGCAGTCGGGGCAACATCAATGGTCGGTTTTTGCCGGCGCCGACAACCTGTTCGGCGTCCGTTATTTCAATAATATCCGGCTGAATGCGGCAGCAGGCCGGTATTACGAGCCGGGGAGCAGGGCGGCGTTTTTCGCAGGCGTGGAGTGGCGCGGTTGGGGAAACTGAAACCCGGCTAACGGGCATCAATGCAGGAAGACTCCAGCATCATTGGGTAACTGTTTGGGCTGTGGTTCTTTTACAGTCCGGAAGTGCCGGAATCAATACAAATCCGGTTTTCCAGGTCCATATGCGTTCTTTTTTAAAATGGTTTGCAGGCGTTTTGTTGTTGTTCAACGGTGCAGGCGCCCTTTTGGGCGGGTGGCTGTTGATGCGTTATCCCGACGGCAGCGGCCTGCATCTGGTTACGGACTTGCTGCGGCACAGCCCCTTTTCCGATTTTTTCATCCCGGGCATAATCCTTTTTTTGGTCAACGGCTGCGGAAGTATCGCTGTATTAGCGGCCCTGCTGCTCCGGTGGAAGGGTTTTCCCGGGTTGGTCGTTGCACAAGGGCTTGTGCTACTCGGTTGGTTGGCCGTACAGGTGCTGATGTTGCAGTTGCTCGATGATTGGCATTGGATTATGGGCGGCGTTGGGGCGGCGATGGTATTGGTAGGGCGCTTGCTTGTCCCAGGGGCAATAACCGGGGCAATGCCCGTTGCTTAGCGCCTGCCCCATTGCCCGTCTACCATTCGGAATATACCGGCGGGGTTAGCGTCCTGCAGCGCTTCTGGCAGCAAATGGTCGGGGAAATTTTGAAAAGCCACTGGCCGCACGAAGCGGTAGATGGCCGCCGTGCCCACCGAGGTGCTGCGTGCGTCGGAAGTGGCGGGATAGGGGCCGCTGTGCACCATGGCGTCGCACACTTCCACGCCGGTAGGGAAGCCGCCGAATAGCAAGCGCCCGGCTTTTTGGGCGAGTTGATCGATGAGTTGCGGGAAGTTTTGGAGGTCGGTTTCCGTGCCGTAAACCGTGCAGGTGAGTTGGCCTTGCAGATGCCCTATGATGGATTCCATTTGAGCGGTGTTTTCAGCCGCCACTACCAGCGAGCTGGGACCAAACAACTCCTCCTGCAAGCCTGGGTTTTTTAAAAAATCGCCACCCGAAACCTGCAACACGGCGGCTTCAGCCTGGCCAGGACCCGGGGGGGCGGCACTTTCTGCCAAAGTGGCCACACCGGGCTGTTTTTTCCGGTTTTTAAGTCCTTCGATAAAAGCCTGGTGAATACCGGCGTGCAGCATGAAGCCCGGCGCTTGTTGCCGGAAGGCTTGGCCCAGGTTTTCAAACAAGTCGCTCAGGCCCTTCCCCTGGCAGGCGATGACCAGACCCGGATTGGTGCAAAACTGTCCGACCCCGAGGCTGATCGAACCGCAAAGCCCGGCGGCCAGGCTGGCCCCATGGTTTTCCAAAAAATCGGGCAGGATAAAAATCGGGTTTACCGAGCCCATTTCGGCGAAAACGGGGATGGGTTCGGGGCGGGCGGCGGCGAGGTCGAACAAGGCGCGGCCAGCCCGCAGCGAACCGGTGAAGCCCACGGCTTTTAGGGCCGGGTGTTGCACCAGGTAGCGGCTTTCCTCCTGGTCGCCGTGCACCATCGAAAACACGCCGGCTGGCATACCGCATTGTTCGGCGGCGGCGGCGATGGCTCCGGCCACCAATTCCGAGGCGCCGGGGTGGGCGGGGTGCGCTTTCACGATTACCGGGCAACCGGCGGCCAGGGCAGAAGCCGTATCGCCGCCAGCCACCGAAAAGGCGAGCGGAAAATTGCTTGCGCCGAACACGGCTACGGGTCCGATCGGCAGCTGCATGCTGCGCACGTCGGGGCGGGGCAGGGGCTGGCGATCGGGCTGGGCATGGTCGATGCGGGCTTGCACCCAAGAGCCTTCGAGCAGGAGCTCGGCAAATTTTCGGAGTTGACCCACGGTACGGCCGCGTTCGCCTTCGAGCCGGGCCAGGGGCAGGGCCGTTTCGGCGGCAGTGCGTTCGAGCAGGGTGGGGCCGAGTTCCAGGATTTGGTCGGCGATAGTTTGGAGGAATTGGGCGCGTTGCGCCGGAGTCGTTTGGCGGTAGGCCACAAAGGCTTGCCGGGCGGCTTCGAGGGCGCGATCAATTTCGGTGTTGGTCGCCCGCACGAATTGTCCGGGCAGGGCTTGTTGATTGGTAGGGTCGACTGCCTGAAAGCGTTGGCTGCCCTGGGCTGACCGCGCGCCGGCGATGATGTTTTTACCGTGGATGTTCATGGATGCGTAGTTAGGGTTTTTTGGGAAATGCGGGTGATGTGGGCAAATGGAAACGCGATGGATAGGAGCGCGGGCGACGCGGATTTTTGCGGATTTCCACTGTTTTTTTATCCGTGGTTATCCGCAAAGATCCGCGTCACCCGCGCTCCTTTCTGCTGGCGCTCACTCCAGCATTTTCGCTTCCTTCCAAAGTCCGTCCATTTCATCCAGGCTCATGTCCTGCAAGGGCCGGGGGGCGTTGGTTTCGATGTATTCGAAGCGGGATTTGAATTTGCGGTTGACGCGTTCGAGCGCCGTTTCAGGATCGACGCCAATGAAACGAGCGTAGTTGACCAGGGCAAAGAGCACGTCGCCGAATTCCTCTTCAACCTTGTGTTGCGGCGCCCGGGTGCGGAGGTTTTCCTGCAGTTCGCCGATTTCCTCCTCCACCTTGGCCCACACCTGCTCAGTGGTTTCCCATTCGAAGCCGACCTGTTTGGTTTTTTCCTGCATGCGGTAGGCTTTGACCATGGCGGGCAGGCTGTTGGGTACGCCGGCGAGCAGCGATTTTTTGCCTTCGCGGAGTTTGAGTTGTTCCCAGTTGCGCTTGACTTCTTCTTCGTCGGCTACCTGAACGTCGCCGTAAATATGCGGGTGACGGGCGATGAGTTTTTCGCAAATGGCGTGCAGCGCGTCGGCGATATCGAAGGCGCCCTTTTCCTCGGCTATTTTGGCGTAAAAAGTCATGTGCAGCATCAGGTCGCCGATCTCTTCGCGGATGCCGGGGAGATCGTTTTTGAGGATGGCGTCGGCGAGTTCGTAGGTTTCTTCGATGGTGAGGTTGCGCAGCGATTCGTGGGTTTGCTTGCGGTCCCAGGGGCATTTTTCCCGCAGCTCGTCCATGATGGTCAGGAGGCGGCCGAAGGCGTCGAGTTTTTGTTGGAAGGTGTTCATGGGGCGAAAGTACGGAGAAGCACGGACAGACGGGATTTACAGGATTTTCGGACGGACGGGATTTACAGGATTAACAGGATATAAAAAATTTAATCTTGTAATCCTGTAAATCCTGTAAATCCTGTCCGTCCGAAAATCCTGTAATCCTGTAAATCCTGTAATCCTGTAAATCCTGTAAATCCTGTAAATCCTGTCCCAGCCCCAATCCTCGTAAATCCCGTCCATACAAAAGGCGCCACACCGAAACATCCGGTGTGGCGCGCAT
>CAZVZH010000242.1:2805-6464 GCA_964630705.1 uncultured Saprospiraceae bacterium | reverse complement strand
TTTTCAAAATCTGGTCAGACACGATTTCGGGTTTAAAAAAGGCTAAAGTCGAACTTAGTTGGGCTGTTGAAACACCGGAAAACAAACGAAAAGTTCCGGTTGAAACAGCTTGGTTTTCAGGTTTTTTTCAGGCGCATTAAAATGATACTTTTTATAATGTTTGATTTTTTTTGAAAATCGATCTACTTTTTCCACAACTGGCTATAAAATTTTACCGTACTGAAAAACAGGATGTTAGATGCTATTTTTCAAGCAATTTAGTTAAAGCCTTAGCAAGCCGCCGGAAATTCAGGTAGTTTTGGCCTCTTATTTGTTGGGCGGTTTGCACTGAAACCGATTTAGCGCCTGCCCGACATTTCAAACGGACGATCGCGGCACCTGCATCCCGATTTTTTAATCTATATCTTTCTTGCGTATGGCCCTGTTAGGTACTCGGCAGACCTTAAGTCAAAAACTCCAGCAAAAACTCTCCCCGCAGCAAATTCAGCTCATGAAGTTGCTGCAAATTCCGACAGCTACCCTAGAACAACGCATCCAGGAAGAACTGGAGGTAAACCCAGCGCTTGAGGAAGGTGATGACACAGCCGATTTGCTGGAAGGCTCCACCGAACAGGGCGACCCTGAAATTGATTATTTCGCCGAAGACGATAAAGAAAACGATCAGCCGGAAAACTCAAGTGATCTGGATGAAATTGATCGCGAAACCGCCGACGATTACGCCGATGAAGAAGATACGGTCGGCCTGCACGAAGATGATGTCGAACTCGACGATTACCTGATCGACTTTATCGAAGACGACCCCGGCACCTACAAAACCCGCGGCGAGGACCACTCCGCCGGCGAGGAGGAAAAAACCATTCCACTCGCTTTTGAAAACACGTTCCACGAATACCTGGAAGAACAACTCGGCCTGATCCAACTCAAAGACGAACGCGAACACAACATTGCCCTGCAAATTATTGGCTCCATCGACGACGACGGTTACCTGCGCCGCGACCTCGATGCCATGGTCGACGACTTGTTGTTTAGCCAAAACATTAAAACCGATGTGGCCGAACTGGAGCGCCTGCTCCAGGTGATACAACACTTCGACCCGCCGGGCACCGGCGCCCGCGACTTGCAGGAATGCCTGCTGTTGCAACTCCGGACCAAACTTAAAATGTCGGACAGCCTGGTATCGTACGAAGACAAACTCGCGATCCAGGTGGCCATCCGCATTATCGATCAGTACTTCGACGAATTTACCAAAAAGCACTACCTCAAACTCTCCCGCCAACTCAACCTCGACGAAGAGGACCTGAAAGTGGCCATCGACGAAGTGCTGAAATTAAACCCAAAACCTGCCAGCGGTTTCGCTTCCCGCAGCGACCGGTCGGTTAACTATGTGGTACCCGATTTCCTGGTGACCAACCGCGACGGCGAGCTGGAGCTTACCCTCAACGCCCGGAATGCTCCCGACCTCCGCATCAACGACCAGTACCGCGATATGCTTAAGGCCTTTCACGCCCGGCGCAACGGCAAACGCCCAAGTAAAAAAGAGAAAGAGGCCATCCTGTTTATCAAGCAAAAAATTGACAGCGCCAAGTGGTTCATCGACGCTATCAAGCAGCGCCAGCAAACGATGATGCTCACCATGGGCGCCATTTTGGAACACCAGCACGAGTATTTCCGTACCGGCGACCAAAAGAAAACCCGCCCGATGATCCTCAAGGATATTGCCGATGCCACCGGGCTGGATATTTCCACCGTATCGCGGGTAGCCAATTCCAAATATGTACAAACGGAGTTCGGCACCAAACGGCTCAAGGAGTTTTTCTCTGAAAGTCTGCAAAATCAGGAGGGAGAGGAAGTATCTACCCTGGAGGTGAAAAAAATCCTGACGGATTTGATCAAGGAGGAAAACAAACGCCGTCCGTTATCCGACGAAAAACTCAAATCACTGCTCCTGAAAAAAGGCTACAACATCGCCCGGCGCACCGTAGCCAAATACCGCGAACAACTCAACATCCCGGTGGCGCGCCTGCGCAAGGAGTTGTAGGTTGATTGCACCACTAAAAACACTAAACCACACTAAGGAAAAAGCTTAGTGTGGTTTAGTGTTTTTAGTGCCCGTAGTAGTGAAAAGGCTTTAGGTATTGCCTCCTACAAATCAAACTTGATCCCCTGTGCCAACGGCACCGTATCCGAGTAGTTGATCGTATTGGTTTGCCGGCGCATGTAGGCTTTCCAGGCATCGGAGCCCGACTCGCGCCCCCCCCCGTTTCTTTTTCGCCGCCGAAGGCGCCGCCGATTTCCGCGCCCGAAGTGCCGATGTTGACATTGGCAATGCCGCAGTCCGAGCCGGCTGCCGACAAAAAGCGCTCGGCTTCTTTCAGGTTGTTGGTCATGATAGCCGACGAGAGGCCTTGCGGCACCCCGTTTTGCAGGGCAATCGCTTCCTCGATGGTTTTGTATTTCAACAGGTAGAGGATCGGTGCAAAGGTTTCGTGCTGTACGATTTCCCAGTCGTTCTGTGCTTCGGCGATGCAGGGCTTGACGTAGCAGCCGCTCTCGTAGCCTTGACCTTTGAGCACACCCCCTTCGACAACCATTTTTCCACCGGATTTCTTAATAGCGGCAATGGCGTTGAGGTAATTTTCAACGGCGCCTTGATCGATCAACGGACCGACGTGGTTGTTGGGATCGAGCGGGTCGCCAATGCGCAACTGGCCGTAGGCTTTAGCCAGGGCAGTTTTTACGTCGTTGTACAAACTCTCGTGAATGATCAGCCGGCGGGTGCTGGTGCAGCGCTGGCCGCAGGTACCCACGGCGCCGAATACCGCTCCGGTGAGCACGATTTTAAGATCGGCCGATGGCGTGATGATGATGGCGTTGTTGCCGCCGAGTTCGAGCAGGCTGCGGCCCAGGCGTTCGGCCACGGTGCGGCCTACAATTTTACCCATCCGCGTGCTGCCCGTGGCACTCACCAGCGGAACGCGCGCATCTTTGGTCATATACTCGCCAACTTTGTAGTCGCCATTGATGACGGAAGAAATGCCCTCGGGCAAACTATTGGCTTTCAATACTTTTTGAAATAAATTCTGGCAGGCAATGGCACAGAGCGGCGTTTTTTCGGAGGCTTTCCAAACGCAAACATCGCCGCAAACGAGCGCGATCATGGCATTCCACGACCAAACGGCGACCGGGAAATTGAAAGCGGAAATTATGCCCACAATACCCAAGGGATGCCACTGTTCGTACATGCGGTGGCTGGGGCGTTCGCTGTGCATGGTGAGGCCGTACAGCTGGCGTGATAGGCCCACGGCAAAGTCGCAGATGTCGATCATTTCCTGTACTTCGCCCCAGCCCTCTTGCAGGCTTTTTCCCATTTCATAGCTCACGAGGCGGCCCAGGGGGTCCTTGTATTGGCGCAGGATGTCGCCGTACTGGCGCACGATCTCGCCCCGTTTGGGCGCGGGCATCAGGCGCCAGGTTTCAAATGCGGATTGTGCTTTTTCAATTACCTGTTCGTATTGTTCGCGGGTGGTGATGGTTACGGAACCAATGTGCGCGCCATCTACCGGGGAGTGGCTGTGCAGGCTTCGGGCGCTACCGGTAAGGGCTTCCTGGCCGGTCCAGGTGCCGTGGTTTTTGTTTTTGAGGCCGAGCTTACGGAGAAA
>CAZVZH010000242.1:1266-2705 GCA_964630705.1 uncultured Saprospiraceae bacterium | reverse complement strand
CTGGTTAGAAGGTTTCTGGTTAGAAGGTTTCTGGTTTGGGGAGACGGGTGCGATGGTTAGTGGGGGGTGGGCAGGCCGTTGGGGTGGAGTTGGGCGAGGGCTTGTTGGACGGTTTGTTTGTCGGCGGGGTAGGTAACGCCGTACCAGGGGCTTTCGCTGGTTTGCACCAGTACCTGGATTTTGCCGGCTTTCAACAAATTATTCACGACGGTCGGGATGTAAAATTCCGAGCGTGGCTGTTCCAGGTTGGCATGCACGAACTGGCGAAACTGCGCGTCGAGTTCTTGAAAAATATCGGGGTGAAAGCCCCAGAAATTCATCGATACCGGTGTGTCGGTTGCCAGCGGGTGGCGCTGACCGGCCTCGTCGGTGTAAAAAATACCGTCGTGGTAGCGCTCGATTTTAGTGCGCTCGGTCACATCGGTCAAATGGCCGCTGGTATCGACAGAGCAAACTCCGCGCGAAACGGCGCCGTTTTCCGAAAGGGTGTTGCCGAGTCGGTAGGCGACCATGCCGTAGCGGTCGGGGGCGCATTGGTTTTGCAAAAAACCGGCGATGGCGCGAAACGCCTCGGCGCCGTAGTAATCGTCGGCATTAATGGCGGCGAAGGGTTCGCGGATACAGTTGCGGGCCACCAAAATAGCGTGGCCAGTGCCCCAGGGTTTTTCGCGCGGCGGTTTTTGCGGGAGCCAGTCCAGCGCGGCATCCATTTCCTGAAAGGCGTATTCCACCGGAAATTGGCGCTCGATTTTGCGGCCGATGCGTTCGCGAAACTCCTGTTCGATATCCTTTCGAATGACGAACACTACTTTCCCAAAACCGGCCTCACGGGCGTGGTGCACCGAAAATTCGAGGATGGCTTCGCCGCCGGGGCCGATGCCATCCACCTGTTTGAGGCCGCCGTAACGGGAGCCAATGCCGGCTGCCAGGATCAAAAGGCTGGGTTGCATGTGAATCTTGTTGCTGTTGATGATTATGAAAAAGAAACGGGGCGGCTTCGCTACATTTGTCCGGCCCGGCAGGCGCCCGAAACGCGCTGCGAATTTGCGGCCGCAAAGGTCCGAAACGAATACCACTTTCACACTACACCCGCCCAATCTTTGTCCTATGTCCGACACCGCCACCAGCAACCGCTCCGCCTATATTTACCAACTGACGATCATCGGCGCCCTGTTTTTCATTTTCGGTTTTGTCACCTGGCTCAACGGTACCCTGATTCCGTTTTTGAAATTGGCCTGCGGGCTGGAAAAAGACTGGCAGGCATTGCTCGTGACCTTTGCCTTTTACATCAGCTATTTTTTCCTGGCTATTCCGTCTTCCCAGATTTTGAAACGAACCGGGTTTAAAAACGGTATGGCGCTGGGCTTGCTGGTGATGGCATTGGGCTGCCTGGTTTTTGTGCCGGCAGCCGAAATGCGGGCCTTTCCTCTTTTCCTTAC
>CAZVZH010000242.1:0-1166 GCA_964630705.1 uncultured Saprospiraceae bacterium | reverse complement strand
GGTTTGCTGGATGCCCTGGCCGGCCGGGTCGTGATGCCCTATGTGGTGATGGCCGTGGTGCTGGCGGCTTTGGCCCTGATGATCCGGCGCTCGGCTCTGCCCGAGATCGATACGGCCGCTGAAGAACAGGCCGAAGGCGACACCAGCCTCTCGGCGGGCCGGACGAGCATTTGGCAATTCCCGCACCTCCTGCTGGGCGCCCTGGCCATCTTCTTTTACGTAGGCGCCGAGGTGATGGCCGGCGACGGGATTACCATTTACAGTCGTTCGCTGGGCTTCGCGCTCGACCAGACGAAATATTTCACCTCCTTCACGCTGGGGGCCATGCTGGTGGGGTACGTGCTGAGTATTTTATTGATCCCGCGTTTTATTTCCCAGCAAAATTTCCTGCGCTACTCGGCTCTGCTGGGGCTGGCACTGACCGTGCTGACATATTTTGCGTCCGGCTCCTCCGCGGTGACCTGCATCGCGGCGCTGGGTCTGGCCAATGCGGTCATGTGGCCTGCCATTTTTCCGCTGGCGATCAACGGCTTGGGGCGGTTTACCCAAATCGGGTCGGCCTTGCTCATCATGGGTATTGCCGGCGGGGCGCTGTTGCCGCAGTTGTACGGCTGGCTGGCGGAGCCGGAGCGGGCGGGGCATCAGCTGGCTTTTTTGGTAACCATGCTGCCGTGCTATCTGTACATTTTGTACTACTCCGTGGCAGGCTATAAGCCGCGGTAGGCTCCTTACCGGGTGCCGCGGTTCAGGCGATTCAAAATTTTTTGCCCCCGGTTTTTAAAGGCTGCCGTGCCGTGCGGCAAATGTTCTTCCAGCAACAGGCGGAGCTCGGGTTGGAGCTCGGGAATTTTCCGGCAAATTTTTTCCAGTACCGTCATGGAGAAAACGCGCACCGCCACGGCCTCCTTCTGGTCGGCTAAAAATCCGAAACAGCTATCGGCCAGTTCATCGATCAGGTCGTCGGGTATTTCGATATGCTGCAGGATGCGCACCACATTGCGCTTGACGGCGTCGTGGATGTGCGGTTCGCGCAATTTGGCGACCATCTGCGGCAGCCAAAGATCGAGCAAATGAGCCGGTGCCTGTTCGGCCCAGGTACTCAGCACCCAGGCGGCGCGCTGGCTGAGCAGGTTGTTTTTTCCCAGGAATATTTCGAGCAGGGCGGC
>CAZVZH010000241.1:0-6664 GCA_964630705.1 uncultured Saprospiraceae bacterium | reverse complement strand
TTCTGCTAGCCCTGGCCTTTTTCCACACCACGCCCGCCCATGCCCAATGGCAGGTCATCGACCCGCAATTGCCCGATTCTCTGGACTTCATCGCTTGGGGCATCAGCGTCGTGGATGAAAACGTGGTTTGGGTCAATTTGCTCCGAAATATCGGATTTCAGCATCCGCAAAATCGTTACTTCTGCAAAACCACCGATGGCGGTAATACCTGGAAGCTCGGCGAGATAGAAGAGGCGTTGACGGGATGGGGCTATAACAAGGTTCTTTTTGCGCTTGATTCCAATATAGCCTGGGTGTCGCGTGCACAATTACCCGACGAGCATGAAAGTGAATTGCTTAAAACAACCGACGGCGGCGACGTATGGGTACACCAAACGTTGCCCTTTACAGAATTCACCAATCTGACCGGTGTCCATTTTTTCAATCAATATGAAGGAGCGGTCTGGGGAAATGCCACGGACGGTTCTATCAATTGGTTTCCGGACGGCTGGCATCCTGTATGTTACTTTACGCAGGATGGCGGCGAAACCTGGCAACCTGCCCTGATGCCGCCAGCCCCCGGAGAAGCGATTTCCGACATCCTGAGCACTGGTGGCGGATATGAAGTCTTGGGCGATAATATCTGGTTCGGCACCTCCAAGGCTCGTGTGTTTTATTCAAAAAACCGGGGAAAATCCTGGGAAGCCTCGGCACCGCTTTTGGATGGCCGTTTTTTGGAGGATTTCGCTTTTCGTGACACTTTAAACGGCATTGCAATATCCTTTATGGATACCGGTGCGATTGTCAAGCCGAAACTTGTCTTTCATACCAATGACGGCGGCAGAACCTGGACCGGGCTGCCGCCATCCAACTCGACCTGGGGAGGCTGGCTTACTGATTTAGAATATGTGCCCGGTTCGGGTGGCGTCTTTTGGGGTGTTTCTCAAACCAATTCCGTAATATCTATGGACAACGGAAATACATGGATTCACGAAGACACTCCGTACCTTTTTTGGTACACCGAATTTCTGTCGCCCAAAGTCGGATGGGGCGCAAGTGCCTATCATCCTACACCGCCCACTTCAAAAACTTTTATGCTCAAATGGGTCGGCGACAGCCTTTTCCGCAACGAACTAACAAATGCCACCAAAACCTTGGCCGGCTCCGGCATTGAAGGCCACCTCGACGGGGCCGCCGGAACGGGACGCTTCTGGAATCCCAAAGGCATGGCCATCGACCACGCCGGTAACGTGTATGTCGCGGACGATTACAACCACTGCATTCGTAAAATCACCCCCCTTGGTCAGATCAGCACCCTGGCCGGCACGGGCCAGCCGGGCTATGCCGAAGGCCCCGGCGCTTCTGCCCAGTTCAACCAGCCCCAGGATGTGGCGCTCGACGCCGACGGCAACCTCTACGTGGCTGACGCCGGCAACTACCTCATCCGGAAAATTGCGCCCAACGGAACGGTTTCGCTAGTTGCCGGCCAGCCAGGCATGAGCGGTACAACTGACGGTCCTGCTCTCCAAGCGACGTTTAACTGGCTTTCGGGCCTTGCCATTGATCCAGCCGGAAACCTGATCGCCGGTAGCGGCGCTGCTATCCGGAAAATCACACCTTCAGGCCAGGTGAGCACTCTGCAAATGGCGGCCGGGCCGGTCGGCAGCCTTGATGTCGACCGCTATGGTACGATATACTTCACTGACTACGCCACATTCAGCGTGTACAAATTGACGCCGGGCGGTCAGCTCAGCGCCCTGGCCGGCGGCACGCGTGGCTGCGCGGATGGCGTCGGCGCAGCCGCCCAATTCGGCAGCATCGACGACCTGGACGCCGACGACTTCGGCCGGGTGTACGTAGCCGACGGCGCCAACGCCCGTATCCGGAGGATCGATCCCGATGGAACCGTCATCTCCCTCGTTGGCGCCGATTGCCTGAATGGCTATGGCCTCGACCAGCAGCCGGTGGATGGACCCGCCAATCTGGCCCAACTGGGCCGTCTTCGGGGTATCCTGCTCAAACCAAGTGAAAGTTTGCTTCTTACCGCCTGGGACGACGATATGGTGCGGGAAGTTCGGCTTGGCGCGCCGCTGATCTCTTCCGGTATCGTACTGGAAGCCGGATCGGGAACACATTACAACAGCATGCTGGCGACACAAGCCAGCCCCCTTTCTTTTTCCAGCACTGTGATGAATACCGGCGATCAGCAACTGCCGGTTCGTTTGGGCGGAACGGTTCTGCGCGATGGCGTCAGCGTTTACCAGAATACCGGAACGTTCAAAATTATTCCTGCTGGTGGCCAGGTCCAACTCGATTTAGGCAATGAGGTTCTGTTTTCCACACCGGGTAACTACCAGGTGCAACTTAGCATTCTTAGCACCGGCTCAGGCGTTGTGGGCACCTGGTCGGAAGTGTTTTCCGTGAGCGACTCCGTGCTGGCTGCCGACGACGGTCATGTATTTTTCTACGACAACATCGAACAGGTACTGCCCGACGGCGCGGCAGACTACGGGCAGGTGTATGAAATACCCCTCGCGGACACGCTCACAGGCTTTTTCGTAAATGCCGAATTGCGCGGCGCGCCCTTTTATTTTTCGGTGTATGCCCTGGAAAACGGCGCGCCGGGATCGCTCGTCTACACCTCCGACACCGTTCTGGGTGTTTTCAACGATTACCCGTATGACTATTACCACCGCTTGCCCCAATCGCTTGCCTTGCCGGCGGGCGCCTACTTGTTCGCGCTGCACCAATGGACTTCGGCCGGCGCCCTTGGCCTTGGCCTCGACACCGACCGCAACGACCAGAGCGCCTGGTACCGCTCGGCAGACCAAAATATTCCCGACTGGACGCCGCTGTACCAGTTCTGGGGTGAGCAAACAGCCCCGGTGTATATGCTCCGGCCCGTATTCGGGGCGCCGGCGCTGACGATCAGCGATGCGAAAGAAGAACCTGCCCAAATGCTGCTTCAGGTGCATATAGCGCCCAACCCGGTGTCCGACTGGCTTTACGTAAAGGTACAGGCCAATTGGTCTGAACAATTTATTCTGCAATTGACAGATGCAACCGGAAGGCTCCTGCTGGAATCCGTGGCGCAGGGCGGGGCCATAACCGCTGTCGACCTGAGCCAGTTGTCGGCAGGGATGTATGGCTTGCGGCTGATAAATGGCGCGCGGGTGGGCTTTAGCAAGATAATAAAACGATGAGGTTTGCAACCGTAAAGAGATGGGCGCACCCCAAGGCACTGTCGTCAGACCTTCTTACTTTTGCCCAAAATTGCCTTTATGCGCCGATATGTTCTTCCGTTTTTGGGCCTGGTTCTGCTGACCGGACTCGTTGCCTGTGTTCCGCCTGATCAAAACAATTCCGAGCGCCAGCAGCTCAACCTCGACCTGACCAGTAAACCGGTGCAACGCGTGTACAACCTGCGCGACGAAGGCCAAACCGATAGCCTGGTGGCCTACCTGAGCAGCGAAAACGCTACGCTGCGCTATTTGGCTGCCCTGGCTTTCGCCTCTGTCCGCGATTCCAACGCTATCGAGCCGCTGGTCACGCTGCTGCAAGACCCCCTCGAAGAGGTGCGCATGGCCGCGGCTTTTGCCCTGGGCCAGATCGGCTCGCCCCGTGCCGAGCAGCCGCTGGCCAATGCTTTTCAGCAGGACGATTCGCTCTCCCAGCACCAGCGTTTTAACGCTATCGTGCTCGAAGCCGTTGGGAAATGCGGCGGGAAAGACAACCTGCGCAACATCGCCGCCGTGGCCAGCTATTACCCCTCCGATACCCTGCTGCTGGAGGGGCAGTGCCGGGCAATTTACCGCTACGGCCTGCGCAACATCGTCGACCCGGCCGCTACGGCGCGTATGATCGGTTATGTGACCAATGAGCGCATCCCGCAATCGGCCCGGCAAATGGCAGCGCACTACCTTGCCCGCACGAAAGATATTGCCCCAGACAGCCTGCAAGCCGTTCAGCTGGCCTCCGCTTTTGTGCGCTCCACCGACCCGAAAATTCGCATGGCCCTGGCCCGCGCTTTGGGCAAATCACAAACCGAACCCGCTTTCGCCATTCTTTCAAAAGTTATAAAAACCGAGCAGGATTGGCGGGTCAAATGCGACCTGATCCAGGCCTTGGCCAAATTCGAATACGACACGGTCCGCGCGCTCGTGTCGCCTTTTGTGCTCGACGCCAACCAGCACGTTTCGCGCACCGCCGCCGAGTTTTTCGTGGCCAACGGCCAGCAACAAGACGGCGACTACTACTGGCGCATTGCCCGCGACAACCCCAACTTGCCCTGGCCCTCCCGCATCGCCTTGTACCGGGCCTCGTACAAATGGATGTCGGGCCGCACTTTTCCGGAGAAAAAAGAATACCTTAACTACCGCCTGCGCGATTTTTTTCTGAAATCTCCCAACCCCTACGAGCGCGCCGCCTGCCTGCAAGCCTTGTCGGAATTCGCCTGGCAGTTTCGCTGGATTCACGACAAAGGCCTGGCCGACAGCAGCCGGGTGGTAAAAACCGCGGCCGTGGAGGCGCTCGCAGGTATTTGCGAACGCCCGGATTTTTACCAGATGTTTGGCGAAAACGGCCGGAATGTGCGCCGCGAACTGTACTACAACCTTCGTGAAATTGTCAACAGCGGCCAAGCCGACCTGATTGCGGCCACCGGCGGCGCTTTTTGCGCCGAGGCGATGGCTTACCACACCCTGGCCGACAGCGCCGACCTTGCCGGTTTTCAGCAAGTGTTGGGCAAGCTGCAACTCCCCCGCGATTACGAGGCTTATCTTGCCCTGGAAAAATCAATTGCCTGCCTGAGCCAACAGCCCGCACCGGCAGCGCCCCGGCTGAAGTACAACCACCCGATCGAGTGGAGCGCATTGGGCCAACTCAACCCCAGCACACGGGCGGTAGTGTACACTTCGAAAGGAAATATCAGCCTGCAACTGTACCCCGTTTGGGCGCCCGGCTCGGTTGCCAATTTTTTAAACCTCGCCAAAGGCGGATTTTTCAACGGAAAAAAATTTCACCGGGTAGTGCCCAATTTCGTCGTGCAGGGCGGCTGCCCCTTGGGCAACGGCTATGGCGCGCTCGACTACTCCATCCGGACCGAAATCGGCCTGGCCTGGTACGACGACGAAGGCTACCTCGGCATGGCCTCCGCCGGCGCCGACACCGAAGGCACGCAATTTTTTATCACCCACTCGCCTACGCCGCACCTCGATGGCCGCTACACGATTTTCGGGAAAGTCACCCAAGGCATGGATGTGGTCAGCCAGCTGCAAGTAGGCGATGTGATTCAAAAAGTGCTGGTTCAATAAAACGTGCCCATGGATACTGCCCGCACCGTTACGGCTGAAATTAGTCTCGCTCTCCCGCCCGCCCGGGTGCAAAAGGCGTTTTTAGACCCCACTTTACTGCAAGGCTGGTGGGGCGTGGAACGCGCGCTGGTGGAGCCGCGTGCTGGGGGTATTTACGCCCTGGCTTGGGAGATCGGCCCGACCGGTATTCGTTACATCAGCACCGGAATCATTCGCCGGTTTCAGCCCGGCCGCTTGCTCGACGTCGGCGATTACCTGTACTTCAACCCCGAACGGCCCATCCTCGGGCCGCTTACCCTGCGCATCGCAACCAATCCGACCGAAACGGGCACCCGCTTGCAAGTCAGCCAGGGCGAATACCCCGCAGGCGATGCGCACTGGGAGTGGTATTTTCGCTCGGTAGAGGCGGCCTGGCCCGCGGTTTTGCCCCGGCTGAAGGCCTACCTTGAAGCCTTGGATTGATCCGTTTATCCGACCCTTGGTCGGGTTCAACCCCCGGAGCGGGGCTTTCAGCGATTGCCCGCGCACAATTTAGCTGTCGATGTGTTTAACGGGAGACTTTCGAAAGGCCCATCTATAAAAATTTCAAATCACATACCCGTATGCTCTCTGCCCAACACCTGACCAAAACCTACTCAACTGCCAACGGCGCCCAACTCACGGTACTCGAAGATGTCAGTTTCGACCTGGCCCAGGGCGACACCTTCGCCATCGTCGGTCCTTCGGGCAGCGGGAAAACGACCCTCCTGGGCTTGTGCGCCGGGCTCGACCGGGCCAGCAGCGGTTCCGTAGTGCTCAACGACATCGCGCTCGACGAACTTTCGGAAGACGAGCGCGCCGAAATACGCAACCGTTACGTAGGTTTTGTTTTTCAAAATTTTCAGCTCATCCCTACCCTTACCGCCCTGGAAAATGTGATGGTGCCGCTCGAATTGCGCGGCGACTCCAATGCGGAGCAACAAGCCCGCAGCTGGTTGGAAAAGGTAGGCCTGGGCAACCGGCTCGACCATTACCCGGCGCAACTTTCGGGGGGCGAACAGCAGCGGGTATGCATCGCCCGCGCTTTTGCCAACCAGCCGAAAATTCTCTTCGCCGACGAACCTACCGGCAACCTCGACGCAGAAAACGCCGCCGGCATCGTCGACCTCATCTTCGACCTCAACCGCACCGCCGGCACTACCCTGGTGCTTGTTACCCACGACCTTGACCTGGCCCGCCGCACCGGCCGTATTTTGCGGCTGAAAGGCGGACGGGCGGAAGCGGACTAAAGGCAAAATAGCGTGCCCCGCCTTAGCTGGACTTTAGCCCTTTTCAGCGACATAAAAAGTGCTTGATACGCATCCGGAGGAAGGTTTCGAAATTTCCCAACATGC
>CAZVZH010000240.1:0-6729 GCA_964630705.1 uncultured Saprospiraceae bacterium | reverse complement strand
GTTGATAGGGTTGATAGGGTTGATAGGGTTGATAGGGTTGATAGGGTTGATAGGGCTTATAATTAAAAACGTATCAACTCTATCAACTCTATCAACCCTATCAACCCTATAAACTCTATCAACCCTATAAACTCTATAAACCTTATCAACTCTAAAGCGTCCCCCGGCGGGCCTGTTCCGCTTCGATGCTTTCGAACAGCGCCTGGAAATTACCCTTGCCAAACGAGCGGGCGCCGCAGCGCTGGATGATTTCGAAAAACATCGTGGGCCGGTCTTCCACCGGTTTGGTGAAAATTTGGAGGAGGTAGCCTTCTTCGTCGCGGTCGACGAGAATACCCAGCGATTTGAGCACGGCCAGGTCTTCGGCGATAGTGCCGACGCGTTCCGTCACGGTGTCGTAGTAGTTGCCGGGCACGTACAGAAACTCCACGCCGCGGCGGCGCAGTTCGCGCACGGTAAACACGATATCATCGGTGGCCACAGCAATGTGTTGGCAGCCGGCGCCTTCATAGAATTCGTAATATTCTTCCACCTGCGATTTTTTCTTGCCCCTGGCCGGCTCGTTGATCGGGAACTTGATGCGCATGTTGCCGTTGGCCATCACTTTCGACATGAGGGCGGTGAATTCGGTAGAAATGTCTTTGTCGTCGAAAGTGATCAGATTTTTAAAACCTAACACCTGCTCGTAAAAACGGGCCCAGCGGTTCATTTCGCCCCAGCCCACGCTGCCGACGCAGTGGTCGACGTATTCCAGTCCGATGGGTTCGGGCTTGTACTCCGACGCCCATTTTTCATAGCCGGGCAGGAAAACGCCCCGGTAGTTGCGGCGCTCCACGAAAATATGCACCACTTCGCCGTAGGTGTGGATGCCCGAGCGCACTACCTGGCCGTGTTCGTCGCGCTCGACGGTAGGCAACAGGTAGGGGCGGGCGCCCCGGGCAGTGGTTTCCTCGAAGGCTTTTTCGGCGTCGTCTACCCAGAAGGCGATGGTTTTGACGCCGTCGCCATGCCGGCGCTGGTGCTCGGCAATGTCGGAATTGGAGTGATAGGGGCTGGTGAGCACCAGGCGGATTTTTCCTTGCTGAAGCACGTAGGAAGCCCGGTCGCGCACTCCGGTTTCGAGTCCGGCATACGCCAGCGACTGGAAGCCGAAAGCAGTTTTGTAAAAATGTGCGGCCTGTTTGGCGTTGCCGACGTAGAGTTCGATATAATCGGTGCCGTGCAGGGGCAGAAAATCTTCGTTGGCGCTCGGCGTGGGGGCGGGTTGTACGATGGTTTCCATTTATTGAGTGATTGAGTGATTGAGTGATTTCAGACTTGTGTTACGCCGTTTTCATACCAGACGCGGTAATAGTCTTCCACTTCGAGTTTCAGGGCGTCTTCCGTGACCATGAGCGGGTGGAAGGGGTCGATCATGACGGCCAGTTCGCTGGTTTCTTTTTGGCCGATGCTGCGCTCGATGGCGCCGGGGTGCGGCCCGTGGGGGATGCCGGCGGGGTGCAGGGTGAGCTGGCCGGGGCGCACGTTGTTGCGGCTCATAAAGTTGCCGTCGACGTAGTAGAGGATTTCATCCGAATCCACATTGCTGTGGTGGTAGGGCGCGGGAATGGCCTCGGGGTGATAGTCGTAAAGCCGGGGTACGAAAGAGCACACGACGAAATTGGGCCCTTCGAAGGTCTGGTGTATGGGCGGCGGCAGGTGGATACGCCCAGTGATCGGCTCGAAATCGCGGATGTTGAAGGCGTAGGGGTAGTGGTAGCCATCCCAGCCCACCACATCGAAGGGGTGAAAAGGGTAGTGGATGGGGAAAATCGTGTTTCGTTTTTTGAGCCGGAGCTCAAAGTCACCGCGCTCGTTGAAAGTCTCCAGGGTTTCGGGGCGCTTGATGTCGCGTTCGCAAAACGGCGCGTGCTCCAGCAGCTGGCCAAACTCGTTGCGGTAGCGGCGCGGGGTGAACACCGGGCCGTGCGATTCGATGAAAAGCAGGCGGTTTTCGGCCGTTTCCCATTCGAGCTTGTAGATCGTGCCCCGGGGAATCACCAGGTAATCGCCCGGCTCGAAGGGCACGGTACCGAACATTGTTTGCAGCTCGCCCCGGCCAAGGTGCACAAACAGCATTTCGTCGGCGTCGGCATTTTTAAAAAAATACGAAGCCGTAACCGTGGGCGCTGCGAGGCCGATCGCCAGGTCCGAATTGAGAAACAACACCCGGCGGCTGTCGATATAATCGTCGGCCGGCGGCAACTCGAAGCCCTCGAATTTGAGCGGATTGATGTTGTTCTCGATGGCAATTTTCGGCTGTACCGGGTAGGCCGATTCGAAGGCCCGGATTTGGGTGGGCGCGTTCAGGTGGTAGGCCAGGGTCGACATGCCGCTGAAGCCTTGGGTGCCCACGAGTTCTTCCTGGTACAAGCCGCCATCGGGGCGGCGGTACACGACGTGGCGTTTGCGGGGGACGTTTCCGAGTTTATGATAGAAAGGCATAGGCGATTTTTAGTTTGAAGTTTAAAGTTTAAAGTTTGGAGTTTGGAGTTTGAAGTTGTTCAACTTCTCGGAATGGTGAAAAATCTCAAACACCCAACTTCAAACTCCAAACTACTACCAAGTAGCGTCGGGATAAGCCCGAACGAGGTATTGCATTTCGGCGAGCATGTGCCCGAGGTATTCGCTGTGGATGCCCCGGCGCCCTCCCGTTTGGGTGGGCGTGGCATCCGGCATTTCCAAATTGGCAGCGGTAAGAATTTCTTGCATCCGGTATTGCCAGGCTGCGCGCACCGTGTGCAGGTCGGCGGCAATTCCGGCTTCGAGCAGTTGGAGGTGCAGGTCGTCCATCTCGAACAGTTCGCCCGTGTAAGGCCAGAGGGCCAGCAGCGCCTGTTGCATCCGGATTCGGCTTTCGTCGGTGCCCTGCCCCAGTCGGCGCGCCCATTGAGCGGCGTGTTCGATGTGGTAGCGGGTTTCTTTTTGCGCCTTGGCGGCGATTTCGGCCAGTTCGGGTAATTGGCTGGAGCGGAGGTCGTCGAGTTGAAAGCCGTCGAACACCGAAAAGAGCAGTTGCCGCGCGATGGTGTGGGCGAAGTCGGTGTCGGGTTGTTCGCACAGGAGGAGGTTGACAAACTGCCGTTCGGGACGGCGGTACACCAGCGCATCGGCGGTGCGGCCGCGGTTTTCGAGCCGGGCAGCGGCCTCGAAGTAGAGCTGGGCGCGGCCGGTGAGGTCGAGCGCGATGTTGGTCAGGGCCAGGTCTTCCTCCAGAAAGGGGCCGCGGCTGCAGCGTTCGGCCAGGCGATGCCCGAGGATGAGGGCGTCGTCGGCCAGCCGGAGCAGGTAGTGAAACAAGGCTTCGTTTTTGGTCATGGCTCAAATGTTTTTAGCGCCAGCCGGCACTTCGTAAAAGCTCGGGTGCCGGTAAATTTTGTCGGCGGCAGGGTCGAAGAGCATGTCGGCGTCGGCCAGGTCGGCGGCTGCGATATCGGTGGCGCGCACTACCCAGAGGCCGGAGGTTTCGCCGCGGCGGGTGTACACATCGCGGGCATTTTGCACGGCCATGGCCTTGTCGGAAGCATGTACCGAGCCGGCGTGTTTGTAGGGCTGGCCCGGTTTGCTTTGGATGAAAACTTCCCAGAGATCGAGTTGTGTGTCCATTTTTAATTCAGTTTGAAGTTTGAAGTTTGAAGTTTGAAGTTTGGAGTTTGGAGTTTGGAGTTTGGAGTTTGAAGTTTGAAGAGTTCAACTTTTCGAAATGGTGGACCACTTCGAACTTCAAACTCCAAACTTCAAACTATACGCCGACGCAGCCTCCCGCACCCAGCGGCCTTCGTCGTGTACGCGTCGGTGGTGCTCCACGCGCTGGCGGTTGCAGGGGCCGTTGCCGTCGATCACCCGGTGAAATTCATCCCAGTCGAGCGGACTGGTTTCGTAGTGGCCGGTTTCGGAGTTGAAGCGGAGTTGGGAGTCGGGAATTTTCAGGCCGATGACTTCCGCCTGCTGCACGGTTTTATCGATAAATTTTTGCCGCAGGGCGTCGTTGCTCTCGCGTTTGATTTTCCACTGAAAGGCTTTTTTGCTGTGCAACGACTCGGCGTCGGGCGGGCCGAACATCATGAGCGCCGGAGCCCACCAGCGGTTGAGGGCGTCTTGCGCCATGTCGTGCTGCTCGGGCGTGCCGGCAGCCATTTTGGCCATAATTTCGTAGCCCTGGCGCTGGTGAAAACTTTCCTCCTTACAGATGCGCACCATGGCCCGGGCATAGGGGCCGTAAGACGTGCGCTGGAGCATCACCTGGTTGACGATAGCAGCCCCGTCGACCAGCCAGCCGATGGCGCCGATATCGGCCCAGCTCAATGCCGGGTAGTTAAACACGCTGGAATAGCGGGCCTTGCCGGTTTGCAGTTGTTCGATCATTTCCTCGCGGCTGATGCCCAGTGTTTCGGCGGCGGAGTAGAGGTAGAGGCCGTGCCCGCCCTCGTCCTGAATTTTGGCCAGGAGGATCATTTTCGAGCGCAGCGACGGCGCGCGGGTGATCCAGTTGCCTTCGGGCTGCATGCCGATCACTTCGGAGTGGGCGTGCTGGCTGATCTGGCGAATCAGGTGTCGACGGTACTCGTCGGGCATGGGGTCGCGGGGTTCGATGCTTTGGTCGGCTGCAATTTTCCGGTCGAAAATGTCGGCTGTGGTGGTAGTAGCGGTAGCGGGCATAGGCAAAAAATGGTTGACCCGCAAAAGTAGCCGCCGGGCATGGGCTAAAAATTGACGGCCGTCAAAGGCCCGGCTGAGTTTCGTCAGCAGCCTGGGGGCGGGCAAGCCCGACCTTTGCCCCCGCCACATAAATTTGAGAAACGCTATGCACCACGTCGTCGAAAACGCCCCGCTGAACGCCCTCGAGTCTGCAGAACCCTTGCCGGTCAAGTGCAAAGTGACCGTGCTGCTCGACGGGGAATCCTTTCAATTTGAACTGGCGCCCGAGGGCAAGTCTATCGTCGATGCCGCTATCGACGCCGGAGCCGACGCGCCCTGGTCGTGCCATGCAGGTGTGTGCGCCACCTGCCGCGCCAAAGTGCTCGAGGGAAAAGTGCGCATGGAAAACCACCACGCCCTCAGCGCCGAAGAAATCGAGGCGGGGTTCATCCTGTCGTGCCAAAGCCATCCGGTGACAGCGGCGGTGGTGGTGGATTACGATATTTAATGGGAGCGCAGACGACGCCGAGTTTGAGCGGATCAACCTGGATTATTCCTCCCGCAAGCCGCTGTTCACGACCAAGGCTGCAGAAATAAAAAACAGGGAGCCGATTTTGTCGGTTTCCACAAAATCGTTCATCAGCATCAGCAGGGCGATCAGCATGAAACTCAGGAGGGCTGCCACGAGCATGCGCCGGCGGTTGCGGTCGGCTATGCGGTGGTAGTTTTGCTGGCCTTTGAAAATAACGGCGAGGCAAAACAGCAGGAAAAAAAACAGTCCGACAAGGCCCTGTTCCACCGTTACCATCAGGTAGTAGTTGTGAATGCCCGAGCGCTCGGGGTTGTCGCTCACATAGGTTTTAAAACTGGAGACGGTGTAGTTGCGGTAGTTAAAATAAAAAGTGCCCGGCCCGAAGCCTGCCCAGGGTTTGTCCTGAATCATATAGGCCGCCGCCACCCAGCGGTATACCCGCTCCATGATGGAAATGTCTTCCAGTTTGGTGGTGGCTTCGAGCAGGTTGTCGAAACTCTTGTGCGACACCGCCCGCTCATAGTCGGGGGCAAATTCCAGCCAGTTGTCGCGGCTGGTCACCAGAGCTGCCAAGCCCGCAAAAGCCAGCCCGAAAACCAATACCGCCACTTTGATCAGCCGCCGCCGCACGAGCCAGTAGATGCCCACGCCCGCCGCCAGTGCCACGTACGCCGCCCGGGTGTAGGCGAAGTTAATGCCCAGGATCAGCACGGCAATCCCGAATACCAGCAGCCACCAGCGTGCCGACCAGCGCCGGTACCAGTACGTCCCGTACCATACAAAGGGCAGGAAAATAGCCAGCAAACAGGCGTACATCACGTGGTTGCGGTAAAACGGCCCCATCACGTAGTTCACTTCCTGAAACGAAAACCCGTGCGGGGCATGCCGGCCCAGCACGATGAGCACCGTGACGAGCAGCGGAATGAAAAACCACCACAACAAGGCTTTGAAATCGCGTTCTTCCTGGAGCAATCGGCTGGCCAGGAAATAAAAAACGATTACATACCAGCCTTTGGCCAATAAAAACTTGAACGACACCAGCACATCAGTGGACGTGCACACCGACACGGTCGTCCAGCTCAGGTGCAGCAGCAAGGCCAGGGTAACCGGATGCCGCAGGAAGCGCCCGTTGGCCGAGCGCCAGTTTTTAAAAAACCAAGCCACTGCGGCCCCGGTGAGCAGCCACATCAGCGGTTCGGAGGGTAAGTCGGTGCCCAAGCCGCCGGGCAACTCGGTTTCGATCGAAAATGGGATGCAGGCCAGCATCAAAAAATAGACCTTCCGGAAGTCGACCGCCAGCAGCCACAGCGCCAGCAGGGCCAGCGGCGCGCCGGCCAGCCACCAGATTTCCCAGCGAATGGCCAGGCCGAAACACAACAAACTCAGCAGCGCCCATGCGCCCACCACTCCGCGTTGCGGATGGCCGGCCGGCAGCGCGAGCACATTGCTTAGTTTGAAGTTCAACGTTTGAAGTTTGAAGTTTGGAGTTTGGAGTTTGGAGTTTGAAGTTTGGAGTTTGA
>CAZVZH010000239.1:0-6742 GCA_964630705.1 uncultured Saprospiraceae bacterium | reverse complement strand
GGGCACTCGATGGTCGTGCTGGCCGGACAGGAGATGGTCGGCGAAACATTGTCCTGAATGGCAACAGTTTTTGTACAAGAAGACGTGCAACCAGCACTCCCTACCGTCAGCGTCAGCGTATAGCTGGAATTGCAGGAACTGCTGGCATCGACGGTGACGCATTGTTGGTCTGTTGGCCCATTGATCGTAGCGCCGGTAACCTGCCAAGCGTACCCGCTGGCGCCAGCCGGTCCGCAATGTTGGACTTGCGCGCCTGGACAGACCGTGTTGGGTCCATCAATGGAACAACTGGGCGGCACACAACAATTTGGCGCCGTGCCGGAAATGGTAATGGGACTCACACATTGTCCTTGCCCGCCAGAGGCTGGCGCTGCGGTAAACGTAATACTATAGTTGATGCCTTGGGTGTAAGTGACTTCAACATAGCCGGTGTTTGTTGTACCGGCCGGGCCAAAAGACAAGGGTGTCGGATTTGTCACAATGGAGAGGCTGCCGGGTGCTGAAACTGTGACATCCGTACTGGTTCCATTCAGATTTTGTTTTACAGTATACGTACCGTTCGGGTTGCAAGTAAGGATGGGGGCGCCGCTTGTTTCCAGGTTGCAAAACTCGCCGCAACCATAGCGGGCTTTAAAAGCATTGACCGAAAAATTGTCGTTACTGCTGTTCGTGCCATCGCGTCGCCAAACGACCATGTAAAAATTAGTTGGCAGGTTCAGGACCGGTACATCGAAAGGCTGGGGCGCCCAGTTGGTAAAATTGGTGCCGCAGTATAGAGGCCCGGCCAATTGGCTACAATCGCCGGATAAGCCATTGGCCCCCAGCCCCGCAGTAGGGGCTGTAGAGTAATATAGCGCCCAGGCCAAATCATTATTATCAACTACTTGGAAATCGTATTTGCCGGCAAAGGCGCGCACATCGTAGTTGAACCACAACACTTTTTGCCCGGTAAACGGCGCATTGATGGAAACCGGCGAGCCGTCGTTGGGGTTTTCACAGCTCGACGGGGTAATCGTAAAGTCGGTGGGGTTGTATGTGCCGTTTGGGGAAATGTTCGACTGCGTTTCGGCGGAGTTGGCGCAAGCCACAATACCACCGTCGCCATCCGGCGTTACTGTGCCTCCCGGGCCCCAACTGTCGCCGCCGACCCAACGCGTAGCCCCGCAAGGGCAGGTAGCCAAAAGCGAACCTTGAAACTTCATGTCGTCGATCCGCAAGGTGCCGGCTGTACTACTGGCGTTGTAGCCGTAGATTCGAATTTCCAACGATTGCCCGGGTGCAACTGTCAGGCTCAGGCTGCCGTTTTCGTTAGCGCCTCCCGAACTGCTGCTAATTCCCTCGGTGTTCAAGTCGGTCGCATAATTATCGGCCGAAGAACGAATCACGACATCTTCCGGCCCCGTAGTCGACCGTCGGCCCCAAAACGTATACCCTGTGATTTGTATCGCAAAACAGGGATGCGCGGTAACGGAAAAGCTGAAGTAATCGCCATCGCTGAGCGCAGTTGCTTTTGTGGTCGGAAACCCCGATCCGGCAATCGCCAAGCCGCTGGTGCCCGTCAGAAAACCTGTCGGCGAAGTGTTGGTTGTGCTGACGCCTGGGCCGTAACCGGCATTGTTAGCCGTAGCGTTAACATTGTTGCTGGAGCCTGCCAGTGAGCCGTTTGGCAAATCTCCAAAGGTCCAGGAAAACTCTACCGGCTGTTGTGCGGATAGTTGCAGGGTAAACCCGAAAATAGAAAACAGCGTAAAGCAAATGGAGAGGAATAGCAAGTTTTTAAACGTTCTCATGCGTATTCAGAGTTTAAACAGATGAAGGTTTGTATTGAGTTTTCTGATCGTTCTATCATATGCTGCTATGTTCCGAAATTCAACCAGCCTGCTTTTTACTATTCTTTTTCTATGAAATTCAATTTTATGTTCTATTCAGGCAATAAAAAGCAGCCCGGATGCCGTGCAGCTCCGGATAGATTTATTCAAAATGATAAAAAGATTAGACAGAGGTGCCAACAGGCCGCTTTCCGACACCCGTCGGAAGCGTGCGAAAACTATCTGTCAGGCGTGTTCCTGTTGAAGCGCAGGATTACCTTTAAATCAGATTACTATCAATAGATTAAGATAGTTGCTGCGAATAACGAGAAGATTCGGAAAAGGTGTTTGATGCAAAAACGGCAGCAAAATATGGGGTTGAAAACCGGAGAAAAGCGTATCTCATTGGTATTTCAAACACGTCAGTACAAACATAGTCATCTTATTCAAGAGATGGATATTCCACTCAGCCATTAACAAAAAACTATTTCCGGCATGCGCGATCCTTCCTGAAATTCATCCGCTGCAAAAAAACTACCTACCTTTGCCCTGCCCATCCGCACTGCAAACGGACACCGGGGCAGCCACACCATGTCGAAATTTTTCCACAACCGCGTCAACCGCCGCGCGCTAAAGAAACAACTTCAATCCAGTTCCGAGCCGCGCATCACCATTTCCTTTTACAAATACGTCAACCTCAAAAACCCTCCGCTCTTCCGCGACCATCTCTACGGGCTGTTCGACCAGCTGGGCGTACTGGGCCGCATATACGTGGCCCGCGAAGGTGTAAATGCCCAGATTTCCGTACCCGAAACCCAGTTCGACGCCTTTCGGGCAGCCATGGACAGTATCCTTTTTTTTCAGGGACTGCGCCTCAACAGCGCTATCGAAGACGACGGGAAATCCTTTTTCGCCCTCATCATCAAACTCCGGCCTAAAATTGTGGCCGACGGCATCGACGACCCGCTTTTCGATCCCTCCAACTACGGCACCCACCTCAAAGCCGCCGACTTCAACGCCCTTACCGACCAGCCCGACACCGTGCTCGTCGATATGCGCAACCACTACGAAAGCGAAGTCGGCCACTTCCGGGGCGCCATCACCCCCGACGTCGAAACCTTTCGCGAGGAACTGCCCTACGTGGCGGATTTACTCGCCGGACAAAAAGACAAAAACATCGTGATGTACTGTACCGGTGGTATCCGTTGCGAAAAAGCCAGCGCCTACCTCAAGTACCGCGGATTTCAAAATGTTTTCCAGCTCGAAGGCGGCATCATCGAGTATGCCCGGCAAGTAAAAGCCCAGGGCTTGCCCAACAAGTTTGTCGGCAAAAATTTTGTGTTCGACGAGCGCCTCGGCGAGCGCATCAGCCCTGATGTCATCGCCCATTGCCACCAGTGCGGGGAGGCTTCCGACGAGCATGCCAACTGTGCCAACCCTTACTGCCATATCCTGTTCATCCAATGCTCCGACTGCCGGGAAAAATACGCGGGTTGCTGTTCCGAAAAATGCCGCGACTTCCACCAACTCCCCGAGGAGGAGCGCAAATCCCGCGCCGCCACGGCGTCGTTCAACGGTACCCAGTTTGGCAAAGGCCGCTACCGCGCCTTCCGGCAAAAGGAGAAAAGTATCCTGGAGGTTTGAGAATTTTTGTTGTTTCGCGGTGGCAAAAAGCACTATTTTCCGACTGTTATGGCCAAACCACCGCGCAAATCCAAACCCGCCCCCAAGTCCGCAACTGCTCCAGCGCTTCCGGCGGCTAGCTTCCCCGATTTTTTCCGGAATACCGGCCTGCAAAGCCTGCTGCTGTTCGCCTTTGCTTTTCTGCTCTACGCCAACACACTGACGCACGGTTTCGTGCAAGACGACGCCATTGTCATCACCGATAACATGTTCACTTCAAAAGGCGTGGAGGGTATTCCGGGCATTCTGACCAAGGATACGTTTTTCGGCTTTTTCAAAGTGGAAGGCAAAGACGCACTGGTTTCCGGAGGCCGCTACCGCCCGCTCACGCTGGTGTTGTTTGCTGTGGTTTATGAAGCGGCTGGCAACAACCCCTTCCCCTTCCACCTCATCACGGTGCTGCTCTACGCCGCTACTTGCGTGCTGCTCTACCGCACCCTGCTCGCGCTGCTCGGCGGCCGCGACGACACCCGCCCACTGGCCCCGCTGGTTGCCTGGCTGGCGGCGCTGCTTTTCGCCGCCCACCCCCTGCACACCGAAGTGGCCGCCAACATCAAGGGCTGCGACGAGATCGTCACCCTGCTCGGGAGCCTCGGCGCCCTCTGGCTCATCCTGCGCGCCTACGATACCGGCAAAAACTTTTGGGCCTGGCTAGCGGCTCCGGTGTTTTTTCTGGCCTGCTTGTCGAAAGAAAACGCCGTTACCTTCGTCGTCGTCATTCCGCTGGCCTTGTGGGTGTTCCGCAGCGCGCCCGCAGCTGCGGGATTGGGAAAAACCCTGCCCGTGCTGGCCGCTTTCCTGGTGTTTTTCCTCCTCCGAGGCAGCATACTCGGCTGGAAATTCGGCGGCGCGCCCCTGGAACTGATGAACAACCCCTTCCTCAAAATCGTGGGCGACCGCTGGGTGCCGTTTACCTTCGCCGAGAAACTGGCCACCAACCTCTACACCCTGGGCAAATACCTGGCGCTGCTGGTGTTCCCGCACCCGCTCACCCACGACTACTACCCGCGTTTTATCAGCATGAAAACCTTCGCCGACCCGGCTGTTTTGCTCAGCCTGGCCGCGCACCTGGGTTTGTTGTGGTATGCTCTTCGCGGCTTAGGCCGTCGCGACCCGCTGAGTTTCGGCATCTTGTTTTACTTGCTGACTATCAGCATCGTGTCGAACATCGTTTTCCCGGTCGGCACCAACATGGGCGAACGCTTCGTCTTCATGCCCTCGGTGGGCTTTTGCCTGGTGGGGGCCCTACTGCTCGCGCGCCGGTTTTTCTGGCAAACAGCCGTAGGGATTGCCGCCGCCGCCGCACTGCTTTTTTCAATAAAAACCGTGCTGCGCAATCCGGTCTGGGTGAGCAACGAATCGCTGTTTTTCACCGACGTGCACACCTCCGTCAACAGCGCCAAAATCAATAACGCCTGCGGCGGCGTCACCTTTGAAAAAGCCCAAAAAGAAACCGACCCGGTCAAACAAGAACAAATGTTCCGCGACGCCTTCCGCTATGCCAATCAGGCCCTGACCATCTACCCGAACTACAAAGACGCCCTGCTCACCCGCGCCGGCAGCCAGTTTTACCTGAAAAACTTCGACGGCGCAGTAGCCGATTACCGCACCGCCGCTCAGCTGGCCTCCGACGACAAAAAACTGCCCGGCTATGTGGCCCTGGCCCTGCGCGAAGGCGGCAAGTATTTCGGCGAGCAAAAAGGCGACCTCGCCAAAGCCATGCAAATGCTCGCCGAAGCCTGGCAAATCAACCCCCGCGACGCCGAAACCGCCCGCCTGCTCGGCGTAGCCAACGGTGTGCAAAACAAACGGGCCGAAGCGCTGGAGTGGTTCAAAAAAGCCGTCGAACTGGCGCCAGAAAACGCCTCCTACCTTTTCGACCTCGGCACCGCCTATTTTCTGGTGGGCGATGCCGCGCGGGGCGAGGAATACCGGCGAAAAGCCGTGGCGCTCAATCCGGAAATTTTGAAGGAAAAAAGCCGGTAAAAACAACCCCTGCATATCGGGGGGGCAAACTACTACAATCTAACCCGAACGCTTGTCATGTCGGAGCACAGCCAAACCATCTACTTAGCTGGACTTTAGCCTGTGATGGTTCGGAAGGCCCGCGCCTCCCCCCCTTTGCGGCTCAGTTAAGGGCGCTGGAACAACAGGTAAAACACCAGATACGTCTGCCCGTACTGATGGACGACGAGATATTGAACTGCACAATTACCACAGCCCCCCTTTAGAGTATGTTGGCGCTTTTTTCCCAGCCTAACGAACCAGCGTTACATTACCCGTTCGCAAAAAATCTATTTCCCGGCCGCAGTACTGCCCTCGGACTTTCAGCAGCCACACGTACACCCCGGGGTCCAATTCCCGGTCGCGAACGCTACCCAACCAGCCCTTTTCAGCCTGCGTACTCCGAAACAACAAAGCCCCCCAGCGGTCGTACACCTCCAGCCGGTAATCCAATACCATAAAATCCGATGGAAAATAGGGCCGGAATTCAGCATTTTCGGGCTGACTGGCGCCGGGCATAAATACGTTGGGCGTGTACACCAGGTCGGCATCGGCCGTCCCCAGCTCCTGCTGCACCACACTGGTTTTGCGAATAGTTGCGCAAATGTTGCTCAGTTCCAACCAGACGGCTCCGGGCGCTTGCACCAGGAGTTCCGGGCCCGACGAACCGTCAGACCACAGGAACGACCAGCCGTCAGCCACGCCGTTCAGCTCGGGTTCGAGCCGTACGGGAGCCTGATTACAGGGCAGCAACACCACTTCAGGCAACTCAAAATCAGGCGCCGTTTGGCCGCTAATGGTAAATGGGAAACTGCTTGCACAGCCGGCCGCGTCGCGGATGCGCAACAGATAATCGCCGGCAAGCAAACTGTCAAAGAAGGGCTCGGCTTGGAAGGTCTGCCCGTCGAGGGAATACGCCAAGGGCGCCTGTCCCCCGCCCTGCGGTTCGATGCGCAAGGCGCCGGGAGCAAGGCCTACGCAGGCGGTAGTCGTTTGCAGTTGAGCCTGAACGGCAGCGACTGCAGCCACCGTTACCGTCAGCACCGAATCGCAGCCCAGGTAGTTTTGCAAAACAAAATTCATGGAGCTACCCGCCGGGATGGCCGTTCCGTTGAAATCGTAATCCGTGCCCGCGCAAGCGCTCACGTTCAGTGTGCCGGTGGACACGGGCGTTTCGGCCACAGCCACGGTGAGCACCGAATCGCAGCCCAGGTAGTTTTGCAAAACAAAATTCATGGAGCTACCCG
>CAZVZH010000238.1:0-6819 GCA_964630705.1 uncultured Saprospiraceae bacterium | reverse complement strand
GCACGCGGCTGTTTTCCCGCAGGGCAAAATGCAGGAAAAACCAATCCTGCGCCGGGTTGGGATAAATTTCCAGTTGGCTCAGGCTGCCGGCCGTCTCACGCACCGGGGTCGGGTTGAGGCCGTTGGGCAGGGGGACGAACTGGTCGAGGTAGAGCCGGTATTCGCCGGGGCCGAGCTGGAGGTCGACGGCCGTTGTGTTCACGTTGAGCGGGCTGCCGGTGTAATACTCGTACCAGGCGCCGCTGTGCTGGAAATTGAGCGTGGTATTGAAGGCTGTGACGCCGACATTGGCTACGACCACGGCGTTCATGCCCGGGCTGTTGAGATAAATACTTTTCGCTTGCCCGGAACCGAGGTTCAACTGAAAATTGCCAGTTTCAAAAACATCCTGGGTAGTGCGCAGGTGGAGCAGGGCGGCCATCACGTCGTGCAGGCGGCGACGGTAGGGGTCGTCGAGGAAATCCCAGCGGATGGGTTTGGGGTCGAGGCGACAATTGTTGTTCACCGTGCCGTTGGTGCAGTGGTTGATGGAGTAGTCGAAGCCCAGTTCGCCGAATTGCCAGAACATTTTCGGGCCGGGCACCGTGTAGAGCAGGTTGGCGATCATTTCGAGGCGGCGCATGGCCTCGATGGGCGATTTCACGTTGTGGCTGGGCGCGGCGCTGTTGCCGAAGGTCAGGCATTCGTAGCCGATGCGCTCTTCGTCGTGGCTTTCAAAGTAGCCGATCAGGTGGGGCACGCTCCAGCCGCGTTGGGTGTGGCTGATCCAGCGGAGGTCGGCCGTAACGGCAGAGTTAAAACCCAAGGCAACATCTTTGTACAGGCCGTGCAGGTTGCCCCAGAGCATCATGCCGTACTCGGCCAGTTCTTTTTCTTCGGAATTGTCGGCGAAGTGTTCGAGGATGACGTAAAAATCCGGATCGATGCTCCACATGAAATCGGCGTAGTTTTTCCAGATGGCCACCCGCGAGGCGTCGTAAGCCCCCCAGGCGGGCACGCTGCCGAGGGTGTTTTTCTGGGTAAAACCTTTGGACAGGTCGAAGCGGAACCCGTCGACGCGAAATTCACGCATCCAGTATTCCAGGCAGTTTTTCACGTAAATTTTGGTGAGGGCGCTTTCGTGGTTAAAATCGTTGAACACGTTGAATTCGTGTTTGGCGATGGGGTTGAGCCAGGGGTTGTTGGCGGCCGGGCGGTTGTTAGCGGCGTCCCAATAGAGCTGGGCGAGTGGGCTGGCGCCGGTCACCTGGTTAAAAACCACGTCGAGGATGACCGCGATGTTGCGCTGGTGGCAGGCGTCGACGAGGCGTTTTAAATCTTCTGCCGTGCCGTAGTATTTGTCGAGCGCCTTGTGAAAAGCAGGATTGTAGCCCCAGCTGTTGTTGCCGTCAAATTCACTGACGGGCATCAGTTCGATAGCCGTCACACCGAGGTTTTGCAGGTAGTCGAGCGTATCGAGCAGGGTGGGGAAGTCGTGGCGGTCGATAAAATCGCGGAGCAGGAGTTCGTAGACGACCAGGTCGGTTTTTTTCGGGCGGACGTAGTTGGTAGCCTGCCAGTTGAACGCGGGTTGGGCGGTTTGAAAAACGGAGACGACGCCCGTGGTTTTGCCGGCGGGGTAGGGCGGCAGGTTGGGGTAAGTGAGGGGCGGGATGAAACCGTCGTTCCAGGGGTCGAGCACCAGGGTGCTGAGCGGGTCGGCAATTTTGAGCGCGCCGTCGACGAGGTACTGGAAGCGGTAGGGTTGGCCGGGTTGCAGGCCGCTGAGTTCGATCCAGTAGATGTTGCCGAGGATGTTTCGTTTCAGCTGGTAGGCGTCGTTGGGCGTCCAGTCGTTGAAATCGCCGATGAGGTGCACCACCTGTTTGGCCGGCGCGTAGAGTTGCAGCCGCACGGTGGTGGCGTCGATGTAATTGATGCCGTATTGGGTGCCGGCGGGCGGATTTTCGGCGGGGAGGTTCGCCGGTACGATGTAGATAAAACTGCTGGTGTCGCGTTCGCCGCCAGCTTCAGCTACGAGTTCGACGGTGTGTACGCCACTGGCGGCGGTGATGGTAGTTTGCAACAAAGCGCCGGTGGTGTTGGCTACTGCGACGCCGTTGTCGAAGAGCGTGAGTTGGGCGCTGATCGAAGACGCGGCTTTTACCGGAATCTGGCTGCCGGCGGTGGTGAGCAACAGGGTGTTGGCCGGCTGGAGGATGATGGTTTGCAGGCCGATATTGTCGGGGTAGACGTCGTAGAAAATATCGCTGCCGTCGGAAGCGCGGCCAACCTTGCTGCCGTCGGTGTTGCGGAACACGAAGGCAAGGCGCAAGACGGTTTCGCCAGGCTGAATGTTGAAAAAAGTTTTGATGTTGAACGATTTGGTCCAGAGATTGCCTCCGGCGTTGGTCATGGCGCCTATGGGGTCGGCCACGGCCCAGGTGGTGGTCACGTGTTTCCAGTCGGAAGGCGAGGTGCTGAGGTTGGTGATCACGCCCATGTGCGCATACACGGGCGACACGCCGGCGAGCGCGCCGTTGCCCAGGCTGGCGTCGTAGGTGATGGTGACGTCGTCGTTGGTTTTTGGGAAAACGGGGAGGCAGGACACCTGAGCGGTCAGGGCGGCCGGCAGGTTGCACAGCGCGACCAATCCGGCAATTAAAAAATTAAAACGCATAGCATGGACAGTTTTGGAACAGACAAAAAAAATCCCATTTCATCCGGGTGGTGGAGAAACAGGATCAGGTGGTTTCCGGGCTAAGATACAGGTTTTGAAAATTTAACTGGGAATATCCTTGCCTCAGTACATTTACAGCCAAATCCGCGCACATGTTTTCCAAGCAAAAACGGATCGGCCTGGCGGTAATGATCCTGTCGTTTTTAGCCTGCTACCTCGAGTGGGGGCAAGGCCAGCGGGCATTTATTTATCAAGTGGCCGTGAAGCTGTTTCAAGATGGGTTTAACAGCGGGGATGCTCTGACGCATCCGCTGGTGTTGCTCCCGTTTGCAGGTTTATTGTTGTTGTTATACTGCTTGTTTGCGAGCGCATTTTCCAAAAAAATATTTCTGGTTGGGACAGGCATGGTCGGGTTGCTGGTTTTTATGGTGCTGTTGTCTGGTATTTTAAGCGCCAACCTTCGAATGGTTTTGGCGCCAGCGATCTTTTTTGGCGCTGCTGCTGCGGTGTGGTGGCGCAGGTAAATCACTTCGGTTGTCCTTTCAAATTTTCCTCCGAGCGTCTGATCAATGGTTGTACTTCTTTTGCTTGCCGGTTTCATTTGCCTGGTGCTCGGCGCTGAAGCGCTGGTGCGCGGCGCCTCTAAAATTGCGGCGGCAGCGGGCATTTCCCCTTTGGTAGTTGGCCTCACGGTGGTGGCTTTTGGCACCAGCGCGCCGGAGCTGGCGGTGAGTGTGGTTTCGAGCCTGAACGGCCAAACCGATATCGCTCTGGGCAATGTGGTGGGCAGCAATATTTTCAATGTGTTGTTCATCCTCGGCTTGAGTGCGCTGCTGTTGCCGCTGGTAGTGGCGCAGCAGTTGATCCGGCTGGATGTGCCGATTATGATTGCGGTGTCGCTTCTGGTGTTGTTGCTGGGTTGGGACGGGCGGCTGAGCGCCTGGGAGGGCGCCGGCCTTCTGCTGCTGGGCGTGGTTTACACTATTTTTTTGATCCGCCAAAGCCGGCGCGAGCAAAGTAAAGCCGTACAAAAGGAATATGCGGAAGCGCTGGCCGACAGCCTGCCGAAGCGAAAAGGCAGCACTTGGATCGACTTGGGCTTGATTGCGCTCGGCCTGGCCTTGTTGATCCTGGGTTCCCGCTGGCTGGTGCGCGCGGCGGTATCGATCGCTACCGATCTGGGTGTGAGCGAGTTGGTGATTGGCCTGACGATTATTGCCGCCGGCACTTCCTTGCCAGAAGTGGCCACCTCTATTTTGGCTACCCTGCGGGGCGAGCGCGACATCGCGGTGGGCAATGTGGTGGGCAGCAATATTTTCAATATTTTATACATCCTCGGAATTTCGGCGCTGACCAGCCCACAAGGTATTCCGGTGGCCGACTCGGCGCTGCGTTTCGATTTGCCGGTAATGGTTGCCGTGGCGGTAGCTTGCCTTCCTATCTTTTTCACCGGGCGGCGGCTGGCGCGTTGGGAGGGTGCGGTGTTTCTCGGGTATTATTTGGCATATACCGTGTATTTGGTGTTGGCTAGTCAGCAGAAGGCATCGCTGGAAACATTTAGCGCGGCGATGGTTTGGTTTGTTATTCCGCTGACAGTTTTGACTTTGGGGGTGGTGCTGGTCCGGGAAATCCGGATGGGTAGCCGTTAAAAAACAACAATTAATTCAGATGGACTTGCATCCGATTTTATTGCAAATGTTACCCTTGCTGGCTGTCGTGGGCACTTATTTGGTCATTTTGGGTTATGACTATTCGGGGCTTCCCGATCGGGTCCGTACCCGGGGCACTAAGACGACGGGGACGGTCATCGAGATTCGGCCTGCCGTGGGGAGCTTGTTCGGATCGAAACCGGCGGTGGAGGGCGATGCGCCGGTGGTGGATTTCACCACCCCCTGGGGTAGCCACCGCCATTACTCCACGCAATACCAGCTGCCTTGCCCGTACCGGGTGGGCGATCAGGTAGAGTTGTGGTATTATTTCCGTAAATCCAGGCGGGAAGTGTTGCTGGCCGGTGAGGATGCGGGCGATTTGCCGGGTAAGTTGTATCGCTGGGGCTTTGCGTTTTGCCTGGTGGGTTATCCTTTTTTGTTAAAAAAACTAATGCTACTGGTAGGGTAGCGGTGCGCGATGTCTGTTTACACCAAACTGCTCACCGTCGCCTGTATCTGGGGCGGCACGTTTATCGCCACGCGGGTAGCGGCGCAGGAGTTGGCTCCGTTTTCGGGCGCTTTTCTCCGGTTCGTCTTTGCCAGCCTGGGTTTGATGGGGCTGATGTATTGGAAAAAACGGGCTTGGCCCCGGCTTGACCGGCGGGCTTGGGTATTGCATTTGGTGTTGGCCTTGTCGGGTATTATTGGTTATAATTTTTTCTTTTTCAGTGCTTTAAAAATTTTGCCAGCTAGCCGTGCCTCCTTGTTGGTCGCGCTCAATCCGGTGATGGTGATGTTTGCTGCCGCGCTGGTTTTCGGCGAAAAGTTGCGGTGGTTGCAGGTGTTGGGCGGCCTGGTTTCGCTCTTTGGGGCGGTGGTGGTCATCACCCGGGGCGATCTGGGGCATGTGTTTGATCATTTCGGTCTGGGCGAAGCTTTTGCCCTGGGTTGTCCGGCTACTTGGGCGGTGTACACCTTGGTAAGCCGGAAAATTCCAGGTGCACAATCGCCTTTGGCCACCACGGCTTTTGTTTGTGTGCTGGGTACGGCGGGTTTGTTGCCGCTGGCGTTGTGGGAAGGCTTGCCTTTGGCGCGCCTGTCGGTGGATGTTTGGGCGGCGCTGGCCTACCTTGGGTTGTTGGGCACAGTGTTGGGATTCGTTTGGTATGCGGAAGGGATTCAAACGATTGGTACGACGCGGACGGCCATTTTTAACAATCTGGTGCCGGTGTTTGGAGTAGTGTTTTCCGTGATTTTATTGGGTGAGCGGCCCCATTTTGCGGCTCTGGCCGGGGGGCTGTTGGTGGTGTTGGGAGTAGGTTTGCTCAATGGACCCGCTGCGATCGGTCAATTTTTTCAAAAATGGCAGCGGCAGAAGTGATGGAGGCAGCTTGCTAAAAATCGATCTCCGTATTATCTCCAATATTCAGGCTGAGGTTCATGCCTTTGATCGTGGCATCGCTACCGACGACAGAGCGGTGCAGCACCACATCGGCGAGGGCGGCGTAGTTGCCGATAATGCTGTCGCGAATGACGGAAGTTTGGATGGTGACATTGTTGCCGATGGTCACGTGCGGCCCGATGATGCTGTTGGCGATCTGGCATTTTTCGCCTATAGCCACGGGGTGGATGATGATGGTGTTTTCAAATTCGGGCAAGCGGTAAGCGTCGGTGGCATAGCCGCGTTGGCTGAGCAGCATGGCATTGGTTTCGAGCAGCACGTCTTTTCGGCCACAGTCGAACCAGTTGTTGATGGGGATAGCTTTGAAGGGTATGCCTTGTTCGAGCATACGTTGGAGGGCGTCAGTCAGCTGAATTTCGCCCATGGTGCGGTGTTCTTCGCTGATCATTTGTTCTAATGCTGCCAGCAGGGCGGGCACTTCCCGTATTTTGTACAGCCCAACCATGGCCATATTGCTTTTTGGGATGCGGGGTTTTTCCACCATACGGCTGACCTGGCCGTTTTCATCGGACTCCGCTACGCCGAACTCCCGGGGGTCGTTCACTTTTTTTACCCCGATACAGGTGGTTGGGGAATCGAGCAGTTGGCGCAGGTCGGCATCGAAAATAGTGTCGCCAAAGGCGATGAAAACAGGATCGGGGCCGGCAATAGCTTCCCGGGCGACCCATACTGCGTGGCCGGAGCCTTCGCGGTATTCCTGATAGACAAACTCGGTTTTGAGCTGTGGGTAGCGCTGTTCGATGTAGTCGCGCACCTTGTCGCCTAAGTAGCCGATGACAAAAACAAAATCGGTGAGGCCCGCTTCGGCGAGTTTGTCGATAATAAAGGAAATAATGGGTTTGCCTGCCACCGGCATCAGCGGCTTGGGTTGGGTATAAGTGTGGGGGCGGAGGCGGGTGCCGGCCCCGGCTACCGGGATGACGACTTTCATAGGTTGACTTGCGTCAAAGGTAGCAGCATTCAGTTAATCCAGGATGCCATAGAGTAAATCTTTCAGGCGGGATCCTTGGATTTCAGGGAGGTTGTAGGCGTTGTTGAATTTGTCCAGG
>CAZVZH010000237.1:3803-6914 GCA_964630705.1 uncultured Saprospiraceae bacterium | reverse complement strand
GCGTAAAAAATCCGGTCGTGCGCGGGCGTAACGGAAATGACGCCGTTGGCATAACGCACTTCCGGGAACAAGATGTCTTCCAGGTATTTCGCCCAATCGACGGTCAAAGTCGCCGTGCCCGCGTGCGAAAAATAGTTCAGTTTGTGCACCACCTGGTAGTTCTTCCTCGTCGGGTCTTTGCTCTCGCCAATGACATAAAGTTTGCCGTATTGATCCGTCCAGATGTCTTTAAAATTGATGATATTCGGGAATTCCAGACTGGAGGTGCCGGGCAGGGTTGGAAATAAGTTGGGCGCCGGGGTCAGCGGGTTTACGACGACGACAAAAGCCTGCTGGGTCGCAAAGTTTTCCCCCACCAGGGCGATATTACCATCAAAGGCCAGCTCCATCCCGTCGTAGATATCCAGCACCGACGATGGGTACTGGCAGGTGCGCGTCACGTTGCCGTTGAGCCCGTCGATGACCAACAGTGCGCCTTCATTGCTGATACCCAGGCCGGTCATGATCACATCGCCTTTGTACGGGAACAAGCCCAACAGAAACTCGGAGTTGGTCGGATTATTCGTATGTGCGTATTCCACCGACCAGTTGACCACACAGGAGGCGTTGACGTTGTACAGCACCACCACGTCGTCGGCAGAAGGCGCTGATGCGGCCGGGTTTTTTCTTCCCAAAATATAATACGGGTAGGCCGGGTTTTGCGGATTGGGGTGCCGCACGATGCGAGTGAAACCTTCGCGGCCCGGCTGGTCGTAGAATTTTGATTGCAGCCAGTTTCCGGCATCATCGATTTTTAGCAAAATGGACCGGTTGTTCACCGTGGTCGACAGCGGCCAGGTCCAGCCCACCAGTAAAAATTGATCGGCGGCGGGGTCGTATTCGAAATCGACGATCCGGCTGGGCGTCGGCACTTGGCTTTCAAACAGCAAAGCGCCGGTGAGCAGGTCGAATTTCATAAACGTCCCGTATTCGACGCCGTTCAACAAACGGTAGCCGGACACGTAAAAACCGTCGCCGAAAGCCTTGGTGGCCGTCGGGTAATTGTCCGAGGTGTCGCCATAAATTTTTTCCAGCAAAACAACCGGCGGCGTGCACACCGGAACCGGAAACTGCGAGGTCGTCAGCGGAATATCGCAAAACCCGCCGGGCTGATTCAGCGACACCGAAAAATCCACCGCACCGTTGGGCGCGCTGCTCAGGCAGATGCGGCCCACGCTGAATTTCGGGTTGCAACCAAAGCCCAGCGGAGCAAAGTTGCTGGCAAAATTCGCCTGGAAACTGCTGGGTTGCGAAGCGGTCACGATACTGGGGTTGCTGGATGTGACCGATGCGATGGTTGCTGTGGCGCTTGGGTTGCCGTTGGTAAAAACCACCAGCGGGCCGTAGGTCGCCGCAAGATTGCAGGCCGGGCCGCCGTTGTTGCAAAAGAAAAGTTCGAAGCAGCAGGAGTCGAGCGGATCCTGGATCAATTCAACTTTAAAATCGCAAAGGCACTGCGCCGGCAGTTTCGACCAGGTCGCCAGTCCGATCAACAGGAGTATAAATATCTTTTTCATTGGATGGAATTTTGATTTGAAACTGGAAGTGAACGGAACGGGCCTACTGACAGGGCACAATGGTTTTTTGCACAGAAACAGGCGGGCACCCGGGTATATTCGGGTCGGTGACGGTCAGGGTGTAGGTCGTCCCCAGCGGATCCGGCGTGTGCACGCATTCCCAGGGGCCGTTGGAGCCGGGCGTGCAGGGACCGCCGTTGCTGGCCGTCCAGGTATAGGTCAGGGGCAGCGGCCCGGTAGTGCCGCAAGTAGTGTACGAGTTGAAACCGGAAAGGGTGATCGGTACGCCCAGGCAAGCGCAGGGGTTGTCTTGCGGGCAGTCGATGACCGGCACCAGCTCGCAAACCTGGAGCACAATTGGCGTCGAGGTTTGTTTGTAGCAGCCGTCGAACACTTCCACCCAGTAACAGCCCGGCATATTGGCGATGATGGACGGGCCGTTGCCCACAAAAATGCCGTTGCAATACCAGTTGTAGGTGCAGTTGGGGTCGTACGGCGATACGGAAATCGTAGTGACATCGCCCTTGCAAATGGGGTTTTGAGCGGCAGTAATCACCGGCGCCGGCTTTTGCGGCTTCAGTGTGATTTTGACCGTATTGCTGTGGCAAGGGGCGCAATCCGAAAAAGGATAGTGCAGCGGCCGGCATTCGATGCGGTAGAGCACCATCGTTTCGCCCGGCGGCCAGCACTGGGGCGAACCCGGGTTCGGCGGACAAAGCTGCGGCAACGTGTTGGTGTTCTGGGTGTTGTTGCCGAAGCCGTTCAGGTCGATCCATACGCCTTGTGAGGGGAACATGAATTGCCACATCGCATTGCAGCTTTTAAAATCGGCGGGGTTGAGCATGAACAAGTCGACATCGTTTCCGGGGCAGATCAGGTACTCGTATGGGCCGCCGTTCGGATCGGGCATGAGCGCCGGCTCGGGCGCCGCGTCGATCAGTCCGCACATCGGCACACTATCGACCGGAATGCAAATTTGCGTCGTATACAAGGGGCAAACCCCGTTTTTGATTTTCGCCTCGAAACACAGGTTGGGGAAAAACGCCGGCCCGGCGAACGGGAACGAAGGCATGTCGGTCAGGGGCACGATCGGCAAGCCGTTGATACACCATTGAATACTCAAACCGCCGGTGGGCGACAAGCCCGAAGGAATAAACACATCGGTGGAGCCGAGCGAAACGGTGGTGGTGTAATTCGTGCCGTCGCACAGCGCCACAATAGGCGGATTGGGCAGCGGCGGGGTGAGCGTAATGGCGGCGTTCGTGATCGGGCAATAAATGAACAACGTGTGCTCGGAAGTAGTATAGGTGCAGGTTTGCGGCGGCGTACCTTTCGTGATCACCACCCGGAATTTCCGTTCGACAAAACCTGCCGTGTTGTTCGCGCAATTGGCGTCGAGGGCCGGATTGCCGCCGGGTACGCCGAAACAAAAACCGATAAACGTGGGGTTGCCGGTAATTTGTTGCCAGGTGGTGTGGATGCCCACGTCGAGGTATTCCCACTGAATGGAGGCGCCGCTGAGGCCCTGCACTTGGGTTCCGTTTTGGTTGACGCA
>CAZVZH010000237.1:0-3703 GCA_964630705.1 uncultured Saprospiraceae bacterium | reverse complement strand
GTCAGCGCCCGGTTCCAGAGCCGGATTTCATCGACCCGCCCCTCCCAGTCCTGGCCTGGGGTCAGGCCGCCGCCCCAGTGCCCTACCCGAAACCCCGTGGTGTTCAAGACGCCCAGGCCGGTGTAGGTAGAAACGAGCTGGCCGTTTAGATAAACCAGAACCGTGCCGCCGCTCCGGCTGACCGCCAGGTGGTAGCAGGTGGAAGGTAAAATGGGCGCTGAAACATTAAAACCAAGGGCGGCACTCGAGAACAGCACCAGATTGTTGCCGTTTTCACCGACTTCGAAGCGCGTTGTGCCGTACAGCGCGAACAACCGCCGGAACGCCTGCCCGGCCAATGGCGCCCCGGTCGTCAAAAACCAGCTTTCCACTGTGAAATCGCTATTGCCCAACGCAGGGCTAAGGGTTCGTTCAATAAAATCGCCGTTCGGAGGATTGGGCGGCGCGCTGCCTTTGAAAGCCAGGCATTGGTTGTCACAAATTTGACCCGAAGCCGATACGCTCCAGAGCAGGAAGAACAAGCAGGAAAACGTGTGGAAAGTTTGTTTCATTGGTCAACGATGTTTACGAGGGTGTGTGGATAAAACAGGTTTCGGCAACAGAGGCTGCCGGCATATCCACACCGGGGCCGGGTTGTTACCCCTTGCCGATAAATTTGTTTAAACCTGGATTGGCGGAAAACAGGCTGCTTTTTTAAGTGTTGGCGTTTTGGCCTGCCGGTTACCAGTTGTTTTGGGAAAAGTCTGATCCAAAGCTGATTCGCACACGTTTCGACCAGGGTGCGTAGCGTAGTTTCCCGCATCTGCGGGAAACTACGCTACAAGGGTCCAATCAATTGACGGCAAAGTCACGCCGTCAATCCGCGCGGGGCAGCATCACTGCAGCTTCACCACCTTCCTCCACCACACCGGCACGCCGGCATCCCGCACTTCCACGACGTACACCCCTGCCGGAAGCGCATCGATGGAAAACGAATGCTGCTGTGCGCCAGGCGCGAGTATTTCCGTTTGCACGACCCTGCCGTACAAGTCCGCGACCTGTACCATTCCATCGTGCAGCGCAGCTTGGCCCAACCGCAGGGTCAGGCTGCCGGCAGTCGGGTTCGGAAACAGGTCGATCGCCGGCAACAAGGCCGGGTCCAGGCTGCGGGTGGTCGAATCGCCGCTGCACCAACACTCGATCTCGTGGTCGCTCAGGGCCCGGTTGTACACGCGCACGTTGTCGATATCGCCATTCATCCACACGTTAAAATAAGGCGGAGAAAAACCGCCGATCGACAAAGGACGGGTAGTGCCCGAGCTCAGGTTGGTGGTGCCGCCCGGGGCGCTGCTTTCGAGTTTTCCGTCCACATAAATTTTCCACGACTGGTCGGCCGCCACGCCCACCAGGCAGTGCCACTGGCCGTCGTTGACCGGTGTGGCGCTGTACCCCGAACTTTGGAAAAGCGGCGAAGCGCCGCTGATGCCGCCAAAGCCCGCTTTCCCAATATTGGTGTCGCCGTACTCATTGCCGATCGCCAGGCGGTACCCTCTTCCGCCCGACAGGTAATAGCCCTCGTATTTGCCGGCCACCCACTGTTCGCGCTCTTGCTCGCTGGTTTTTACCCAGGCGCACAGCGAAACGGCGTTGCTCACGCCGCGGTTGTCGCCGCTGCAGTCGATCAGGTTGGAACTGCCGTTGAAGTGGTAGGCGCTGTTGGGCGTGCCGTCGTGCCCGGCAGTGGGCGTGGCGCCGACGACGGTTCCGTTTTTACCGGTCGGGCTCAGGTCGTTGGCATTGCCGTCGAAAGGGAAATAACCGCTGAGGCCCAGGGCCAGCGCGGGGAAGTCGCAGGGCTGGCAATTGATCGAAACGGTGTCGCGGAACGTTTTTTCAAAACAAACCTGCCCGTTGCCGTCCGGCTCGTAGGCGGTGTAGGAAATCGCATAATCGCCGGCAGCCGAATATTGGTGCGTCCGGCTGACGTTCGGACCGTGCGGCCCGGCATCAACCGTCCCGTCGCCCCAGTCGATCGCCCCGATGTAATCGCCGCAATTCGGCAGCGCGCCGATGTGCAGCGTCGCCGTGCAGGCGATGTTGTTTGCCGACACGGCTGTGGCGCTTTGAACAGCCTGCTCGAAGTCGGCGGGATAAATGCAGCAGAAATCGCAATCCGGAATAGAAAATCTGACGGTGCACGCGCCGCAAGTCTTCCCGCTGCAGAAGGCCTCCAATTCCAGTTTATTAAAAGAAAAAGCAGACAGCGCGTTGTAGGGAATGCCCGCTATCCGAAACCGGTACTGGTTGCCGCCCAGCGGGGTGATCGCCGCATCGCCCGACCATAAGAGCTGGTTGGAAAAGGAAAGCACCCGGCCACTCAGCACCGCTGAGCAGGAATCGGAGCAAAGCACCGTGCCTTCAAATGCGAAGGTTCCCGCCGAGTCGGGGCAGTCCAACTGCACCGGGTTTTGGTTGTTGCACGCGACAGGCAGGGTATCGTTTTCCAGAATAAACCGCATGTCCTGCAAAGCCGGGCAGGCGCACACCTCGCAACCGGGCAGGAAAAAACCGATCTCGCAGGCGCATTCCGCGTCGCCACAATGGCCTTTCAAAAAAAGTTTGTACGGACCCGGCAAATGGAACTTGCTGACCGCCAGCCCGGGCAGGTTGAAGCGGTACTGCGAGCCGCCCTGGGCGATCAGGGGCGCCGAGCCGGCGTAAACCGACAGGTCGAAAAATGTATTCCGCACCTCCCAGTCCACCGTTGTGGCGCAGGTATTGGTGCAATACAAACTGCCTTCAAAGGAAAAATTCAGCCCCGAACCGGTCGGGCAGCTCAGCCCTACCAATTGCTGCTGGTTGCATTGCGCCGGATGCACCGCGCCGCCATCGACCTTGAATTGCAGGTCGGAATAGGTCAGGCAGGCGCAAGCGCCGCAGGGCGCCACCACAAAGGTTACCGTGCAGGCGCAAGGGCTGCACATGCCGCAGTCGTACTCCAGCGTGAGGGTGTATGGCGTGTTGGGCGCGAACAACGCATAGGGGTTTGAAATATCCAGAGGGATATCCGGGCCAGCGTTCCACGACAGCGGGACCTGGCCTTCCGCCACCAGGGTCAGGCCCTGAAAAATGTACCATTTTACCCCGGTAGCAAAACAGCTGTCGAGCGAGCAATGCACATCGGCGCGCAGGCTGAAGCTTGCAGCGCCCGTCGAATCGCAGGGCACTACAACGGGCACCGCGTTGCCGCAACTGACGGACAAGTTCCAGCCGTTGGCCGAATTGAAACTCAGGTTTTCAAAGGTGAGCACCGGCCGTACGGAAAACTCGTCGGCGCCGATGTCGGGCGTGGCAGGGTGGCGCTGCTCGCCGTCGACGTCGGTGGAGATGCCGGCCACCGGACTACCGGCGCCCCGCACCGGACTGCCGGCGCTCAGGTGCAGGTCGGTGTTCGATACGAAAAGCGGGTCGACCACCAGCGAGTGGGTGTCGAATCCGGTGCCTGCCTGCAGGCTGGCCAGATCGGTGTACATGACGCCGTTCAGGATGGCCAGCCTGCCGTTGGCGGCAAAAAAATTGTTGTAATCGGAAGCGGCCAGAAAACTGCCCTGCGTATACACGGCAGCGCCCTGGCTGGACAGGTTGATAAAATTGTTGTTGTGGGCGGTAATGTCCTGCATCGGAAAATACGGAAAATACAAGGTGTAGCAATAGGGGTGGGTTA
>CAZVZH010000236.1:0-6939 GCA_964630705.1 uncultured Saprospiraceae bacterium | reverse complement strand
GAAAGCCTCGGAGAGGCTCAATGTTTGTAGCCTGATCGGGTTCAATCCTAGTTTGGAGCGAGAAGAGCCGCTCAGACATGGAGCGGCTCTTCTCGCTCGAAAATCGTTTATGCGTCTTCTTCTACAGACGTTGCGCCTCTCCGAGGATTTCAGTACTGTTGTGGCGCGGGCGCCAACAAGGGCGAAAAAGGCCGCTTATTTCAATGCCTCGAACAACCAGTTGGCCAGGGCCTGCCGGTTGTTGGCCATCACCACGCGCTGCTGATCCCAGCTGTTGCGGATATTTCCCAATTCTACGTACACGGCTACCGGCGTAGTGGTTTCCCGGAGGGTAAACAAACCTCTGGACGAGACCGTGCCCTGGTAGTTTTTCTGGGCGCGCACCCGGGCGTATTTCTGTAAAAACGTCTGGTGCATCTTGTCAGCGAGGTCCTTGCTGGGCTGACTGTCGGGCCGGTAATAAAAAAACACGTCGATTTCCTGATGCCGGTGCCGGGAGTCGACATGGATTTCAATCACCGTTTGGTCCGACACCCCCGCTTTGAGGTATTGTTGGGTGAGTTGATTGACCAGGCTGGTGCGTTGGGCAAGCCGTTCTTTTTGGTCGAGCGGTATGGTTTGGTCGCCCCAAACTTTTTCATCGCGGTCGCACTTCAGGTAGGCGTCGTCGCGGATGCCGTCGTTGTCGTCGCGCACGATCATATAGGCTGTGGCGCCGTGGCTGATCAGCAGGCGGACGAGGCGCAGCGACACGTCGTAGGCGTATTCATCTTCGCAGAGGGTGTTGCCGGCGCGTTTGCCCGAGGCGCCGTCGTCGGGTCCGCCATGGCCGCTGATGACATAAAAAACCCGGCCTTTCAGGCTTTGGCTGGCCAGCGGTGTTTTTTGGTATTTTTTTCCAAAAATCGGGAATACGCGGTTGCCTCTGGCGGCGGTGGACTCGTCGGGGATCGCGGCGGCGGTTGTTTCGGCGGCGGTGGCTTTGGCGGCTTCGGCGAGTTCGCCCTGAGCCGGGCAGTTGAGTTCGTGGTAGGGCACCCAGAGTTCTTTATCGTCGATAAAACTGCGGGAGCGGAGTCCGGCGGCCTGGGCTTTTTTGTTGAAAGCGTCGATGCGGAGGGCGGTTTCCCAGTCGTCAACGCCGATGGTCGAGCGGATGGTCCGGCCGTTGTAGGTCATCACCAGGATGGGCAGTTTGTAACGTCGGTCGGCCATCAGCCGGTAGTCTTCCGGGAGTTGGTTGATCCGGAAAAACTCCGAAACATTGCAGTCGTAGCCGTCGAGTTGGTAGCGTTCGAGCAGCACGGGGACATTGTCGCCGCGTTGCGCCTGGGCCACCAGGTAGGTGGCATTCGCGGCGGGTTTGCGCGCGGGGGCAGCGCTCGTCGTGCGGGCGGCCAGGGCGCGTTGGCCCAATAGCGCAGCGGTTGGCCAACTATTCAAGGCGCCGCAAACGAGGAAAAGGCAAAGGAATCCGGATTTGTAAAACTTGAGCCGTCGCATTAGGGCAAATTTGGGCAAAAAAGTTTTTTGTTTGGGACAAAGAACGGACTTTTAAGCCCCATTTTAACAAAATTCAACCAGCCTTCGCTGTTCTCAACCATGCAAGCAAAAATTCTCCGCCGCAATGCCGCTTACCAAAAACAAGTAGAAGCGCTGCTGAGCGAACTGGCCGCCAACGACGACGCGGTACTGAACATGTCGGCCCTGGATGGCGGCTGGTCGGTCATTCAAACTATGCACCACCTGATCTTGTCGGAGGAACTGTCTATGGCGTATGTGAAAAAAAAGTTGGGGTTCAACCCGAAACTGGAGGCGGCCGGCCCGGAGGCCTGGCTGCGGCTGCAGTTGTTGAAATTTTACCTTTGGGCGCCGTTTAAATTTAAAGCCCCCGAGATGGTGGGCGAAAGCCAACTGCCCGGCTTTACCAGCTTTGCCGACACCCGCCGACGCTGGCTGGCCATCCGGCAGGTGTGGGCGGAATTTTTCGAGCAACTGCCGGCCGAACTGGCCGACAAGGCCGTGTACCGGCACCCTTTTGCCGGGCGCTTGAGCTGGTTGGGGGCCATCGGTTTTTTCAGCAGCCATTTTGCCCGGCACCGCAAACAAATTTACCGGACCCTGGGGCAGTCCCGCCCCTCGGCCCGTTGACCAGAAACTTAAAGACCTACTCTTGTTTTCGCTATGCTAAAAAGACTACTTTTCGCACTTTTCCTCTGTTCCTTTTACTTCACTGCTCCGGCGCAGGACGACCCGGGCAAATACGAGCTGGCGCCCTGCGGCACCGCCCCCGAAATTGACCCCTGGGTGGAGCAATACCGCGCCTTCCCGCAAGGGTTCGCTGAAAGCGGCGCCGACACCTTGTACGCCGGCGTTCAGGTTCACTTGCTGGCCCGCGACAACGGCAGCGGCCGTTTTTCCAACGACAGGCTGCTCGACGCCTTTTGCCGGCTGAACAGCGACTTCGGCCCTTCCGCCATCCGCTTTTATTTCAAAAACGACTGGAACCTGCTGGACAAAACCGCCTGGTTTCAGCACGACTCTATCACGCAAGGCATTCAAATGATGTTTGCCAACAATGTGGCGGATGCGCTGAACGCCTATTTCATGAGCAACCCCGCCGGCAACTGCGGCTACAATTTGCCTTACGCGGGCGTTGCGATCGGACACAACTGCGCCGGCCCGAACGACCACACCTGGGCGCACGAAGTGGGCCACGCCCTGGGTTTGCCCCACCCCTTCATCGGCTGGGAAGGCAAGGTGTATAATTTTAACAACCCCACCCCCGACACGCTCACCTACGACTACACGCATTTTCACGCCAGCCCCGACACCATCGTGCCCGCCCCGCTGGATACGGCGCTGGTGGAATACCTCGACGGCAGCAACTGCGGGGTGGCCGCCGACAAAGTGTGCGACACCAAACCCGACTACCTGAGTTACCGCTGGAACTGCAACGCCCAGGGTACCAGCACCGTGCAACAAAAAGACCCCGCCGGGGCTACCTTTTTTTCCGACGGCTCGCTCTACATGTCGTACGCCAACGACGCTTGCCAGAACCGCTTTTCCAACGATCAAATTCAGATCATGCGCGCCAAGTTGCAAGGCGCCAAAGCCAATTGGCTGGCCGCAGCGCCACAGGGCGCCGACATCACGAGCGTTCCCGAACTCATTGCGCCCCTGAACGGCGCGCCGGCGCCGGCAACCGGGGCGCTGTTGCAGTGGAAACCCGTGTCCGGAGCAACGCACTATGTGGTGCAGGCCTCGCGCATCAGCTCCTTTGCCATCCGCGACTTCGATCAGGTGGTGACTGATACCTCGGTGTTGACCACGGCCTTGCTACCCAACGTCACCTACTACTGGCGGGTGCGGCCGTTTAACGCCGCCTTTGCCTGCACAGGGTACAGCACTACGGGTCGACTGGTTGCTACGCCGGTCAGCACCGTACAATCGGCCACGGCGGCCGGCTGGAAAATTTATCCCAGCATCCTGCAAGCCGGCCAAATCCTCCGTCTGGAAGCGCCGGCGGAATGGTCCGACGGACCGCTGAGCCTCCGGGTATTCGATACGGCGGGCCGGATGGTTTGGACCTCGGAACAAGTCATGACCGCTTCCGGCATGCAAGTGGCGTTGCCGGTAGAGCAATGGAACAAGGGGACGTATTTTCTGCTGGCGGCATCGCCGCAGGGTTTGGTTCGCCAGACGCTGACGGTGGTTGGGAACTGAGCGGCGCTGCCGATTGTGCTGCCCAACCCTCTTGGGCATGAGGCGTCGAACAGCACGGGCTTCGGCAGTACAATTTTGTCGCGGGCTAGCGCAAACCAGGCTGCGTTTTCGGATATGCCGGAGAATTGCGACCTTTGCCGTTACGCGACTGTCGGAAAACTTGTGCCACACCTCGGAGGTGTGGCACAAGTTTTCCGACAGTCGCGAAATCACCAGCTATCAACCTGCTGTGTATGTCCATTAAAAAACTTCCTCTGCTCCTGCCGGCTCTGCTGGTTGCTTCCTTTTCCCTGGCGCAAACCGCCGAAAATTTTTGCGGTTACACCGGCAGTTCCCCCTGGCTCGACTGGTACCAGCGCAACAGCGGGCTTTTTGAAAAAGCTGAAGGCGGGGCAGATACCTCCTGGTTGTATGTGCCGGTGACCGTGCACATTGTTGGCACCACCAACGGCACCGGCTACTACCCTTTCGACCAGGCGATCCGGGCCGTTTGTGAAATGAACAGCCAGTTTGCGCCGGCTTATGTGCGCTTTTACCTGAAGCCCGGCGACGCGGTGCGGTACCACAACAACTCCAGCTGGTTTGCCCACGATTGGGACGGCGGCTCCGACATGATCAACAGCGTGCTGCCGGGCATCCGCAACCGCTTGAACGCCTTCATTGTTTCCGACCCGGCGGGCAACTGCGGCTATTCCTGGCAGGATGCGATCGTGCTCAAAAAAGGCTGCTCGAACCCCGGCAACAGCACTTGGGCCCACGAGGCCGGGCACCACTTTTCCTTGCCCCACCCGTTCAGCGGCTGGGAAGGGTTCGACTGGAACTACGCCGAACCCGCGCCGGCCAAAGTGAACGGCCGCGATGTGGAAAAAACCGACGGCTCCAACTGCTACTCCGGCGGCGACCGCTTTTGCGACACCGAACCCGACTATTTGAACGACCGCTGGGCCTGTACTGCGGAGGGCCGGAGCTTCACCATCCAACACGACCCCAACGGCATCGCTTTCCGCTCCGATGCCAGCCTGATTATGGGCTACGCCAACGATGCCTGCGCCTCGCGGTTTACTGCCGAACAAATTGCCGCCGTGCGCGCCAACCTGCGCTCCGAGCACAGCAACTATCTGCAAATCACAAGTCCGCTGACCGAGATCGACGACGCCGCCCAGGTGCAACTCATCAGCCCGGTCGACACCGCTGAAACGGTGCAATACAACCACATTGAATTGAAATGGACGGCCGTGCCGAATGCCAAGTACTACACCGTTGAGGTGAGCAACAGCAAATCCTTTTCCAGCAAATTTTACTACGAAACCTTTGAAAACGCCACCAGTACGGTCATTACAAAAGGTATTCCGAACAACTGGAACCTGTACTGGCGGGTGCGCGCTTACAACGACTGGGACATCTGCCAGCCGGCGACCCAAGCACAAGTTGGCGTTTTCCGCACCCAAAATCTCTCGGCTACCAACGAGCTGGAGCGCTCCGCCATCATTCAACTGGCGCCCAACCCGACCTTTGCCGGCATGCCGGTGCAACTGAGCATCGAATCGGACCAGGCGATGGACCTTTCCGTGCGGGTATTCGACGCGGCTGGCCGGGTTTGCCACCAACAGCAATACCGCCTGTACACGGGAGAGAACCGGTTTGAAATCCCTACCAATGGCCTGAATGCCGGCATGTACACCGTTTTATTGCAAAATGAAAAAGGCGCCACGCTCCGGCGCATGGCTATAGTGGAATAAGCGCATGGGCATCATCCAGCGGCAGGGCATCAAGCACTCAATCGTCAGTTTTACCGGCTTGGCGATTGCCACGGCAAGTACGATTTTTATTTACTCCCAAAAAGAGGTGGTGGAGGCTTACGGGCTGGTGCAGTTCCTCCTGAGCATCGGCATTATCGGGTTTCCGCTGTTTGCACTGTCCAGCAACACGCTGGCTATTCGTTTTTTTCCGGTTTTTGAAGACAAGGCTTCCGGGCACCACGGCTTGCTGCCGATGCTCTTGTTGCTCTGCCTGGCGGGCTGGGGCCTGTGCGCGGGGGTGGCTGCTATTTTCTGGCCGGAACTCGCGCGGATGCTGGCCGGCAACTCAGCCCTGTTGCAGCGGTATTTGTGGATGGCTTTTCCGCTCACCCTGTTGTTTACCCTTGCCCTTTTACTTACCCAATACTCCTTCAATTTCAAGCGGATCGTGATCCCAATGATCCTGCTGGATTTTTCGGTGAAGGTGCTGCTCCCGGTTTTGATGGTGGCGATTTGGCAGGACTGGATCGGGCTGGATGCGGCGCTTTGGTTGCTGGCCGCCCATTACCTGGCCATCGTCTTGGGACTGGTTGTTTACCTGAACAGCCTGGGCGAGTGGTTTTGGCGTCCCGACTGGTCGTTTATGCGCCCGGACTTGCGGCGCGAGCTGGTGCAATACGCCGGTTTTGGGATTGTGACGGGTTTTGCCTTGTTGGTGGCCACCCGCCTTGATACGCTCATGGTGGGTTCGTTGACGACCATTAAAAGCGCCGGCATTTATGCTATTGCCTTGAATATTTCGGCGGCGATGGAAATTCCGGCCAAAAGCCTGAACAGCGTCAGCATTTCTTTCGTGGCCAAATACCTGGCGGAGGAGAATTGGGCGGAGATGGAAAAACTGTACCAAAAAGTGTCGATCAACCTGTTGGCAGCCGGCTTGCTGATCTTTGGGGTTATCTGGGTGTCGGTGGACGACTTGTTCCAGCTCATGCCCAACACGGTCGAAATTTCGAAAGGGAAATATGTGCTGCTTATCCTGAGCGCCGCCAAACTGATCGACCTGGCGGCAGGGCTCAACAACCAGATTGTGTACTACTCCAAACACTACCGGTTTTCCCTGGTGTCGATGAGCGTGCTGGCGCTGGCGAATATCGGCTTTAACCTCTGGCTGATCCCCTGGCTGGGGCTGACCGGAGCGGCGGTGGCCACGTTCATTTCCATCACCTGCTACAACTTGTCTAACCTCGTTTTTGTGTGGAAAAACCTGCACATGCAGCCGTTTTCCAAAAACACGGCGGTGGTTATAGTGCTGGCGGTGGCCAGCGCCACGGCGGTTTGGTTCTTGCCATCGACCGGCATACCCCTTGTAAACATCGCCTTGCGCGGCGCTTGTTTTACCGCGCTGTTCGCCGTTTTGGTCTTGCGTTTCCGGGTGTCGGAAGATGTGCAGGAACTGTGGCTCAAGGTTCGGTCG
>CAZVZH010000235.1:0-6946 GCA_964630705.1 uncultured Saprospiraceae bacterium | reverse complement strand
GAAAGGCAGATTGAAATTTTCCAAAAAAATTTCAATCTGCCTTTCGCGCCACACCTAACCAACCTGGCTAACCCTCACAGCCGCGTTTTAATAAAAATCCGGTCCTCGGCAAACTTGGATTTCTTTTTCAGACCCCGGGTTTTTGCCAGCGACTGGTCGAGCTGGTCTTTGATAACTTCGTAGCCGTCGACCATTTCGGTGTTGAGCTTTGGAAAAGCCACCGACTGGGCAAAAACATACAATTGCTCTTCCCCGTAAGGCGCGTCGACGACGAAGCCCGAGCCGATTTCCACCTCCTGCCCGGCCTGCGCGGGGCTGATCTGGCGGTTGTCGTCGAGCAGGATAAGGGTGTTGTCGGCCAGGCGGTAGAGTGTGCGCAGGTAGCAGGCCTGGTTGGCGGTGGCGTAGAGGCGCACCGTTTGGTCTTTCTTGAAATTCACATCGTCGCGGCCTTTGTTGGTCCGGCACTTCACGGTCAGCGGCCCCTCGTCGGGCGGCGGCGCGGTCTGGCGGTTGGGCATCGAACTTTGGTTTTCAGCGGGCTGGCCCGGGGTGTTTGCCGGGCCGGGATTGGCTGGCGGATTGGATTTGCTTACCGGCTGCTGCGCAGGTTTTTCCGGGCTGTTGTCGGTAGGTTGGGCTGCCGCGGTTTGGGCCGGTTGGTTGCGGGGGTTGTCGACGGTAGTGTGGTTGGCCGCAGGATTTTGCGTTTCGGTTAGGCTGGTTTTGTTTTGCGATAGTTGGATCACCAGCAAGGCCAGGCCCAGCGCGCCGGCTACCACCAACGCTGTTGTTTTCCAGGGAAACGGCCGGGAAGTCACGCCCGCCTCGCTGGGCGGAATATTAGCCAGCGGCTCGGCCGACCAGTCGTCGGGCAGGCTCTGGATTTGTTCGTACAAGGTTTGGCGGATTTTAGCGAGCTCGTGCTGGTAATCGTCCTGATCAACCAGGTTTTGGTGCCGTTGGCTGCGGAGCTGGCGGTAGCGCCCGGCTTGCAGGGCGGCCTGGCCACTGAGTTCGGCCTGGCGGTGGTGTTTGCCCAGAGCGGCGAGCCCGGCGCATACGCGGAGCAGGTCGCCGTCGGCGAGCCAGCTCAGCAAGCTTTCTTTGGCAGTTGTCATGCGGGAAGGAGGATGGTTCGGAGCCAAAAGTAGGGAATAAAAGTATTTCCGCTCCATTGGCGCGGCGTCAAACGATCTGTCGCAGGTGGTGCTCCAAATGGGCCACATAATCGAGCATAAAATACAGGAGCGTAGCCGGCTGGCCGGCTGGCAAAGGCCGGAAAGCGATCTGGTCGAGGTTGTGCTGCTCGCGTTGTTGCAACAGCGCTTTTTCGGGCGTGGCGTCCATCAGCCGGGCAATCAAGCGGTTGAAGCCGGCCCACAGGCCAACGAGTTCGGTCCAGTCGGCCTGGCGGTACTGTTGCCGTTCGACCCAAAAATCCTGATCGTAGGGCAGACCCAGGAGCGCGTCGGATTGTTGGGCGCGCAAAAATCGGCCGTGGTTGTTGGAGGCTGAGTCGATCAGGTGACCCACGATTTCGACCGGCGCCCATTTGCCGGGGGCTGGAGCGGTAGCGGCCTGTTGGCTGCTTACCTGCCGGAGCAAAGGTTCCCATTGCTCGATCAGTTGAATTAGAGTAGCGCCTGGTGCGTACATCATCCGCAAAGTCCCTTTTAAGCTGTACCCCGCTAAGGCTGGGCAAGCTATTTTACCTTTTTGTGCCTTGCTCAGCCTTGTGCGTAGCGCAACACATCTTCCACAAAATCGCGGTGGTTGGCCAGGCGGGGCACTTTGTTTTGGTTGCCGAATTTGCCGCGGGCTTTCATCCAGCGGTGAAAGGTGCCGGGCGGCACGGGGTGCAGGCGCAGGCGGTCGAGGGCCATGCCGCGGAAGCGTTTGGCTTCGTAGTCGGAATTGATGCGCTGGAGGGTTTCGTCGAGGGTTTGGTTGAAGCGGTCGAGGTCGGCGGGCGCTTTTTCAAACTCCACCACCCACTCGTGGCCGCCGCGGCTGCGGCCGTTGGAAAAATAGATCGGCGCGGCGGTGTACTCGGCCACCAGGGCGTCGAGTTGGCGGCAGGTTTCGGCCAGGGCTTTGTCGGTGTCGCCCACCATCACCTCTTCACCGAAAGCGTTGATAAATTGTTTGGTGCGCCCCGAGATGCGGAAGCAGAAGGGGTATTTGCGGGTAAACACCACGGTGTCGCCAGGCAGGTAACGCCACAGGCCGTTGTTGGCCGACATGACCAGGGCGTAGTCTTTACCGGGTTCCACATCGGGCAGCAGCACGGTTTGGGGGTGCTCTTTTTCCCACTCTTCCATGGGGATGAATTCATAGAACACGCCATTGTCGGCCAGCAGAAGCAAGTCGTTGCGGTGCATGTCGCATTGCGCGCCGAAGTAGCCTTCCGAGGCGTTGTAAATTTCCTGGTAAATAAACTCGTCGCTGGGGATGAGTTCGCGAAAAGTTTGGCGATAGGGGTCGAAGCCTACGCCGCCGTGCATGTAGGCCTGGAGGCCGGGCCACACTTCGAGCAGGTTTTGTTTTCCGGTTTTTTGCAACACCAGGCGGAAGAGCACGAGCAGCCAGGTGGGCACGCCGCCGAACATGGCCAGGTCGTCGGTGCGGCTCACCAGATCGGCGATGCGGTTGATTTTTTCTTCAAAATCGGGCAGCAGGGCGGTTTCGAAATCGGGGGTAAAAAACAGGTGGCCGATAGCGGGCATGTGGTAGGTGAGCACGGCGCTCACGTCGCCCACGCGGGTTTTGGGGTATTCGGCCAGGCGTTGAAAGCTGCCGGGCATAATGAGGTTGCGGCGGCGAAAAATTTCGAGATCGGGCCGGTGGTCGTACAGCAGGGCGAGGGAGTCCCAACTGCCGGCGTTGTGGCAGTGTACGAGGTTGGAGCGGGGTACGGGGATGTACTTGCTTTTATCGCTGGTGGTGCCGCTGCTTTTGCTGTACCAGTTGACCTCGCCGGGCCAAAGCACATCGCGGGCGCCGCGCATCATGCGCGCGATGTCGGTTTTAAATCCCTCGTAATCGCGCACGGGCACTTGCCGGGCGAAATCGGCGGGCGTTCGGATGTCGGAAAAGTGGTGGCGCCGGCCAAACTCGGTATGCCGGGCCGTTTCGATCAACTGGCGAAACCAGCGCTCCTGCGCGGCCTCCGGGCGCTGCATGAAGCCTTCGATGCGCTTCATGCGCAGCCGCAGGTATTGCTTCACTGTAGCGTTGACCAACCATTTCATACGTGTGCCGGTTTTTACCGCTTGTTTCGATAGCGAAGATAACAATTTCAGACTGGAAATGCGCCGGCCTGAAAGGTGCGGGCTCCCGGGGTTCGCTCGGTTGGGCCGCGGCAAATTTCGCTGATTTCCGGTATTTTGTCACCCGCTATCCACATTCGTCGTTTGTACCGGCATGAACCTGCACAAATTCAAAGATTTCGACGCTTTCTACGACAGGCTGCTGCCCGAAGAAAAAAATATTTGCGCGCAGCTGCGCCGCCTGGTTGTGGATAATTTTCCCCAACTCCGCGAAAAATTCGGCTACGGCGTGCCCTACTACCACCGGCATACCCGCGTCTGTTTTTTTTACCCCGCATCGTTTCCGTACAGCGGCCAGCCCAACGGTGTGGCGCTCGGCTTTGCCCGCGGCTGCGAGCTGTCGGACCCGGGCGGGCTGCTCGAGCTGGGCGATCGCAAGCAGGTGGCTTATGTGCGCTTGCTCCGCGCCCGCGACATACCGGAGGAGGCGGTGCTTGAACTGCTGCACGAAGCCGTTTGGCTCGACGAATTAGCGCATAAACACAAAACTGCCCGTCTGAAAAAATGAACATTACCATTCGCCCGGCCACCGAGGCCGACCTGCCCGCCATTCACGCCCTGGTGTACGAACTGGCCGTGTACGAAAAAGAACCCGACGCCGTGGAAACCAGCCCGGAAGAATACCTCGAAGATTTCCGCCAGGGCCGTTTCGAAGCCCAGGTGGCGGAAGCCGACGGCCAGGTAGTCGGCATGACGCTTTATTTCATGGCTTACTCCACCTGGCGCGGCAAAATGTTGTACCTCGACGATTTTGTGGTCAGGGAGGCCTACCGGCGCTACGGCATCGGCCAAATGCTCTTCGACGCTTTCGTCGAAGAAGGCCGCCGCCGCGGCTGCCGCCTGATCAAATGGCAAGTGCTCGACTGGAACACGCCAGCCATCAATTTTTACAAAAAAAACCGGGCTATCATCGAGACGGACTGGTGGAACGGGAAGATTCTTTACCGGGATTTATCCCCGGAAGGCGCTTAACTGGACGTTAGCCTTTTGGGAAACTTAAAGAAGTATAGCAAGTAAAATAACAAATCGGCGATAATCTGCTTAAATCCGCGTCGTCCGCGCTCCTATTCCACTTGAACGTCGTAGAAGAATAGGAGCGCGGACAACGCGGATTCAAGCGGATTGCCGCCGATTAAAGTTGTAGGCGATTTTGCCCCTGATTCGTATGCGTCATCCCGAATTTCCCTGGGAGTCAGACATGCAGGTTGCCGCGCCGCATCCGCTACCAAAACGCCACATACAAGGCCGTCAGAATGCCAACGATCAGCAAGGCGCCCACGGCAAACGGCGTCGACATGCGGAACATCGACGGGTCGATCTCGATCGAGCGCACATTTTCGCGGCCTTTTTTGTCGAACAAACTCACCACAACCATCAGCGCTACCAGCGCGACGAATACCCAGCCCATGCGGTGCAGGAAGGGCAGGTGGGGCAGCAGGTTTTGGAGCAGCAAACCTGCAGGAATGGTGGCCAGGGCGCCTGCCAGTGCGGCATTGCCGGTGGCCCGTTTCCAGAAAAAGCCGAGGATAAAAATAGCGACCACGCCCGGCGAGATCAGTCCCGTGAAATCCTGGATAAACTGGAATGCTTGTCCGAAGTTGGCCAGCACCGGCGCCACCACAGCGCCGATGACCATGGCGACCACGATGGCGATACGGCCGACGCGCACCTGGGTGGCTTCGTCGGCGTCTTTGTTGAAAAACTTCTTGTACAGGTCGAGGGTAAAAATGGTGGAAATACTGTTGGCTTTTCCCGCCAGCGAGGCCACGATGGCTGCGGTGAGCGCGGCAAAGGAGAGTCCTTTCAGGCCGGTGGGCAGCAGGTTGAGCAGTACCGGGTAGGCTTTGTCGGGCCGCACGTTGCCCGCTTCGGTCATTTCATTTTGAAATACCCCTTCGCGGTAGAGCAAGTAGGCGGCGATGCCTGGCAGCACTACGATCACCGGCATCATCAGTTTTAAAAATGCGGCGAAGAGGATACCCGAGCGGGCTGTTTTCAGGTCGGCGCCCAGGGCGCGCTGGGTGATGTACTGGTTGAAGCCCCAGTAGTTGAGGTTGGCGATCCACATAGCGCCGATGAGCACGGCCAGGCCGGGCAGTTTGTCGTAGGCGTCTTCCATGCCGCCTTGCCCGTCGGGCATCATCATTTGGCCGGGCTCCATGATCATGTGAAAGTGGGTGTCGGCTTTTTCGCGCAGGAAAGCCAGGCCGCTCCAGGCGCCGCTGCCGCCGAAATGTTGGGCCACCAGGTCGAGCGCCAGATAGGTAGTGGCCAGGCCGCCGAGGATGAGTACCAGCACCTGGATCACGTCGGTGTACCCGATCACTTTCATGCCGCCCAGGGTGATGAGGATGGCGAAAAAGGCCAGTCCGATGATGCAGGTAGACGAGGGAATGCCGGAGATCGTGCTGACGGCCAGGCCGCCCAGGTACAAAATGGAGGTCAGGTTGACGAAAATGTACACCAGCAGCCAGAACACGGCCATGATCGTGGCTACCAGCGGGCTAAAGCGCTGGGCCAGAAACTGCGGCATGGTGTAAATCTTGTTTTTCAGGTAGATGGGCAGGAAGAAAATCGCCACCACCAGCAGCGTGGCTGCCGCCATCCATTCGTACGAAGCGATGGCCAGGCCCATGGCAAAACCCGAGCCCGACATGCCGATAAACTGCTCGGCGCTGATGTTCGAGGCGATGAGCGAGGCGCCGATCGCCCACCAGGTGAGCGCGCCTTCGGCCAGGAAAAAGTCGGCAGCGCTGGTTTGGGCGGCTTTTTTGCGCTGGTAAATCCAGTAGCCGTAGCCGGCAACGATGAGGAAGTAGATGAGAAAAACAATGTAGTCGAGGGATTGTAGTTGTTGACCCATAACGGTTGCCGTTTTGTTTAATCAGTAGACAGGAGGTACTACATTGGTTAAGGCGGCCAAATATAGAACAGGATTTCTGGTGCGGCCAAATTTCCAGTATTTGATTCCGGCGCAAAATTTCTTTTAAAACACACTTGTTCTTTTTGAGGCAAAAGCACGTATCTTTGCGCCCCCGGCAACCCTCGGGAGGCTGGTTATAAAAACATATGGTATCGTGGCCGAGTGGTTAGGCACAGGTCTGCAAAACCTGCTACAGCGGTTCGAATCCGCTCGATACCTCTGGAATTTTCTGAACCGCCGTAACTTGTTTGTAAACAGGCTACGGCGGTTTGGTTTTTTTACCCGGCTGCTTGGGTGGCTACTGGCGCGCGAACAAAAACTCTCCGACTGTCAAGTTTCGCTTTGTTACAAAACTTTTTAAATTTTACCCCCGCTTTGTTACAAGCATGTCGTATTTTTACCCCCTAAATATGCACATCCGGCATGTACTTCCGCAGTATTCTTCCCGAACTCGAAACCTGGAAATCTTCGGCGAACCGCAAGCCGTTGATCTTGCGCGGCGCCCGCCAGGTAGGCAAGACAACGGTGATAAACCTGTTTTCCAAGCGCTATAAACAATACATTTACCTCAACCTGGAACGGGTGGAAGACGCTGAGTTATTTCAAAAACACCGCCGTTTCGACACCTTGGTAGAAGCCATTTTTTTTATTAAAAACAAAAATATTCAGGAAGAGGACACGCTGCTGTTTA
>CAZVZH010000234.1:0-6972 GCA_964630705.1 uncultured Saprospiraceae bacterium | reverse complement strand
GCCTTAGAAGGATAGGATCGCAGACGACGCGGATTTAAGCGGATTGCCGCCGATTCAAGTTGTTAGGCAATTTTGCCCCTGATTCGCATGAGTCATCTTTTTTCGGAGACGTACAAATTGACGGATTGAGCTAAAAGATTGACGGATTTAGCTGCTTGATCTGCCGGACCTTTGCCCTGTACGGCTCCGGTACGTTTTTGCCGCGGTAAATCGCAGAGTTTAAAAACGCCAGTGTTGCGGAGCCCAGCCGGTAAACTGTCTGGAAGGAAATATGGAATGGATTGGATTAGTGCTGGTACTCCTGTGCGTAGGCACCGGGTTGATTTTTGGGATGATAAAATGGCGTCGTACCCAGCGTTTGCTGATACGCCATCAAGCGCGTTTGGCCGAACAGGACGAGCAAATCAGGCAATACGCCCAATTGAAATCCCGGCTCACCACCTTGATCGCCCGGGAAGGGCATTTGGAAGCGCCGCCTGCGACCGATAACGAATTGCTTATTGGAATTCGCAGGGCATTAAATACCATACCCAAAAATGGCAAATTAAAAGACCCGTCGCGCCTGGCAGCGCAGCCCGCCTCCGAGACCAGGGAGCAATGGCTGCGAAAGCTGGAAGTCTGCGTCCGGGAAAACATCGGCGATTTTCAGTTTGGCGTAAACAGTCTGGCCGGCATCATGCACTTGAGCCGCAAAGAATTGTACCGGCGTGTGAAAGCCCAAACCGGGCTTTCCGTCAATGCCTATATTCAGGAAATCCGGCTCGTGGTAGCGCGGGAAAAGATCGAATCGGGGGAGGTTTCCAGCATGGGCGAACTGGCGCATTCGGTCGGTTTGCGCTCAGCCAACTATTTGTCGCGCCTGTACCGCGCACAGTATAACCGGACGCCGACGGAATAACCGGGTCTGATTTTTAGCTTTTCGGACCTGATTTTTAGCTGGGGTAAGCACTGGATTTCAAAGCAAAGGTTTGACTTTTGCCCAGTAGTATTTGTTTTAATCGCGTGTTTAATCCGTATACCTCGTGAGCGTCTGTCCTTTCATCCAGGTTTTTTTCGCTCTCCTTTTGCCGCCCTGGCGGTATTCTTTTTTTTGGATATTCCATGAGCTGATTGACTGAACTGCCCCGGGTGGGCTGTACCAGCTCTGTTCGGGCAATCGCCTCCTAACAGGCTGCGCTCACCTAAAAACATGCTACGAACATCACCGCCTAAATTAAAATCCTGTGCGAATGAACTTAACTGCAATCATGGACATCAAAGTAAATTTCAGTAAGCGCTCTATAACCCTTGAAAGCGCTCGACCAACCTTCCTGAAAGCCCTCAAGCTGCGCCCCCCCTCCCGGCGCCTTGGGGCTAGCGGCCAACCAGAGCGGAACTACCCGCTGAATATGGCGTCGGTTGGTACCCAACAGGCCTTAGCGCTGCTGCTGCTTTGGGTAGCCATGTGTTGCTTTGGCGCCACTTTGGCCCTGGGCCAAGCCCCTACCTTGGGGGTATACCCGGCTACTTCAGTGATAGCCGGGCAAAATAATACAGTGACGCCAACTGCCGCGCCGACGAATACCACCGGCGCCGTAGCCCAGGCCAACACCGGCTTTACCGGTGTTTTGACCGTTAACCCGACGACTGGAGCGGTGCGCGTGACCGATGCCAAACAGGCCGGAACGTACACGGTGACGGTGACTGCCAGCGGCAGCGGCGGCAGCACTACCGCGACATTTACGCTCACCGTTAGCAATCCTACCAACTGTTCGGTGCAATTCACCGCCAAACCGAATGTTTCAGCGGGCAATCAGCCTGGTTCCGTCGCCGTCGGCGATTTTAATGAGGATGGTATTCAGGACATCGCCATCTCGAACGTCACAGCGCCCGGCAGTATCTCGATTCGCTTGGGCGACGGCACGGGCGGCTTTAGCGGCGCCACAGAGGTGCCAACGGTCTCAGCCTCCTATGCCGTGGCGATCGGCGATTTTAACAGAGACGGGCACCAGGATTTGGCTGCCGTTAACTACTTGGTAAGCGGCACGGTATCCATTCGCCTGGGCGACGGTACCGGCGGTTTCAGCGGCAGCAGCAACATCAGCGTGGGCAACCAACCGTATTCCATTGCGATCGGCGATTTTAACGGGGATGCCAAACAGGATTTCGCCGTGGCGAACTACGTGGGCAACACCGTTGCCATTCGCCTGGGAAATGGCCTGGGCGGATTTACCAGTGCCGCCAACCTGTCGCCCGGCACACGCCCGATTTCGGTTGCCGTCGGCGATTTTAACGGGGATGGAAAACACGACCTCGCCGTAGTGCTGGAAACCTCGGGTGTGGTGCAAATTTATTTGGGCAACGGCGACGGCACGTTCGCCAGCGGCACAAGCATATCGGTTGGGGCTGGTCCGCGTTCGGTAGCCATTGGCGATTTTAATGAAGACGGGGTGCAGGACCTTGCCGTGTCGGGGGCTGGCGTTTTCATTCGTTTGGGCAATGGCGACGGCACGTTTTCCGGTAGTTTGAATGTTACCGTCGGCTCTTCGCCGTATTCGATAGCCATCGGCGATTTTAACGGCGACGGCCATCAGGATTTTGCCACCTCCAGCAATTCGCCATCCGGCCCGGTTTCCATTCGGGTAGGGGATGGCGCCGGCGGGTTTAGCGGGAGCACCAGTATTTCGATGGGGACCAACACGCTTTTTGTGGCGGTCGGGGATTTTAATGCGGATGGCGCTCAGGATTTTGTGACGGCAAATTTTAATGCCGACAACGCAGGCGTGCGTTTGGGCCTTATCGCCGAGATCAATCTGAAGGGCAACGCTGTAAATATCGCCGACGGCGACAACGCGCCTATTCCCGGCGATCATACGGATTTCGGTAGTACCCTGGTGAGCGCGGGCATGGTGTCGCGCACTTTTACCATCGAAAATGCGGGTTTGGCCAATCTTACCATTCCTGCGGCCGGCATCACCCTCGGCGGCGCGCATGCCGCTGATTTTATGGTCAGCGGCATCAGTTTGCCGGCTGTGATTGCGCCGTCCGGTTCTGCCACATTTATGGTTAGCTTCGACCCATCCGCTGGAGGACTGCGAACCGCTACGGTAAATATCGCCAATAACGACTGCAATGAAAATCCGTACGATTTTGCCATTCAGGGCCTGGGCCAGGTACCCCAAGCGATAACGGTACTTGGCAACGGCAATGCCATTGCCAACCGCTCGACTACCGTTTCCGCCACCGACCACACGGATTTCGGCGGGGTAGCTGTAGCCGGCGGGATGACTACCCGGGTGTTTACCATTGAAAATGTTCCAGGCGGTTTTCCGCTCGAACTTGACGGGGTTCCGCTCGTTGAAGTGGCCGGCCGCGATCAGGGTGATTTTAGCGTAACGGTACAGCCGGCAAGTGCTATAGCCGGCGGCAGCAGTGCTACCTTCAATGTGAAATTCGACCCCTCGGCCCCCGGCATCCGCTCGGCGGTGCTGGTGATCACACACAACGATTTGCCGGAAAACCCTTTTGTGTTTCGGGTGGAGGGGCTGGGTAACTGATAACCCTTCAGGCAATTTTTTTAAAAAAACCTGGGAAGGCTCGGCGCATGGCGCTGCCTTCCCAGGTTTTTTTTGAAATTTAACCTGACGGGTTTGCCGCCCTTAAAAATTAATTTAACGTAAACAGTATTCGGGCCCTGTAGCCCTGCTTACTTTTGGTCTGCGAATCCTCGATTCTCGTATAACAAACCTTCCTCTGCATGACACCTGCTTTACTTCGCGTGCCAAACCAAATGATGATAACAAATCAGTTCGCACCGGCGAATACCTCTTCCTTCCTCCGCACCGCGCTCCTCTTGCTTTTGGCTTGCATCGGGTCGATGCAGGCGACCGGCCAGGTGGTCGGCGGCTGGAACACCAGTACCTTGACTGGCGGCACGGATAACTTCGGTCCCAGCCCCTTCGCCGCTACCTCCACTGCGGCCAATGCCACGGTAGGCGGCCTGACCCGCGGTTCTGGCGTGGGCACCACCGGCACCGGAGCAGCAAGAGGCTGGGGGGGCAACAGTTGGAACCTGACAGAAGCCGGCGGTATCAGCGGCAACCAGTTTTTCACCTTTACGGTCAAAGCCAACACCGGTTATTTGCTTTCGCTGAGTTCGATCAACCCGTTCGATTACCGGCGTTCCGGCACAGGACCGACCAACGCCACTATTCAGTACCGGATAAATTCCGGCTCCTACGTCCCGATAACAACGGTGAGTTTGCCGAGCACCTCCAGCAGCGGAGCCTCGGTGGGCTCCACCAATTTGTCGACGATACCTGCATTGCAAAACTTGCCGTCGTCGAGCACGGTTACGTTCCGCATCATCCCGTATGGCGCATCAGGCGCTACGGGTACTTTTTACATTTTCGATGTTGCCAACTCGACGGCCAACGATTTTGCCGTCAACGGAACGGTTACCGCTTGCCCGGCCATCAATTTCACCGCCACCCCAACCAACGTGTGCCCCGGCGGCAGCAACGGCCAGATCGCCGTCAGCGGCGTGAGCGGCGGCACGTCGCCCTACACCTATTCGAAAGATAACGGGGCAAACTTTCAGGCCGGCGCAACGTTTACCGGCCTGACGGCCGGAATGTACAACATCGTCGTCAAAGACGCCAATGGCTGCACCAGCGCGGCGACACAGGCGACGGTGGGTACGTTTACGCCGCCCAGCTGCACAGTTAGCGGTCCGGACCTTGTTTGCAACAATACTGCCGGCATTGTGTACAGTGCAACAGCCGGCATGAGCAATTACAACTGGAGCATCAGCGGCAACGGTTCTATTCCGGGGTCTACCACCGGCTCCTCTGTTTCGGTGACTTCCGGAAATTACCTACAGACTTATACCGTGTCCGTCACCATCACCGACGCCAACGGCTGCACCAGCAGCTGCTCGAAAATAAGTGATATTTTTCTTCAAACCCCGCCGGCTAATATTACGGTAAACCCCAACCCGGTATGCCAGGGGGCCATACTCGACTTGTCGATTACAGCGGCTGCCAGCAGTACGGTTTCCTGGTCGGGCGAGGGCATCACCAACCCCAGCGGCAACCCGTCGACAACGGCCATACCTACCAGTTCCGGTCCGCATGTTTACAGCGTTATGGTAACGACTAACCCATGGGGATGCACCAATACCGGCACGGTGAATGTGACCGTGAACCCGCTGCCGGCTGCGCCGACCTGTCCGTCCGCCTCGTCGACTTGTTTGGCCACGCCGGCCTACGCGCTCAGCGGGGGCAGTCCGGGCGGCGGCACCTACAGTGGGCCGGGCGTGAGTGCGGGCATGTTTAATCCGGCGACTGCCGGAACGGGCACGCATGCGATTACCTATACGATTACGGATGGGAACGGTTGCACGAACAGTTGTTCGTTTAACATTACGGTGCATCCGCCGCCGGCTGCGCCCAGTTGTCCATCGAATTCATCCACCTGCCTGACCACGCCGGCCTATGCGCTCAGTGGCGGCAGCCCGGGCGGCGGTACCTACAGCGGGCCAGGCGTGAGCGCGGGCATGTTCAATCCGGCAACTGCCGGGGCGGGCACCCACACGATCACGTACACGGCTGCCGACGGGAACGGCTGCACGAATACTTGTACGTTTCAAATCTTTGTTTCGACCAATTGCGACATCGATTTTAGCGGAAAAATAAAATTCTCCAACAACAATTCGCTGGGGGTAAAAGACGCCACGGTCAATCTCGCCGGTTCGGCTACCGGCAGCGATCTGACGGATGTGAACGGCGACTATTACATTTCCACCACCGTCACTTCGGGCAATTTCACTCTAACGCCGGTTAAAACCATCAACAAACTCAACGGTGTAACCTCCGCCGACGCCACAGCAGTTCAACAACACGCGGCCAATATCAACCTGATCACCGACCCGTACAAACAAGTGGCTGCCGACGTGAACAAAAGCAATTCGATCACTACGCTCGACGCCTCGATCATCACCCAGTCGCTGTTGGGCAACCCCTCCGCATTGGCCCAGTTCAAAACCTCGTGGCGCTTCGCCCCCACCAGCCATACCATGTCGATACCGCCCTGGGGTTTCCCCGAACAGCGTAGCTACACGGGCATTACGGGCGCGCAGGTCAACCAGGATTTTTACGGGATCAAAACGGGCGACGTAGTAACGGCCTTTGCCAACCCTGCCAATCTCGGCGCCGGCACGCCCCTGGTATTGATGACTACCGACCGCGCTTTGGAGGTGGGCGCCGAACTGGAGCTGGACCTTTTGGCCGGCCAAATGGACGAGCTGATCGCCTTCCAATTTGCTTTGTTTCTCGATCCCAATTACCTGGAGATCGTGTCGGTAGAGCCGCTCGCCGGCGGTTTGCCGCTGAAAGCCGATGAGCACGTAGGTTTGTTCAACCGTGCAGCGGGCGAAGTTCGCGTAGTGTGGTCGCAAACGTCGGCCCTTGCGGTTTCGGAAGCGACGCCGGCTTTGCGCCTGCGCGTCAAGGCTTTGCAAGGTGGTACGCGTCTGAGCGAAGTGCTGCGCCTCAACGATGCGGTGTTGCCGGGGTACAGTTACAACGCCGCGCTGGCAGAATCGGAGGTATTGCTGTTGTTTTCGGGTACAACGGGTGTTACGCCCGGCCCCTCCGGCGCAGCGGTTTTGCAGCTGCAAAACCGGCCCAACCCATTCACACAAGGCACGACGATCAGTTTTGTGCTGCCGGAAGCTGCCGAGGCGCGGCTGCGTATTTTCGACGCCGGCGGCCGCTTGCTGTGGGAGCGCAACAAGGTTTTCCAGGCCGGCTACAACGAGGAAACTGTGCAGTTGGAGGGCGCTTTTGGCGTGCTCAGCTATGAGTTGACGACGCCGTTTGGAACAGCGACGCGGCGGATGGTGCGGACGGGGAATTGATAAGCTGTCGTCGGAAAAACAACATTAGCCCGGATGCCACGCAAAGTGCAGGCCTCCGGGCTAATTTTATTGGT
>CAZVZH010000233.1:0-6982 GCA_964630705.1 uncultured Saprospiraceae bacterium | reverse complement strand
CGGCGAACAAATTTGAGAAAAATACCGGAATCGGGTGGCCGGAAAACCCGCTTCGCAATGGGCCGGTTTTTTTTTGCGGGGTATGGGTAAGATTTCGCCACTTGGTGGAATAAACCTTAGTACCGCTTACATCTTGTCACTATCCAAACCTGTGTTATGAAACGTCGATTCCTTTTTCTCTTCGCATGCGCCTTTTTTCCATTTGCTCTATCAGCGCAATTCCCCAGTGGGTTTGATCCAATAGCAACTTTTCGTGCTGATAATGGGTATAATCCCAGCACCATTCGCAACCCTGTTGTATTAAATGACAATTTGGGGACATTGAACTTTTCTGGTTGGGTATCTGGCCTTAACTCTTGGTATCCTGGCGCTACCATAAAAGCCGTAGTTGCAGGGCAGCCGAACAGCCTTTCTTTCCCTGCGGATTTAGTTTTTCAAACGGGACATACCTCGTTGGAAAACAGATTTCGCATTGGCTCGAATGGTTTTGTCAGTGTGAACTCCAATGACTTGCCTGCACAATTTTCTGTAACTCAATATTCAGACCAAAATACAGGCAGTAATACGGCATTTTTAGTTCGTGGCGGCACTCCAACTTCGCCATTGTACTTTAGGATTTTCAATGATAAGGATATGGTCTCCGCTTTGCTTCAAGGCAACTTTACCGTTGAAAAAGGGAATGCGAGTATTAGCAACGGCCATCTGTTTATTCCATCCGGAAGAATTTCTGTAGGCACCGATAAGTTGTGGGGCAATCATGTAGCCACTTTTAACGGCAGCGTTTTGGCAACCACCTTTAAAATAGAGTATTTCAGCAACTGGCCAGATTATGTATTCGGCCAGGGCTATTCTTTGCCTACCATACAGGAACAAGAAAAGTTTATCGCAGCGAACCACCATTTGCCAGAGATACCATCCGCGGAAGAAGTAGCAAAAGATGGGTTTGATGTGCCGGAGATGCTGGCTGCTCAACTCAAGGAAATTGAGAAACTAAATCTCTATATTATTGAACTGCATAAAAAATACGCCGCTCTGGCCGAAAAGGTGGAGAAATTGGAAAAAGGACAATAACAGCCCAAATGCACTATAAATATATTGAGTATGAAAACGCTATCGCTTGCTCTTACTGCGCCCTTTATTCTTCTGCTATCAATAGTCGGTTTTTCGCAGCAAACCTCCTGTACAGTTTACAGCAACAACGACTACGAAGGCAACGCGTACAATCTTTCTATTGGCCAGAGTGTGACGTTCACTTCCGGAAACGGCGTCAGTTTTAAAACGCCCGACGACAAGGCCGCACTAAAAGTTACTTTCCTGGAAGAAATTTGGGGGGATAACGGCGGAAACGCGCCGTATACCAACCTGTTTTTTTATGCCGAGAACGACCAGCCTTTTATGACGAACGAACATCCTGGACTAAGCCAGTATAAAAACGTCTTGCTGAGGGCAGAATGCCTTTTACGTACAGCGCCACCGGAACCGGATATTTATGTGCCAATTGATGGGAACAGTGTTGCTGGCGGCCATTTGAATTTGAACAAGGGGCATGATATGGTTATATTAAAAAGGGCCTTTTTCTGGGACAATTTTGAGCAGATAAGAGGAAAAGCCAGTGGAGCTTGTCCAGAAGCGCATGGGCCTGCCGGAAAGCTTTATATCCGGATTTTCAGACCGGAAATTCGACAACATTCTTTTGAGCGCCTAAATATCCAGGATTGGCAAATCTGCAATGACAGCATGCCGCCGCCACCACCGGACTCCATATGCTATTATAATTGCCATCCTGGCCAGCGCTGCTTTGAAACATATTTTATAAAAAACAGTAATGGTGATCCGGGCATGCAGCTATACGGCCCTTTGTTTTTTCAAAGAACGCCTAATTGCCCAGTTGCTGATTTCTTTGGAAAAAACGCTCCTCCCGATTCTTATAATGAATGGTTAGACGGCCCTTGGGGTGCAGTCTATTCCAATATTGCACTTTTTGACTGGGACGAAAATCCTCAAGGCAATATTGATAGTATTCTGATCGGGATCGTGGAAGGAGATGGCAAAAAAGTTTTGGGGTTCGTCGGAACATTTCAAGATTTTCTGGGCGGAGCGGTAATAAGAAGGAAAGACAAGGGAGAGATATTAATAAAAATCGGGGCCTATGGCTGGATAATAGTTCAAAATTACCACAAAGGCGATACACTTTTTTCTACGGAAACGGAGGAAGTTGCCAACCATTACTGGTACCCTACCTGGGATGGCACCTACCCCGAAGCGGTTTGCGGACCGCTTTCTAAAGACACGCTGGAGGCGAATGAAAATATTGGAGACTTTTGTTTAAGCGAAAAGATCAATTATCAGCTCGACTATCCTTTTATTATTGATCTGGATACCGGTGATTCTACTTTTATACCCGATTCATTGGTCGTCGTTACAAATGACAATTTCACGTTTGATACTATTTCTTTTTACCAGTACCTTTTGAATGAAGTCAATCCGTATTTAACTTTCATGAATGGCGATACCGTGATTAGTATAGCAGAAGAAAAATACCGAACAAGCGGGAGTCAATATTCCCCATATCATCTTCTTGGGCAGGTTGAAACCTTTGTACCCGCAAGAAAAGAGGTTGCTGTATACAGCGGTATTATTCCACCAGGCAATGTTTTGACCAAACCAATGACTTATGTGCCGCTTGATCCCTCCCGAAAACGCCATCAGCAATTGTTATACGATACCAAAAGCCAATTGCCAACTGAATTTCCATGTCCGGGCTGTCGACCTGAATACGTTGATAGAACACAGATCAATCCATCTGCACTAACCAATCAACGGGTTAAAGATCAAATTTCCATATTCCCTAATCCTTCCACTAACCAAATTGAGGTTTCGTACTCCATAGATGAAGCTGGCGATGTATTGTTTACTATCTTGAGTCCTACAGGAACAGTTATACGTTCCATTAAAGGCCGGAATTCGTCGCCAGGAAATTACACAGAGACTTTCAACATCGAGTTTTTGCAAAATGGATTTTACTACCTTTTCCTGGAAGGCCCTAACACCTCTGGAATTAGGCAAATAGGCCGGTTTTTAAAAATGTGAAGCCATGTTGCAGGAATATTTCGCCGGCCTACCAGAGCCGGGGATAGCGCAGAGCGCATAGGGTGCCTGAAAAAAATCCTCCCAGACTGGTAAGCATTTCCCCGCTCCAGGTATTAACTGAAAAACGCCACCATCACGAAAAAATCACTCGCACTCCTCGCTCTGCTGCTGGCCGCAGCCGCCATCCAACTCCACGCTCAAAAAACCAATACCTGGAAAGGCGGCTTTCCGGGCCAGGAAACCAACTGGCATTGCCCGCGCAACTGGAGCCTGGGCACGGTGCCCGACTGGACCTGCCAGGTAGTCATCCCGCAACAAACCAGCGACCGGAAAAATTATCCGGTAGTTTCCAGCCGGAATAAAGAAATTTACAGCCTGGTCATGCAGCCCGGAACCAGCCTGGAGATCGCAGCCGGCGGCGCGCTGACCGTCAGCGGCCTCCGCCCGGAAATTGCCCCAGGCGCCAACTTGATCCTTCACGGAAAATTCGAAACCCCAGGCAATTCCAACCCCGGAATGGCGCAATCGCAAACGCGCAAACCTGCAAACTGAAAACTCTGCCGATATGCACGGGCTAAAGCTTACCGTTTGGATATTTTTACTTACGCTGGCCATTTTTTCCTGCGATAAAACGCCAGTGGAAGCCCCCAACGCCGCTCCGGACAAACGCCTCCCCAACGCCCCCGCCAACCTGGCCAGCTGGCAGGCCGATTCCGCCCGGCTCTGGCAACTCTGGAAACAATACTGGTACTACGACGACAATTATTTGCACGACAGCGCCATCGCCGTTTGCCGGCAGGTTATTCAGCTCGGCGAGGGCTTAATGGCCTTCCGGTTCGACTCCTCGCTTTATGAAAAATACGCCAAAGCCCACGCCGGCATCGGGTACAACCTTATGGAACAAGGGCAGCTCGATGAAGCGCTGCAATGGTCGCTGGCCGGGTACCGAAAAATTCAGGAGAAATTCGGGGAAGACCATATTCGCAACACCGAAATCTGCGTGGGCATAGCCTTCAACTATGTGCAACGCGGCGACTACAAACGCGGCCTGGAATACCTGTTCAAGAGCCTCGACATCATGAACCGGATTTTTGACCGCAACCACCCGTATTTCGGCAACGATTACGAAAACCTGGGCGTGGTGTACGAACTCATGGGCAACTCCGCAGAAGCAGAAAAATGGTACCGCCTGGCCCTGGAGAACTTCCGGCAAACCAAACCGCATGAAACCGGAATTATCTACACCGATCTCGCCCGCCTTTTTTTAGGAAGCCAGAACTACGAAAAGGCCATCCAATACGCCCTGGAAGCCCTTAAAATCAACGAGCACAACCGCCAACAAGCGATTTCGGGCTTTACCGGCGTCATTTCCTCCGGCCGGCCACAGGACATTGTACGGCCCTATACCTTCCTTGGGACGGCGTACCGCGAAACCGGGCGCCTTCCGCTGGCGGTAAACTGCCTGCAAAAAGGCATTTCGGAAGGTTTGAAATTTGAAGCGCCGGCCTACGATTTTTTGTCGGAGTGCCTCACCGAACTCGGCATCACCTGCCAAAGCGTCGGGCAACCACAAAAAGCCCTCGACGCCTTCCGGCAAGCCATCGAATACCGAACACGCCACAGCGGCGCCTTTCACCCGCAGATTGGGAATATTTGGTTGAAAATTGCCGGTTTGCACGAACAGGAAGCCGATTACAACGAAGCGCTCCAAAGTTGCCAAATGGCCCTGAAAAACCGCGTCCCGGCATTTTCCTGGAAAAAAAACGAAGCATTACCGGCGCCTGCCGATTTACCGGCACACCCGGTGACGCTGGCAGCGCTGCAGCAAAAGGCCGCCATCTTTATAAAAAAATACCAACAGAGCGGCGATGTCCGGCAATTGAATCACGCCCAGTTCACATCGGAGTGCGCGGCCCAATTGATCCGTAAGATGAATCGGTCGTACCGATCGGACATTTCCAAACAAACGCTTTCTTCCAGGGCACAACCTGTTTTTGAAACCGGAATAGTCAGCTCCATGCTCCTCAACCGGGCCGGCGGCGCTCTGGCCGACGCGCAAAAAGCATTTGAATATGCCGAACAGGCCAAAGCAACCGCACTGTTGGACAGAATTCGCCGGGAAAACATAACTTCCTTTGCCGGGGTGCCGCCGGAAACCGTTCAGGCAGAAGAGCAACTGCACCGCGAACTTGCTTTTCTCGATAAAACGATTCAGGAAATGTCCGGCGCACAATCGGATTCCTTGCGCCTGTGGAGTTATCACAAAAAATTGACCGACCTGCGCAATCGACACGATTCCTTGTTGCAGCAAATCGCCATTCAGTTTCCAGAATATTTCCAATTGAAATTTAACCCGGCCAATCTCAGGGTTTCGGACATCCAGCAAAAATTACCGGCGCATACCGCCCTGCTCGAATATGTGTTTGGCGATTCGATTCTCTACACCTTTTGCCTCACGGCAACCAGCCTCAGCTATCAGATGCTGCCAATTGACTCCGGATTTACGGCTGCACTGGCCGGTTTACTGGCTTGTTTCAATCCACACTGGTCCGACCAGGTTTCTACTCATATCTCCAACTTCGGGTTGCCGTACATTACCACAACCGCCCACCAGCGCCGGCCGGCCGTTCAAGCCTCCACCGCTGGCCCATCCGGCGCAACTTTCGCTCAATTTGCCGACCCGGCCCAACAACTGTATCGCCAGCTCGTACAGCCGGTACTCCCCGAAAATACAAAGCAACTCATCATCATCCCCGACGGCCCGCTCGGCTACCTCCCCTTTCAAATCTTGCTTGAAAAGGCGCCTGACCCCGAGGCTCTGGCAGCCGAAAACTGGCGCGACTTACCCTACCTCGTCAAAACCAAAGATATCCGCTACGAATACTCCGCCGCCTTGCTGCTCGAAAACCAACCCCGGCGCAAACGGAAACGCTTGTACGCAGGCTTCGCACCCGCATTTACCGGCCAACCGCTCGCTTCCCGCGGCCTCGACAGCGCCGTGATCAGCCGCGCCTTTCCCGATTGGCGGGGCGGAGCTTTGCCCGACCTGAAACACAACCGCCCGGAAATACAAGCCGTAGCCGGGCTGGTCGGCGGACAACCCTGCCTGGGAAACGCCGCTACGGAAAGCCGCTTTAAAAATCTCGCGCCCGGCAGCGGAATCCTCCACCTGGCCACCCACGCCTGCGCCGACGACCAAGACCCGCTCCACTCGCAAATCCTGTTCACACCTACGCCCGGCGATACCGCCAACGACGGCGCCCTGCACGCCTTCGAACTCTACAATATGCGCCTCGATGCCGAGCTGGCCGTACTCAGCGCCTGCCAAACAGGCGCCGGACGCCTGCAGCGCGGCGAAGGCGTGATGAGCCTTTCCCGGGCCTTCAAGTACGCGGGCTGCCCCAACATCGTCATGAGCTTATGGAATGCCGACGATGCTGCTTCGAAAGACATCATCCTTGGTTTTTTTAAAAATTTAAAGTCCGGCCAGGGAAAGGACCAAGCGCTGTGTGCCGCTCAAAGGGATTTTCTGAAAAATGCCACGCTCGAACAGGCCCACCCCAGCCGCTGGGCAACCTTTGTCCTGATCGGCGACGACGCGCCCATGGCATTCGGATCGGAAATTTGGCTGGTGGCGGCACTGACGCTGGCGATTTGCGGACTCGTCATCTACCTGTTTTTCGGGCGGGCCAAAGCCTGACAGCTTACCCATTCCGCACCACCGCCCCCTCCCGTTCAAAAAACCGCAACGCCAGCTCCCGCCCGTCAAACACCGCATAGGAGCAGTTGAACAGCCACTCGCCCAGATTGATGTAGCGGCTGCGGCCGTTGGGCAACTGCCAGTCGATGGGCAGGTGGCGGTGGCCAAAAATGAAATAATCGGGCTCCAGGC